>JAMPAO010000066.1 GCA_023667165.1 Ruminococcus sp. | reverse complement strand
ACAAAACAATCCTTCACAAAAATTACTATCCCGAACGGATTGAAAAAAGACCAGCCTCTGTTTAGAGAAGAGTTGTATTTAGCGGGTGTCGGCAGCCCCCCGTATGCAAATACAGCACATCATATTGTTGCGATAAATGATTCTAATCCTAATGCGGTCAAGTCGCGTGATATATTGGCAAAATATAAAATTGACCTTAATTCGGCTGCTAATGGTGTGTTTTTGCCCTACAAGAAAAATGAATTTGTTGGAATTACTTCTTATCATTGGGGGAGGCATAATAATGACTATTACAAAGAGGTATACGAAAAGCTTAAAAAAGCATACGATATTCTCGTCATGAATAATATGTACAAAGAGGGGGATGAAAAAAGTAGACAAATATGCGTAGAACATATATGTAAGACACTTAATGAACTGCGTGGTGAACTTCTTAATGGTCAGTTGAAAGTCAACGGATATATTCCAATTTCACAGAGTCAGTTTGATGATAAAGACATAATCGAATGATCCAATCCTTATTTCTTAATTGATTGCATAATGGTGTCATTTTTCACCAATAGTTACCGCTGTTCTTATTTGCTTTATGAGCAAATGAGAACAGTGCAAAAAATGTGTCCTTTTGTACACAATATTTTAAGAAAGGAGAAAGGTGTTTAATACTCATAAAAGATTTGTACTCATAATGTAAATTATATTGAAATGAGTATCAAATAGTTTAGATGCCTGTAAATTTTATGAAAGTTTATAAAATAAAATGCTGCAAGGGATATAGGTCGCCGGTCTATTTGGATGATGACTCAATGACACAATTAGACGTAGATAAATTATTGTTGGCTGAAGAAAATAAATTTAATGGCAGTATACCTTTTAAATTTGACTTTTGTCACAAGGAGTTCATGCAGTACCCATTAGCTGATTTAATGGATACAGATTTGATAAAATTTAAGGTGGCAAATGAACGTGCCAAAAATATTATACGATCCCAATACAATGATTTCATCTGTACTCTTCCTTTAGAGAGTACAGATGAACACGGTAATAAATATTATTCATTTATACCAACCAAGTACATAGAATTAAAGGACGCTCTTGATATTGACAAATTGATTTTTTCTCCCCATCCGATTGATTCTCCGTTTGTTGACGGCACATATGACCTTGTTTTTTCAAATATAGTTAAGTATTGTTTTAAGGATATAGTAAAGAGTTACCCTGTTTTCAGACTCAAACAATCAGGTTTTAATAAGATAACGGGCGAGGCGGTAACTTTATGTGAAGCCTACGACATATTTGTTCTTGAGGAATTTGTTCGGCTTATTGAGGATAATAAACTTACGGGGTTTAAGTTTGAAGAGGTATATGACAGCGAAACCTTTGCACCGAATGAGAAGATAGAGGCGGAAATAACAGCGCCTGCCGAAGAAATACCAACATTTAACAGAGAGAAATGTACTGCGGAAAAATTAATAATACCAATGACTCACGAGGACGGCGTTTTTGCGGTGGGCGTTCTTGGACAGAGTTCCGATGAAAGCCTTACAATTGAGCATTTCGGCAGTATGATAACAAACAGTGCCAACAGGTATAAGGTTTACGATATTGGTAACTGTGATACGGCAAAGGATATTGAGGTGACTTACCGGGGCGGCAGACTTGGGTCTGTGTATGTTAATTCCGGCAAGGAAAAGATTCCCGTTTATTTATGCTTTGATTTTTTGCCGGAGGGGAAATCCGAGGAACTGACAAAAGCAGTCAATGAGTGCGTGGAATCTTGCAGTGAGGATATGCTCAAAGCATTGGAAAACGCTCGTAAGCCCATAGAACCGCTGTCCTTTGAATATTATTACGACGATGAGGAAATGGATATTAACCTGCAGGACAGCAGCTGCAATATTTTCTCCATTGAAAATACCGCTTCTCATTTGCTCAGGTGCATATGCAACTGCGCATGGGAGCAGTGTCCTTATAATAACGATTTTGGATTTGAAGTGTTTGGCCGGATCATGGCAGGTGTGCGTAAAAAGTTGGCGGAGGAGATACCGAAGCGGTTCGAGGTATCGGATGATTTTAAGATTTACGAACCGGAGATGTATGACTGATCCCCATAATTCAATGAGGGATTTGTATTAATGCCGCAGATGATCGTATATGTCATCTGCGGCATTACTTGTATAAAACATTTTCACAAAGTCAGACAGCGGGCAAATATTACTGTTATTGTATTGCCTTTGTTCACAAAAATTTTACAAAACTTTTAAGCACATTCCAAGATTTTTATCAAAAACAAAGTCTAAGAAATGCTGTCGGTATATTCACTCCTCTGCCTATCTAAAAATCCCTCCTGCGAGCTACCCACAGGAGGGATTTTTGTCACATTCCTATTACCGAAAGAGAGTCGGGGAAGAATACTATTATGAACTGCGAAACAAGCACTACCGCAATGAGAGCTATGGGGTAAGCCGCCGCATATGCGGAGGCTACGTTGTCCGTCTTGGCAACGTTTATGAGAGTTCCCAAAGCGGGAGTTGAGGTCATTCCTCCGGTGATACCGCCCAGATTATTGAACAGGGGCAGCTTGATAACGTACTTTGCAATGATAAATCCCACTATCATGGGTACAAGGGTCATAAGCGCGCCGTATACGAAATATGCCGGCTGGAAATACTCAACAAAACTTGCGCCGCCGGGAATGCCTGCGCCGATAAGGAACGCCATAAGACCGAATTCACGGAATATCTCCAGCATTCTTTTTTCGGGGCGCATATAAATGGGACCGAAATGTCCGAAGTGGGATATTACAAGAGAGGAGAGGAGGCAGCCGCCCGTAGTTCCCAGTGAAAAACTTGATGAACCCATAGGTATCTTTATTCCGCCTACGAATACGCCTACCATAACGGCTATTGCAAAGGGTGCAAGACCGAATCCGTCAATGCTGAACAGCTTTTTGTCCGCCAGCTTGTCGTCGCCCGTGTCAACGGCGGTTATCCTTTTGCGCTCTTCCTCGATATCCGCATGGAGGAGCTTAGGAACTATCTGCACAAAGAGTACAACGCCGATAACTCCGAAAAGATAGGCGATTCCGTGACCTACGGTAACGATATCTTCAAAAGCGGAGGCGGCTCCGGGATTATCCGCATAAACCGTGCTTAATGTGTCCTTTGCCGCAGAAAACGCAGGGGTTGACGTAAGCGCTCCCGAAAGCAGTCCCACCGCCATTGCCGTGCCGCAGCCAAACACCTTTATCACAAGGATAGTCGTTAAGCCTCCGAGTACTATGATTATCAGCGAAAGCAGGGCGTAGGACTTGAAATTTTTCTTAAGGCTTGAAAAAAAGTTGGGTCCCGCAATAAATCCCACAGATGTCACAAACATTATCAGTCCGAGGTTTTCTATTATTTTCAGGGCATTTTTTGCAAAGGATATCTTTGTGCCCGCAACAGTCATTGTTACTGTACTGTCAAGGCTTCCGAAGAACAGCGCACCCATAAGCAGGGCAACAATGAACACGCCTGCCGTACCCAGCGAAATGCCTTTTACGGTGACGCGCCCCAAAAGGTATCCCAGACCTGCAACTATGAAGATAAAAAACATCAGGAAGGTGATACCCGTAATAGATATTACCCCGTTGAACAAATTCATAAAGCTCAATCCTCCAAATTCATTTAGGACATTCTGATCAGAACACAATGTTTGATCATGCTCAAATCAGACTATCCCATATCACACGCTGTAAACCCCCGCTTTAATGCGGGGGTTTACCTGTACTGATTAAATTATACTATAAAATTACAAGAATTTATATAGGTAATCATAAATTTTAACATTTATTTTACCTTTTGTTAATTTGCTTTTCTGGCATAATCGGGCAGCAGCTTGGGAGAAACAACATCGGTAGTGATACCCGCATTTTTCATTTCTTCAGCAAATCTGTTTACGTGCTCAAGAGTCAGCTTGCCTGGGGTAACGGTCTTGAATTTAGCTGCAACGCTCTTTCCCGCGTTTCTGCCGAATACGATGACGTCAAGCAGAGAGTTGCCCATAAGCCTGTTTCTGCCGTGGATACCGCCTACAGCCTCGCCCGCAACATAGAGATTTTCAATGTCGCTCATACCGTCGTCGGAAATATCTATACCGCCGTTCTGATAGTGGAGTGTAGGATAAACGATAATAGGCTCCTTGCGGATATCTATCCCGTATTCCATAAACATTCTGAGCATTGCGGGGATCCTCTTTTCGATCGTTCCCTCGCCGTTTTTCAGCTCGATCATGGGAGTGTCCAGCCATACGCCCTGACCGTCTCCCGTGCTGATACCCTTTCCTCTTGCCTTGCATTCTCTGATGATCGAGGAAGCGCAGACGTCGCGGGTTTCCAGCGGGTGCATAAATACCTCGCCGTCGCAGTTTACCAGCTTTGCTCCCAGTGAACGTACCTTTTCCGTTACCAGTGCGCCGAATATCTGCTCGGGGAATGCGGCGCCGGTGGGGTGATACTGGAGAGAATCGGCATAAAGGAGTTTTGCACCCGCACGGTAAGCAAGCACCAGACCGTCAGCCGTTGCGCCGTAATGGTTGGAGGTGGGGAAACCCTGATAATGCAGACGGCCTGCGCCGCCGGTTGCGATTACAACGGTTTTTGCCCTTGCAACCATAAGCTCGCCCGTTTCCATATTCATCAGCACTGCGCCTGCGGCTCTGCCCTGATCGTCAAGAACGATCTCAACAGCGGCGGTGAAGTCGATAACGGGGATCTGACGGTTAAGCACTTCATCGCGGAGCGTCCTCATGATCTCTGCGCCGGAATAATCCTTGCAGGCATGCATTCTCTTGCGGGAGGTTCCGCCGCCGTGGGTGGTGACCATTGTGCCGTCGGGCATTTTATCAAATTCCACGCCCAGCTCGTTGAGCCACTTGATGGCGTCGGGTGCTTCGTTTACCAGCTTGCATACAAGCTCATGCTTTGCTGCGAAGTGACCGCCGCCGTAAGCGTCTATATAGTGGATAGCGGGGGAGTCGTTGGGTTTGTCGGCAGCCTGTATGCCGCCCTCAGCCATCATGGTATTGGCGTCGCCGATACGCAGCTTTGTAACTATCATGACGTTTGCGCCGCCGTTGTGAGCCTCTATTGCGGCAGACGAACCTGCGCCGCCTCCTCCGATGACTAAAACGTCAACGTCGTATTTGGGATTTTCCAGGTCGATCTTCGCAGGGTCTATACGGCTGTTTGCCTCAAGGAGAGCCGCCAGCTCGTGAGGTACCTTTTCTCCCTTGTTGGGACCTATCCTCAGCGTCGCAAACTCCGATTCGATGTGATCGGGGTGGTATGTTGCAAGGATCTCTTCTTTCTGCTCAGCAGTCATTCTGTCCGGCTCGTATGCTGCGTTTGCAGCTCTGTTGGCTTCGACCTTTTTGATCGAAGCAAGCATTTCTTCATTTGTATACATTTATGCTGCCTCCCTTTTACTTTTCGATATCTCTGTTATTGTAACGCTCGCGGAGCTGATCGTTGGACTCTGCCATAAGAGTGTCGAGGAACTCCTTGAAATCGCCGTTATGTATCTCCCTGACCCTGTTCTCAAGGTGCTGAGTTTTAGGCTGAAGATACTTGCCGTTGATACGTCTTGCAAGCATAGCGACCTGGGGGTGTGAGATACCTGCGGGGCATCTTGCGGAGCATACGCCGCACATTACGCAGTCAAAGGATTCGTCAGCGCATTTGTCAAATTCGCCTCTCTGAGCATAGGCTATATACTGCATTACGTTGAGCTTCTGGGTGCATGCCTTGGTACAGGCATTGCAGCCGACGCAGGAGTAAATTTCGGGATAAAGCTGCATCATAACAGCCTGAGTCGTTGAAACGGTGTTTATGTCGTATACCTGCTTTACCAAGGGGAAGAAGGGCAGGGTGGCGATATACATATCCTCCTGAACCTGCGTCTGGCAGGCAAGGCAGGTTTTCAGCTCCGGATCGCCCTTGATCCTGTAGATAGTAGCGCAGGCACCGCAGAATCCGTTGCGGCAGCCGCAGCCTCTTACCAGCTTGTAGCCGGCATATTCCATAGCTTTCATAATTGTAAGGCTTGCAGGAACGGAGTACTGCTTGCCGAACAGATAAATGTTTACCATATTTTCCATCTTGAAATTCACTCCTTAAATCAATATTCGTTAGGCAGCTCGTCCAGCTGATCAAATCTGAAAACGGGTCCGTCTTTGCATACATACTTGTTTCCGATGTTGCATCTTCCGCATTTGCCCACAGCGCACTTCATGCGAAGCTCCATTGTGGTAAACACCTGAGTTTCCTTGAAACCCAGCTCTTTAAGACCCGCAAGGGTAAATTTGATCATTATGGGAGGTCCGCACATCACCACGGTTTTGCTCAGATCGGGATTCAGTTCTTTTACATAGTTGGGTACAAATCCCACGTGACCGTCCCAGCCCTCCTGCTCGCGGTCAATGGTAAGGTTTACCTCAATGCCGTCGTCGGTCATCCATTCGTCGATTATTTCCTTGTAATCCACAAGATCGTCCATGGAACGGGAGCCGTAAACGATCTGCACGCTGCCGTAATCCGAACGCTTATCTCTTACATAATTGATAACGGAGCGCAGAGGTGCAAGACCGATACCGCCCGCCACAAAAAGCAGATCCTTGCCCTTGAAAGCAGTGTCGACGGGGAAACCGTTGCCGTAAGGTCCTCTGACTGTTATCTGCTGACCTGCGTCCATCATATGGAGCCATGTTGTGAGGCAGCCGCATTTTTTTATGGAAAATTCCATAAATTCGCGGTTTGTGGGGGAGGAGGTTATGGAAAACATTCCCTCGCCCACTCCGGGGACGGAAAGCATAGCGCACTGACCCGGTATATGCTCAAACAGCTTCTTGCCGTCCGTACCTACCACGCGAAAGGTCTTTACATCGGGAGTATCCTGACGAATATCGGTAACAACGCCGAGCTTTGGTATTAAAGTTTCATTCAGCATTAGTCTATTACTCCTCTCCGAAAGTTTTGATAACCTTGACGATGTTCATGGAGATGGGGCATCTTGAAAGACAGCGTCCGCATCCTACGCAGCCGAACTCACCGTTGTTGTTATCCGGAAAATATACGAGCTTGTGCATAAATCTTTGTCTGAAACGCTCTACCTGGGAATTTCTGGAGTTTCCGTGAGCCATTTTGGTAAAGTCGGAATACATACAGCTATCCCATGTGCGGTAACGCTTTATTCCGTGACCCGTGTCATAGTCCTTGATATCGTAGCACTGACAGGTAGGACATACGAAAGTACAGGTTCCGCAGCCAAGACATGCTTCGGAAAGCTTTTTCCAGTGTTCCGAACCGAAGATGTCCAGGAGGGTATTTTTTCTGAAATAATCGGTGCTGAGTCCTGCAAAGGGGAGCTTTTCGAGAATTTCCTTTGTCTTTGCTTTCTGACCGTCAACAGCCTCGCTGCCGCATTCCTCAAGCATAGACCTTACGGATCCGATGAATTTTTCTCCCTTTTCGGTGTTTGCGTTGATGTAGAGAGCGTCATCCGTCATCCAGCAGGCGGCGTCGCCTTCGGGAGAAGCGGCGTCAATGCCGAAAACTCCGCAAAAGCAGTTTTCCTCGGGACGTGTGCACGCCATCGTAATAACAGTACCGTGCTCCCGCCGCGTAGCGTAATACGAATCGACGGGATCGGCAAGGAATACCTTGTCAAGGATAGCAAAGCTCCGCGCGTCGCAGGCACGTACGCCGAATACAACGAAATCCTCGCTTTCCGTTCTGTTGTCGATGATCTCGATATTCTGACCGTTCATATTGAAGTCGCAAAGGTTGGTAGTCTGGGGAAAGAAGAAATCCTTGGCGCTTCTCACGGTGTTGAGAGCCTTGCTCAAGGTCATGCCCTCGGACCATTTTTTGTAGCTTGCCCTGCCGTCCTCGCCGTCTGCGGGGATATAGAGCGTCCTGTCCGACGATACAGCCGCAAAAAAGGCGTCCAATTTATCAATAGGAAGCTTGAACATTATTCGTTACCTCCTCTTTTATATACTATATTGGGTTCGCAGTCATCAAAGGTGTAGGCGTTGAGAGGCGGTCTTGTTTCAAGATCGGCTCCTGCCTGATAATCGCCGTAAAATTCGTTGATATCCTTGATGTACTTGCGGTTGATAAGGTGCAGGGGAATGTTCTGAGGACAGACTCTTGTACACTCGCCGCAGTCGGTGCATCTTCCCGCAACGTGGAATGAGCGGATAAGATGGAACATATTCTCCTCAAAGGAGTCCGCGGCGGCTTTCTGTGCAATTCCGGAGGCGGGATTGTCAAAAACGCAGTTTTCGCAGGAGCAGGCGGGGCATACGTTGCGGCAGGCATTGCAGCGTATGCACTTGGAAAGCTCGCCCCTCCAGAAATCATAACGCTGGTCGGGTGTCATTCTTTCCAGCTTGTCAACAAGCTCAAATCTTGCTCCGTCGCCGTTTACCTCTCCGTCGTCGCCGATCATTTCATCAAATATAACGTGCTTTTTGCTCTTGCAGGTCCTGCACTTGTCGCCGAGAGTTTCGGTCTTAGGCAGTGTTTCATCGCCGTAAAGGGTGTGTACGGTAACTGTTTCTCCGTCGCTCTCTATTCCCGTGATACCGCTTATTCCTTTGGCTTTAACCGTGTCTGCGTCTACCTTGCCGGTGCAGGCAACGCCTATAATATATACGTTTTCACGGATTATCCTGTGTTCCTTTATAAGCTGGTTGAAGCTGTATGTGTCGCAGGGTTTGAGGAAAACAAGCAGCTTGCCCTCCTTGCGCGATTCTTTTATAAGATATTTTGAAAGGTTGGGAGCGCAGAGGTCGTTATAGACAAAGCCTGCGTCAAGCTCCTCTGCCGATGTGAAAACAGCGGGAGTGGTATCATAGCCGAACTCACCGGATTTCCAGCCTACGACGCGTGTTACCGTACCGTCGGCAAGCAGTTCCTTTGCGCGCTTGATCACTGTTTCTTGCATCTGAGATCCTCCAATCTTTTGTTTTCGCCGAGCTTTCTTACAGTTTCGACGAACTCATTCATAGTAGCGGCAAACTTTGCGCCCTCGGCGGCGGATACCCATTCAACGCGGGTGCGTTCTTTTTCTATGCCCATAAAATCAAGCATGGAGAACAGCAGGGTCATTCTTCTTCTTGCAAAGTAGTTGCCTGAGGTATAGTGGCAGTCTCCCGGGTGGCAGCCGCACATGATAACGCCGTCTGCGCCTCTCTGGAACGCTCTTAGGATAAACATGGGATTTACTCTGCACGAGCAGGGTACGCGTATGATCTTTACATCGGCGGGATAGCCTGCTCTGTTTGTTCCCGCAAGGTCTGCGCCCGCATAGGAACACCAGTTGCAGCAGAATGCAACGATCTTTGGTCTGAATTCCTTGTTTTCGTTTACTTGCATATCGCATCTACCTCCGCCATAATTTGTTTATTGGAGAATCCCTTAAGATCCATTGCTCCCGACGGACAGGCTACCGTACAAGCTCCGCAGCCCTGGCACACAGCCTCGTTTACGGACGCTACGCGGCGTATTGCAACGGTTCTGTCAGGCTGTCTGAATTCCTTGTCGGAATATGTGATAGCTCCGTAAGGACAAACCTTTTCGCAGGCGGAGCAACCGTTGCACATAAGCTCGTCGGAGTGAGCAACGCAAGGATTGCAGGTCAGCTTATCCTTGCTGAGCAGTCCGATGACCTTGGCAGCCGCAGCGCTTGCCTGGGAAACGGTTTCGGGGATATCCTTGGGCCCCTGGCATACGCCCGACAGGAACACGCCCGCCGTGGGACTTTCTACGGGACGGAGCTTCGGGTGAGCCTCGGTAAAGAAATCGTTGGTGTCCATGCTTGCGGTAAGCATTGTGGCGATGGAACGGGCAGTCTTGTCCGGCTCGATAGCGGCGGCAAGGACTACCATATCAGCCTCGATATGAAGCTGCTCGTTGGCGATAAGATCGGACGCTTGGACCATGAGCTTGCCGTCGGCTCTGGGAGCGACCTTGCCCACCATTCCCTTAATATAGTGAACGCCGTATTCCTCAACGGCTCTGCGGTAGAATTCGTCGAAATTCTTTCCGGGAGTACGAACGTCGATATAGAATACGTAAACATCGGTGTCGGGATATTTTTCACGGGTAAGCATAGCGTGCTTTGCGGTGTACATACAGCATATCTTTGAGCAGTACTGCTTTCCGCAGCCTGTGGTATCTCGGGAGCCTACGCACTGAACGAATACGATAGTGTGAGGGTGAGTTCCGTCGGAGGGACGGAGAAGCTGACCGCTTGTAGGACCCGCCGCATTGGTAAGGCGTTCAAACTCAAGAGATGTGATAACATCCTTTGACTGCGAATAAGCGAATTCGTCGAAATTCTCAAGGCTTATGGGATTATATCCCGTAGCGGCAACGATAGCGCCGTACTTTTCCTCAATGATCTCGTCCTGCTGCTTGTAATCTATCGCTCCCGCCGTGCAGACCTTGGAGCATACGCCGCATTTGCCCGTTTTGAGCATGGTGCAGTAATCTGCGTCAATGGTGGCAACCTTTGGGATCGCTTGCGCAAATGGGATATAAATTGCGCGCCTGTTATCCATGCCCAGATTGAATTCGTTGGGGACCTTTTTCTGAGGGCATTTCTCGGTACACAAGCCGCAGCCTGTGCATTTGGTCGTATCAACATAGCGTGCCTTTTTCTTGATCTTTACGGTAAAATTTCCCACAAATCCGCTTACCGCCTCGACCTCGCTGTAAGCATAGATATGTATCTTCTCGCTTTGTGCGCAGTCCACCATTTTAGGTGTAAGGATGCAGGACGCGCAGTCGAGGGTGGGGAATGTTTTGTCTATCTGGGTCATCTTTCCGCCGATAGTGGGATTTTTCTCAACGATATCAACGTCGTATCCCGCCTCGGCAATGTCGAGAGCCGTCTGAATGCCGGCTATACCGCCTCCGATGACCAGCGCGCGCTTTGTAACGGGACTTTCTCCCGCAGTAAGGGGAGCGTTGAGCTGAACCTTTGCAACGGCGGTGCGTGCAAGGATTATAGCCTTTTCGGTGGCAGTCATAATGTCCTTATGTATCCACGAGCACTGTTCTCTTATATTGGCTATCTCCACCATGTACGAGTTAAGACCCGCTTTAGCGGCAGCCTTTCTGAAAGTTGCCTCGTGCATACGGGGAGAACATGAGCAGACGACCACTCCTGTGAGCTTATGCTCTTTTATGGCGTCCTGGATCATTGTCTGACCCACTTCGGAACACATATACTGATAATCAACGGAGAAAACCACACTCGGCTCTTTTTTCATTGCCTCTGCAACAGCCTTGACGTCAACGGTTGCTGCGATATTGGTACCGCAGTGGCATACAAATACGCCTATTCTTTGCATTGCTTTCTCTCCTCCTTATTTACTGTACTTGCGGAATGCGCTTACAAGAAGCTGCTGAGGCGTATCGTCGTCGAGCAGCTCCGGCACTCTGTTGGGGTTGAGGTGATTGCCACCCTTCTGCCTTACGGCAGCCAATCTTACAGCCTCTACTACCCTTGCCGGCTCTACGCCTCTTGGGCATCTTTCCACGCAGGCAAAGCAGGAAAGACATTTATAAAGGGACTCGCTTTTGAGCAGCGGCTCGATATTGCCCGTTTCTACCATATATACGAACTGATGCGGGTGAAATTCCATCTCGTCGTAGGAGGGACAAGTACCGGAGCATTTGCCGCAGCGCATACATTTGCGGACGTCTACACCGCTTATGCGCAGAACCTCTTCTCTTTTATCCATACCGATCCTCCTTACTGATCCTTAACGCCGAGAGCCTCTGCAAGAAGCTCTGTGAAATAGTAAACCGGAACGCCGCTGTCGTTTTTCTTCATATTGTACATACAAAGGGGACAGGCGGTGACCATCATCTGCGCCTCAAAGCCGTCTGCGCTTTCGGCAACGGCGTTTCTGCGCTTTGCCGCAGCGTCCTTGTCCTCAAGCGCCAGATATCCGCCGCAGCATTCGTTTCTCATGGGATATATAACAGGCTCCGCTCCGATGGCTCGGATGAAGTCCTCCATTATCTTTGGATTTTCGGGATTATCCATCTCCATTACTTTTCCGGGGCGCAGCAGCAGGCAGCCGTAATAAGCGGCGATCTTTTTTCCCGTAAGGGGATTTGTCACCTTTTCCTTAAGGGTATCGAATCCTACCGTATCCCTAAGCACTTCAAGGAAATGCACGACCTTTGTTTCGCCGCAGTAGTCCTCGTCGAGCTTCAAGTAATTGTTGGCTCTTGTGCGGATATCCTCGTCGTTTTTCATATCGTTGTTCACCTGTTTGAGAACGTTATGACAGGCGGAGCAGAGAGTGATCAGCTCTCTTCCGTGAGCCTTGGCGTCCGCAAGCGCCCTTACCGATGAGAGCTTTGTGGCGATCTCGTCCTTTGCCATGGGATAAACGCCGCCGCAGCACTGCCAGTTTTCAATTTCCTCAAGCGTTATACCCAACGCCTGCGCGGACAGACGGGCGTATCTGTCAAGATCCTTTGCCTTGTTTTTCAGAGTACAGCCCGGATAATAACTGTAAATCATAGCTTTTATCCTTTCTGAAATTTTATATCATCTGTTCGGGGTGGAACACCTCGTCAAATTTTTCGGGAGTGAGGAAGCCCAGCTCCGTGCAGGCTTCTTTAAGGGAAATATTGTCCTTATACGCTTTCTTTGCCGTTTTCGCCGCGTTTTCATAGCCTATGTAGGGGTTAAGAGCGGTGACAAGCATAAGGGAGTTGTGAAGATTGTGGTGCATTTTCTCCTTGTTTGCCTTTATTCCCACAGCGCAGTTGCTGTTAAATGATGTAATGGATTCCGCAAGCAGCCTTGCCGACTGCAGGAAATTGTAAGCGCATACGGGCATGAACACATTCAGCTCAAAATTGCCCTGGCTTGCAGCCATTCCCACGGCGACGTCGTTGCCCATTACCTGAACCGCAACCATAGTCACCTGTTCGCACTGAGTGGGATTGACCTTGCCCGGCATAATGGAGGATCCGGGTTCGTTTTCCGGGATGGTTATCTCGCCCAGACCGTCCCTCGGACCGCTGGCAAGCCATCTGACATCGTTGGCGATCTTCATCATATCGGCTGCGAGAGCCTTGAGAGCGCCGTGCGCAAAAACGATCTCGTCCTTGCTTGTAAGAGCGTGGAATTTATTGGGCGCTGTTTTGAAATCCTTGCCTGTAAGCTCGGAAACGGCCTTTGCTACTTCGACATCGAAGCCTTTGGGAGTATTAAGACCCGTACCTACGGCAGTTCCTCCGAGAGCCAGCTCCTTAAGCTCGGGAAGAGCGATCTCAAGCAGACGCCTGTCCTTTTCGAGGGAGGAACGCCAGCCGCTTATCTCTTGTGAAAAGGCTATGGGAGTGGCGTCCTGAAGATGAGTCCTTCCGCTCTTGACAATTCCCTCGTTTTCCTTTTCAAGCCGCTTAAAGGTTTCGATAAGTGAGCCGACAGCGGGAATGACCTTGTCCTCTATGGCAATGACTGCCGAAATATGCATAGCTGTGGGGAAAGTATCGTTTGAGGACTGGCTCATATTTATATCGTCGTTTGGGTGGAGCAGCTTGCTTCCCGCTATTTCGTTTCCTCTGTTGGCAATGACCTCGTTTGCGTTCATATTGGACTGCGTGCCGCTTCCGGTCTGCCATACAACGAGAGGGAAGTGATCGTTGAGGCTTCCGCTTATCACTTCGTCGCAGGCACCGGAAATTGCCGACAGCTTTTCATCGGTCATTTTTTCGGGTTTCAGAGCGTGATTGGCGATAGCCGCCGCTTTTTTAAGATAACCGAACGCCTTTGTTATCTCTCTGGGCATGGTTTCGATCCCCACGCCTATCGGGAAATTTTCATGGCTTCTTTCTGTCTGAGCCGCCCAGTATTTATCTGCGGGGACCTTTACCTCGCCCATAGAATCATGTTCAATACGGTATTCCATGTAAATATGTACTCCTTTTTGATAAGTATATTCATAAACTAAGCGCTGTACACAACTTACGGCGGCAGTGAAGAAACTCTGCCGCCTGTTGAAAATTGAAACGTAAGCTGTTATATTTTAATATCCTTAATGACGGCTTTAAGGCTGTCGGCGCTGTGTCTGAGCTTGCCGATCTCTTCATCGGTGAGCGGAACCATAAGTCTGCTCTCGATCCCTTTTCTGCCCACAACGGACAGCGTGCTCAGGCAAACGTCGTCTATACCGTATTCGCCGTTCATCATTGTGGAAACGGTAAGAGTGGTGTCTATCCCGCTGAACAGGCACTTGCAGATATGGCATACGGAAATGGCGATGGCATAGAACGTAGCGCCCTTGTTAGCGATGATCTTCGCGCCGGATTTTCTCGTGTAATCCTCGATATCCGCGTAATTTACCTCGGGGCGCTTATCCGCGGGAAGACATTCGATATACTGCTTGATGGGAATATTTGCTATATTTGCCAGTGACCAGGGAACGAAAGAGGAATCTCCGTGTTCGCCGAAAACATACGCATGCACGTTTTGCTGGCTGATGTTGAACGTTTCCGAAAGACGGCTGCGCAGGCGGGCAGTGTCGAGAGTAGTACCCGAACCGATGATCTGGTTGGAGGGCAGACCGGAAATTTTGTGGAAAAGATATGTAAGGATATCTATGGGATTGCTTACGATGATATAGACCGCATTGGGAGCATATTTAACGATCTGTGGGATGATCGACTTGGTAATATCCACATTTACCTGCGCCAGCTCCAGACGCGACTGACCGGCTTTTCTCGGAAGACCGGATGTAAGGATGACCACGTCCGATCCGGCAGCGTCCTCGTAAGAACCTGCATAAATGGATACGGGAGAGCAGAAAGGAACGCCCTGACGGATATCCATTGCTTCTCCGAGAGCCTTGTTCTCGTTGATGTCCACCATAACGATCTCAGAGGCAATACCGCATACGACCATGTTGTATGCAATCGTGGAGCCGACGCTGCCTGCGCCGATAATTGTGACCTTGTTACTCATAAATCATTTCCCGCTTTCTGTAAAGTATTTTAAAAAATATGCGCTGCTGTCAGCAGTCGGTATAAAAAATACAGCGAAAACCCGCCGAATTTCATTAAAAAAG
>JAMPAO010000065.1:2711-15503 GCA_023667165.1 Ruminococcus sp. | reverse complement strand
AATTTGAACGGGAAACCATTGCCGCGAGAGTTGCCGACGCTTACAATACAAAGGCTCGCGAAACGGGATTTTATCAAGGCGGGAAAATGTACTACGGATTTAATTCCGAACGTCGGACGGTAAACGGCAAAACAGGCTCTGTGCTTGTTCCGTCCGACAGGGCGCACGTTATTGTCAAGGCTTACGAACTGTACAAAGAGCCGTCTGTTTCGCTGAAAAATGTAATTGATTATTTTCGCGAAAACCAAATTGAAACATCGTCTAAGGCTTACAGAACGCACCGCGAAACCGTGGCTATGGACAGGACGCATTTATCAAAAATTTTGAAAAGTCCTTTGTATGTCCGCGCCGACAAGGAAGTATACAAATTTTACGCTTCAAAAGGAGTTGAAATGCTTGACGACGTAAAGGACTACGACGGCGCGCACGGATTGTTTTTACATAAAAACGCGGACGGCTCGGAATTTATTAAGCTGGGTTATCACGAGGGTTTGGTGGACGCCGAAACGTGGCTTGCCGTACAGGATAAAAAGGCGCATAATTATAAAGTCCCTCAAAACGGCAACGGAACAAATTCTTGGCTTTCGGGACTTGTAAAATGCGCTCACTGCGGATATGCGGTTCACGTATATTACGGTTGGAATGTAAGTCACACAAAACAGTGGAGATATTACCGTGATATGGGCGCGTATAATGCGGCAGGGTGCAAAAAATATACGCTGAAACTACGTCCCGATAATTTGGAGCAAATCGTTTTTAATGCAATGTGCGAACGCTTAAACAGCTTGACGATTGCAAAGCGGGAACGGGAAAAATCCGATACGGAAGCCGAGTATTTAAGAACGGAAATAATTCGTTCGGAGGAAGAAATACGCAAGCTTATGGACAAGCTTTCCGAGGCGGACGAGGTTCTTTTTGAATATATTCAAAAGCGAATAAGAGAACTGCACGAAAAGAAGTCCGATATGGAAAACCGTCTTGCCGCCCGTGAGCGCAAAATAAAAGCGGTAGATACATCTCCGCTTTCCGAACCGCTTGCCAAATGGGACGAATTGAACGTTCACGAAAAACACGATGTCGCGGTCACAATGATTGAAGTTATCCGCGTTTCCGATGAAACGGGAGTTGACATTCAATTCAGTATTTAATTAAAATCCCTGATAAAAGGCGGTTTGCCGCCTTATCGGGGTAATAAAAATTCGTTGGTAGGGTGTGTTTACGGGCGTGCCGCTGGCAAAAACAGAACCTTTCCCCTCGGTTTTTTCATCAAGATATTTCGTTTTCATCAGCAAATTGAAAGCTCTTGCCGAACCTCTGCTGCCAAGACCCGAAACATTGTGCATTTTCGTAGCGGTGGCGAGATTTTTGTACATATGGCATTCGTCAACGAACATCTTGTCAAATCCAAGCTGCTCAAAATCAATGAAATCGTCCTTTGCCTGAGCGTCTTTAAGCGTTTCAAGCCTTTTGGTGTAATTTTCGATCGTCTTTTCGATCTGCTTTACCGAAAAACTTTTTTTGGCGTTGGGATCTTCCGCCCTTATACGCTCCAGCTCATTCCGCAGCTTGTCTATTTCGGTTTTCAGATACGCTCCCTCCCGTTCGGGGGAAAGCCCCATACGGTCAAACTGGGAATGCCCCACAATAACGGCGTCCCAATCGTTGGCAGCCATTTTTGCAAGCAGATTTGCCCTGCTTTTCTTTTCAAAATCCTTTTTTGTTGCAACAAGAATATTTGCATTGGGATAAAGCTTTCTGAAATCGTTTCCCATTTGCTCCGTAAGTGAATTAGGTACGGCAAACAGGGATTTGTTGTGCAGCCCCAATCGTTTCCCCTCCATTGCAATGGCTATCATTTCGTAGCTTTTTCCAGCACCGACAGCGTGCGCAAGCAAAGTATTGCCGCCGAAAAGTCCTCTTGCAACAGCGTTTTTCTGATGTTCTTTAAGGTTTATTTCACTGTTCATTCCCGCAAAATTAAGGTGTGTTCCGTCATATTCGCGGAAACGGAAAGAGTTGTAAACTTCGTTGTATTTCTGAACAAGCGCTTCCCTGCGGTCGGGGTCTTTGAATATCCAGTCGGCAAATTCCGATTTTATCAGATTGGCACAGTGGCGGGCGGCTTTCGTTTCCTCATCGTTTACGACAAGAATGTATCTGCCCTTGTCGTCCCTCATTTCAAAACCGAATTCGTCTTTTTTTCTGTCCTTGACCTGCAAGTCGCTGTTGTTCAGAATACCCTCGATGATCTCATAAGCGTTTTTGCGTTTTGTTCCGAAAGTGTTTGAAGCAATGTGATTTTTCTTTGCGGTTGCAGACTGCCCCTCCACTTTCCATACTCCCGCAGCGTCGCTGTAGGAAACTTTAAGCTCGGAAAAAGTGCGGGCGTCCGGCTGGAATTTTTCAAGTATAAACTGCCGTATGTAATCGGGGTCTACCCAGTGAGAACCGAGTTTTACGGAAATATCCTTAGCCTCAACTCTCGGCGGCATAGCCGCCTGAAGCGCCTCGTAATTTTTTTCGTATGCTTTCGGATCGTCACAGTTTACAATATCCGTTATCTTCTTGCGGATATTTCCCGAAAGATATTCGTCCGCAGTAACGTACTTTTCCTTTTCGATGGGCAGTTTGTATATCCGCCCCTCAAGCTCGGAAATAAGTTTTTCCTTGTCCATTCCGCAAAGCTCGGTCATAAAATCAAAATCGACCTTTCCCCGTTCCGAAACTGACAGGATAAGAGCTTCCTCCGCCGTGTCAACGTGCGCCGCTATCACCTTTGGCTTAAGCGTATTTTTTGTAAAAATATCAGCCTTGCCGGTAATTTTTCCGTTTTCGTCCCTAACTTCAAGAGCGGTCAGCAGACTGTAGCCGTTGTCGCCCTTAAAAGCCTTTGCGTTTTTTACGCTTGAAATATTTCCGTATTTTTTTACGAAATTATCATACCGTTCGTTAAGCAGGGCGCGGCTTTCATTTACCTTTCCGTCAAGTTTCCCGCCGCTGTTTTCAAGCTGCAGATCCAGAAGCTCGCGGACATTTTCACGAAGCTCTATCATTCCCATCGCACGGTCAAAAACGTCTTTGGGAATATCAACTTTTTCCATTACGTCACTGTTCCTGCGGTAATAAATATTGCCGTTCTGTGCGTAAAAACCGAAAGTCCTTGAATTTTCGGGAGCAGGGATAATGTCCGAATTCTGCGGTTCAATCTCCTTTTCGGCAGCCCTGTAACTGCCCTTGATATTCTTTATCGCTTCCGCAAGCTGCTCTTTAAGGTCTGCTCCCTCAATTGGAATACAGCTCGTGTCCTTGCTGCTGTTACCGTACAGCTTGTTGCCCTCCGTAATTTTTCCGAGAACCATTTCGGGGTGTGCCACAAAATAGTTATTTACCGAAAGGCCGTCGGCAGTTTCGGATTTTTTCAGCCATTCCGTATTTTCGGCAGTAATTTCAATTTGCTTTTCACGCTTTTGCAGGAAGATAATATCGGAAGTAACTTCCGTTCCCGCAGTCGCTTTGAAAGCGTTGTTGGGCAAACGTATCGCCCCCAGCAGCTCCGCTCTTTCGGCAATGTATCTGCGTATGCTGTCGTTTTCCTTGTCAAGAGTTCCCTTTGAGGTCACAAAGGCGATAATGCCGCCGGGATGGACCTTATCAAGAGTTTTTGCAAAGAAATAATCGTGAATGTTAAAATTATTTTCATTATACCGTTTGTCATTGATCTTATAGTCGCCGAACGGAACATTGCCAATTGCGGCGTCAAAGCAATTATCGGGGAAATTTGTTTTTTCATATCCCTTTATCTGAATATCCGCATTTGGATATAACTGCTGCGCTATCCGCCCTGTAATGCTGTCAAGCTCCACGCCGTATAACTTGCTGTCTTTGTAAATTTCGGGGAGCATACCGAAAAAATTACCCGTTCCCATTGCAGGCTCTAAAATATTTCCCTTTTCAAAGCCCAGATTATTCAGCACGTCATATATTGCGGAAATAACGGTGGGAGAAGTGTAATGAGCGTTCATTGTGCTGTGCCTTGCGGCTTCGTATTCTTCGGGAGTTAGCAGTTCTTTCAGTTCGGAATATTCACTGCTCCATTTATCGTTTTGACTGTCAAATGCCTGCGGGATAGCTCCCCAGCCTGTGTAGCCCGCAAGAATTTCCTGTTCTTCGGGTGTTGCTGTGCGCTGTTCGTTTTCAATGGATTTGAGAAGTTTTATCGCCTCGATATTTGCGGCATAGCGGCTTTTTGCCCCGCCCATATCTCCGAAATTTTCATTTTTTATGGAATAATTTTCGGCTTTGGGCATAGAAATTTTCTCGCTGACAGGAACACTTTCGGGAATAATTTCCTCAGCCTTTTTTTCGGCTGTTTTTTCGGAAATTATCTCTCCGCTTTCAAGCAGCGCAAAATCCCCCTTGTAAAAATCGGAAAGGGACATAATTTTTTCTTCGGGCAGCAGCGTATCGGTTTCAACCAAAGTAACAAAACTTCCGCTTATATCCGAAACACGGTAAACGCCGTCCTCGTTTTCGATAACATCGTTTATCGCAGGCTCGTAAACATTGGAGTTACGGTTTTCTTTTTCCGGGATTTTCTCATCGGAATAGACGGCGGTTTTCTCCGTTTTTGCCTTTTCTTTATCGGCATTTCCGATATATTTGCCGTTTCCTGCAAGGTCGTATTTGTTTACGTTTCTCGTGACCTCGTATTCAATGCTTCCCGCTTTTTCGATTTTGGCGATACCCACATCATCGGGATAAATTCCTTTCAAAGAGGAAACCGTTACCTCGTCACCTCGGTAAATAAATTTATCGCCGACGGATATTTCATCGCCGGAAATATTTTCATTCGCCTTATTTTCAAGAAACCTTTCCGCTTTCGGCAGATAAGTTTCAAGAGTGCCGCTTTCCTGCGCTCTGATGGGATTTATGTCAATTTCAACGCCGCCTGTTTCAAAAACTTTTTCGTGCAGGATATTAAAAAGCGTGTCCTCTTTAATATCGCCGGAATATTCCACAACAATGTCAATATCGGAGTTTTCCTTTTCAAGATTTCTCGAACGTGAACCGTAAACGGCTGCTTCGATAATTTCCGCTTCAATGCCGTTATCCGCAAGGATACCGTTAATGTATTCCGTTACGTTTTCTTCGATCCCCTCCGCCGTATTCCCGCCAACAGGCTTGAACATTTCGGAAGTTTTCGCTTTGAATTTATCCGTTTCGGACAGTATTTCGTCAGCCTCCTTTTTCGGTAATTTCCTCTCGAAAACCTTGAAAGACATTATCAGACCGCCGTTTTCCATTGCCGAAGAACATACGCCGTTTTCAAAATTCCAGTTCTTCGCCTTGCCCCATTCCGTATACAAAGGCTTTCCCTCAAGCCTGCCGCTTTCGTTTATTTTCTGCGAGTAAAACCCCGCCGTATTTGCTCCCGTGATACGTCTGCACTCGCCGATACATTCCTTTCTGACGTGATCGGTAATGAGAAATTCCGAACCGACCGAAAGGGATTTTTTAAGCTGACTTAAATTTTTTATGCTGTCTGCAAACCGATCTGTATTTTCCGAAATTTCGGCAGTCTTTTCCTGCGCCGTCTGCAAATCACGGAACATTTCATAATTATTTTTAATCGTCCGGGCAGCTTCATTCAGAAGAACGGAATGGCTGTTAAGGGTAACGTCTTTTATCCCACTTATTTTTTCGGGTGAATAGGCTTTCAGAACATTTTCCGCCCAAGCAATATTTTCGGGAGAAAATCTCTTGTCCCAATCTCCCGCGTCGCTTACCCTTGCGGCAACTATAAGAGCAATTCTTTCAACAGAATAAATTTCCAGCAGATCGGTAATTGCCTTGCGGGCGTCAAAATGCAAACCGTCGCTGCTGCAGCCGATGGAATAGTCAAGAGAAGCGGCGCATTTTTCGCTTTCCCGCCTGTCCGCAAAATATTCTTCCCTTTCTCCCGCCGCCAGTGCCTCGTCTGCATTTTTTATGTAAACAGGCAGAATATTTCCTTTGGAGTTTTCGTAAATTTTTGCAGCCACCGTCATTTTATCCCTGTTTTTATTCGTCCTGTCAAGGAGAACGTGAAAAACCTCGGGGGACATTTCCTCGTTTCTCCGAACGCTGTCATAGCTTACCGTGCGCACAAGCAATGCGTCTATTCGTGATATATCGGTGTTACCCTCGGCATTCATTTTTTTGACCGCTTCTTCCGTATCAAGCCATTCGCCGCCTGTATTCAGCCGTCTGACAGCGGAATAATTATCGGGGTGAGCAGAATTAAAATCATCGGGGAAAATATATGTTTTTTCTTCGTATTTATCCCCTATTTTCGGAGATGTTCCGTGCAGTTCTTCCCCGTAGCTGTCAAGCTCGTCAAGAATATCGTCGGCATTTTTCCAGAAATGCGAGAAAAATTCAACGCTTCCCGTTTCCTCGGAACTGTTAATTATTTCATCGGAATTATTCCTGATGTATTCCATTTCGGCTTCATCGGGAACAGCTTCCTCGCCGCTTCCGAAGCGGTAATGATGAATATTCACACGGAGCATTTCGTCAAGGTCTTCTATATTGTTCCTGTCCGCATAACGCTCAATAATTTGCTTGTAAAAGGGCGTTTCGGAAATGTTGTCGTCGGTTATCCGATCGGGAAAAAGATATACTTCTCCCGTTTCAAATTTTATCTCGGAGTAAATATACGACTTGTTTTCCGAAAGTATATTTTCGGAAATTTCCTCGATATTATCAACAAGATCGATCCTGCCGCCGTCTATTCCCGTGTATCTTGTAAGGCTGAGATCAACGTTTTCTATAGTGTTAAGCCATGTGTTCATAAAAGAATTTGTTTCCTGCTGCCCCTTTGAGCCGTCCTCATACTCACGGTAAACGCACAAGCCGGAATTTTCAAAGGAAACGGCGTTGGCGGTCTCATTTTCAAAATCTATTTTTAACACAATGTCCGGGTCGTACATAAGGTCGCCGTTCTGCTCATAGGTCTGCATAAGAGAGATCTCATTTTCGTCCAGCCATTCCGCAGCCAGCGGCTCAAAACCGTCAGCCTCGTAGTGTTCATAAAGGTGCTTTTTTTCCATAAATTCGGGAAACAGCTTTTTAAGTTTTATGAAATTTCTGTGTTCGGTAGTATCGGGAAATTTTTTTGAAACTTCACCTTCCTCGGTTTTTTCGGGAGAAATATTTTCTTTCGGATAAACTTTATCAAGAGGGAAATCCTCATCTTTGAAAATTACGCTGCGTTCGTATTTCTTTACCTTGTCCGAAAGCTCCTCATAAGCTCGGTCGGCGTTAAATGTCCTTATTTCTTCGGCTGTTCCCGTTTCATAGATCCTGCCGCAAATTCTGTAATATTTTTCCTCGGCGGACAGACCGTTCCACTGCTCCGTAAATTTTTCTTTTACCGAAACAGCCTGATTTTCGATATGTTCCCTGTCGGCGTCTGTAATATCATCGGTAAAATATCTTATTTTTCCCTCGCCCGAAATATGAGCGACGCTTAGATGATCGTCCGTTTCAGCGTCATTGCGGGAAATATCATAGCAAAGAACGCCGCTGCCGAGAGAAGTAAAATGGATATTGCTGTCCGGATTTACGGATAACTCCCCATTGGAAACTACATCTCCCTCGAAGTCCCCATTGGAAACCTCAATCTCCGTCTTTTCCCTGTCAATTACAACCGCCTCGCAGCCGTTCTCCAGATGCGAAATAAAGCCGTCAAGAGCGGAAATATCTTTGCTGTTTTCGGAAATCCCGAAGTAATGCTCATAATTTTTTGAAGCAAAATTTATGTAATCATTCGCATAATCAGCAAAATATCCCGAATGAATTTCAATGACATTTTCCTTGCAATGTTCATTGATATAAGCGATAAACGCACTGCGCCCCCGTTCCTCGTTTTCGGCCGCGAGCCTTTCGGAATATGCCGCAAAAATATCCTCCTGCGTTATTGTTTTGTCGATAAATTCGCCGTTTCCGTTATCGCCGTCGGGATTAAAATAAACCCAAGAAAAAGCGTCGGTATATTTGTTATAGCTTAAAATGTCGATATATTCTCCGTCACGCTTTGGAAACCGTTCCATGAGCTTTGTATTTTCTTCAAAAATTGCCCTGTCCTCTCGCTCCCGCTCTACTTCCCGCCAATTGGAAATTTCCTCGTCAATGTTGGTAATTTCAATTGAATTAGCCTTTACATAGGACAATGCCTCGTCTATCCTGCTGAAAATAACCGGTTTGTTTTCCCCGTCACGGTGAATTTTTGCGGGAATATTTTTTTCGGGAGAATATTTCTGAACATAGTAAAAATATTCGCCGTTTGTTGGGTGTTCACGGTATGCTATCCTGCTATGCAAGGGATTGAAAAATTCATTTTCCGGGTCGTTTAACATATCCCGCACAGCGGACATACTGTTAAAACCGCATACCTCTCCCGTCTGCAGATTGCGGATATTTACAAATCCGCTGGCGTCCGCAGCGCGTTCAAAACCCCGCTGGCGCAGAGCTTCGAGAATATCCATATTTTTGAGATTGTCTATCATTGAACGGACGGCGGCTGCGTTTTTTTCACCGCTTACGGTTATGGTAGCCCTGTTCCCTCGGATGATCCCCGAAAATTTATTGCTCGGATTTCCCGATAAAATATCCGCTATTTTTCTTGCGGTTTCAGCGTCGGCGTCGATGTACTTTTTATCACGGATATATTTGTAATCGGTGTTTCCGATAATATTATTTATTTTCGGAAACGATTTTTCCGCATTGCCCGCAATTTCCTCCGCACGTTCGCTGTCGGAAGAATTTACCGTCACAATGCTTCTGTATTCGCTGACGGTGGCGGAATAGGGAATATTTGCAGCTTCAAGCTCCTTTACCGCCGCATATGCGGCTTCGGGAGAAAGCTTTATAAAGTGCCTTTCGTTGGCGGGTATCTGCCGGTAATAATCCTTGTTTATATATTCGGTCATTTTATTTTCCTCCGTTTCAAGATATTGAAATTCCCTGCGCCAATACGGTTCGCAGACATTTTGTTTTTCCGTTTATTTTCGCTTTTCTTGTAAAAGAAATTCCCGTGATCTCTACGGTTTTTCCGCTTTTTATACGTTCAAAAATTTCCCTTGAAGTATCGGCGATAACGGGTATCACCGCACCTGTTTTTTTCTCGGTAACGGAGAATCCTATCCGCAGAATATCTCCGTTTCTTACGGTCTGCGGTGAGTTTGAAATTTTCCCCGTCAAAAAGATATTGCTTTCCATATCAGATTTCCTTTCATTCAAAAATTTCATTGTTAAACGCTTCAGCTATTCCCTCCATAACATACAAAACGCAGGGCAGGGCAACTCCGTTTCCCCACATACGATATTCGGGAGTATCCTTGTGCTGTATATCGGAACACCACCAATCGGGAAATCCCTGCAAGCGGCAGCACTCCAAAGGCGTAATTCTGCGGACGATATATGTACTCAGATCAATATTTTTTTCCGTGACAAATGGAGTTGTATTTCCGCCTTTTCCGTAAGCCTCCCGAACCGTCGGCGCAGCCTCAAGCGGACCGCTGTATCTGCCGTCAAGTCCGTGATTTTCGTACATATTCCGGTCGGCATTGCAGCAAACCGCCGAGGGACCTTTAGCCGTTAATGTCTGCGCTTTTTCTTCCTCGACAGAAATATTATACAGCGCATTTTCTCCCTGATTGAACGCCGCCCTGTCAATGCTGTAAAGGGGCGACATAACGGCGTGACGGTCAACCGTGTTGAGTGTGTAGGATTGCTCGGTTATAACTCCCTTGCCGCTGCCGCCGTTCTGCGGCTGCCTGTTTATCGTATTTCCCGCAATACACAATGCTGACAGATCGCCCGTTCGCCCAAAATGATCTCCTGCAATTGTGGGCGCAGTTTTACCGTTTCCGTTCCCCCTGCCGTCGTATACCACGCAAGGCTCGCCGCCGTGAGTGCAGGTAACGGTGGGCGAAAAATTTTTGCTGACGCCGCAGTTGCTTTTCCCGCCGCCTTGATCTACACATAAAATATCCTGCTGCAAGACGCATGGTTCGTTGCCGTGAGCTTCCGCTCGAAGCGTGGGAACAACATCGTTTTCGACCGATATTGAGTTTCCCCCTTGATCGTTAAGCACGGTACGGGGTACTGCCACAGCATTCTGAAATCCCGCATTTGTGCCGTTTACAAGCGTGTTTGATACGTTTTCCGAAAAGCACTGGCTTTCCGCTTTCATCTGCGGGTAAAAACTTGCGCATAAAATAGGACTGCCGCTTGACGATGTTAAAGTGTGGCACGGATCGTTTATCTGCGAGTCGCTGCGGTTTGTTTTGGAGGTTATTTGTGTGCTGTCAAAAACCAAAGTTTTATGCACACAGTGAACGTCCTGTTCAGCCATAACGGTAGGACTTATTTTTTCGGAAAGCGCAAGATTGTAATCTGCTCCCGCACGTCCTCTGAAAGCTGCCGCATATTCCGATAATGATTTAGCAAATAAAACCTGGTCGTTATTGCAGGAAAGGGCAGCGGATCTGTTTTCCTGTATCAGTGCGCCCTTTCCGCCGCCCTCGCAGCCGCAGCGTATTTTCAAGGTCTTGGGAGTAAATTCCCTGCCTGAAATTCCAGTATTTCTTTCAGTATCGGCGGCAAGTCTTTCCCACGCCTTGCGGCTCTCCTTAAAATCCCGCTGCAAGCCCTCTCGCTTAAATAATATTTCCGCAGCACGTTCATTTCCAAAACTTCCGACAAGAAAGATACGTTTTCTTCTTTGGGGCACACCCCAAAACTGGGCGTCCAGCACTCTCCACGCAAGGCTGAAACCGTTTCCCACAATACAGCCTGCGT
Source organism: Ruminococcus sp. (assembly GCA_023667165.1). Lineage (GTDB taxonomy): Bacteria > Bacillota > Clostridia > Oscillospirales > Ruminococcaceae > Huintestinicola. The sequence goes on along the minus strand of JAMPAO010000065.1, from coordinate 4,658 downwards.
TCTGCCATTTTCCTTTTTGAGGTCGAGGAACAGACAGGTCGGGGTCTTTAATTTTGCAGACTTCTTCAAGGACAGTTCTGAAATCCTCTCCTTTGCTGCTGCTGAATGCTCCGGGAACATTTTCCCAGATGATATATTTCGGTTTTTCTCCATTTGTAGCACCTCTCATTTCTTTTATGATCCTTATTGCCTCCGCAAACAATCCCGAACGCTTGCCGTCAAGTCCCGCACGCTTGCCCGCTACCGATAAGTCCTGACAGGGCGAGCCGAACGTGATTATATCAACGGGCGGAATTTTCTCTCCGCTGATTTTTGAAATATCTCCCAAATGCTCCATTTTCGGGAAACGTTTAGACGTTACCGAAACGCAGAAAGGGTCTATTTCGCTTGCCCATAACGGCTCTATGCCGCACATTATCCCCGCAAGGGGAAAACCTCCGCTGCCGTCAAACAGACTGCCCAACGTTATTTTTTTATCCACGCTCATTACCTCCGTTATTTTTTATTTTTAGGATTTCCGCCGCTTCACCGATCGTCATTTTATCGGTGACAGCCGAAAGAAAATCAAGAATATCCTTGATAACAAAGCCTTTGGATCTGCAGAAATCATCAAAATCACGAACCTCATCATTATGAATTTCCGTTTTGATCTTATTTATCTGTTCGTCAATTTCCTTTGTCCTTTTTTCGGCGGCATTCTGCGCATTTACCGCCTTTTCCCGCTTTTCGCAAAGAGTTTTCAGCTTTTCTAAAAGCCGCTCCGACTTGGAAAGCGTTTTTGTTTCGCCTTTCGATATATCCTTTTCGGGGATATTCAAAATAATATTTTTTTCGTTATCCATTTTCGCTGCCTCTCCTTTTCATAATATTTGCTGTCTGTTCTTCTATCGAGGAAATTTCCGAATTTATTGCGTCAATCTCCATCTGCCGCTCATATCGTTTGAGAACATATTCGGATTTTTGCTTTTTAAGCCATTCAAGCTGTCTTTCAGCGGGCAAACTGCGCTTTAACGGGTCTGCTGTTCGCATTCCGAATAACCTCCTTTGCAACTGCGGTTTTCTGCTGTACCTTGTCCGACCACCGGGACATATTGCCGACCGTTTCGGTAAAGTTTTTTTTAGGATTTATTTTCTGCAAAAGTTCGTTAAGATCCTTAACTCCGTTTTTGCGACATTCGGTAAAAACCGTACATCTGCCGCTGAATTTTTTGCACAATTCTTTTCCCCGTTCATCATTATCAACGCACAGCACAACTTTCAGACCTCGCTGTAAAAGCGTTTCCACTGCGCTCGGTTTCAGACCGCCCATTGATACAAATTCGCAGTCTTTGGCGTTCGGGTGCAAGTGCATAAAGCTCATAAGGTCAATTGCACTTTCAAAAACATACGCTCCCTGCGGGTTCGGGAATTTGATATACTCAAAGAAATTTCCCGCCGTTCCTTCAGCAACTCCGTTAAACGATCGTAGCTTGCCTTTTACGGTTTTATCAATTGCCGCTCTGTCAATATCTGAGTTTTTTATCGCTTCAACAAGGTCTGTAACGATCTCCGAATTTTCCGAATTTACCGCAATATTAGCCTCGTTCTCATAAACATATCCGATAAATTTCAAGTCCTTTTCGTCCTTTAATATTTCGGAGATCTGTTCGGCTATGTACGGTTCGGTTTTTATCACAGTGCGGTTTTCAATATCCGAAAATTTTGAATTTCCGAAAGTATATTTTTTACTGCCCGTACCGTGAAATTCCGCTCCGCAGGGTACTCCGTCCTTTATGTCGAGAAAAACGGCATTTCCTTTCACGTCCTGATAAAGCAGACCCGTATCTATGAGCTCGTTTACAACTTGCGGAGATATTCGCCGCTGCTTAGTAAGATATGCGAACACTTTCCTGTTGTCCTTATCCTTTTGCGGCATTGTAAATTTCTTTTTCTCCCGCTCCTCTTTCG
>JAMPAO010000065.1:1389-2611 GCA_023667165.1 Ruminococcus sp. | reverse complement strand
CGTTTCCTGTTTTCGTCAACCTTTAAGCCTCCGAAACCGTGTATGTGCATCTCCCTGCCCTCTTTGTCCGCTGAATATCCCATACACCTGAAAAATTCGGTTATGCTTTGCTCATTGGCTCGGTTTATTTGTTCCTGCGTGTACAGCATTTATTTGATCGCCTCCTTTAACGCTTTTCTGAAATCCTTGTTTTTCGGCTTGTTTGTAAGCCCCTGCTTTGCTCTTTCATCTTCAAGAGCAAAGCGTTTTTCAAGCTGCTCTGCGGTATAGTCGGCACGGAAATTTCTCCAAGTTTTTCTGTCCATTTCTTTAAGTTCTTCCCACAAACCGGGAAATTCTTTCCGCAGGGTACGCAGATTGTCAAGATTTTGAAGCGGACAGCACCAACAGGAAACACGGTTAAATTTTTCGTAAAGGCCTTCCCAGTCATATCCTTTACTATAGCAGTATTCAAGGCACATTTTCTCCGTCCAGCCCCAATTGACAAGCGGATGGATATGGTCTGAATTTGCCTTTCGTTCAAGACGGTACTGCTCGTCTGCGGCAATTCCCGTGTACTGAATAAGGCTGTATTTCTTTTTCAGCGCAGACAGATGTTTGTTTATCACATCAAGTTTCAATGCTCTTGTACACCACCGCATTCTCGGACCTGCCCAAGAAAATCCGAGAGGATCGCTGTATTTTTCGATTATCTCTTTTTTCTTCCTTTTAACGGGTTTTTCAAACATCAGGTAATCATAACTGTGTTCGTTTTTGAGAACGGTAAATTTTATCCCCGCATTTTCAACTTCCGACTTTATCCTTTCAACGTGTCTGTACATAGCGGGAAATTCTTTGTATGTATCGCACCAAATAACCTCGTTTATCGGTTCGCCGATTTCCATAAGCCGCAGGAGCATTGCCGTACTGTCTTTGCCTCCCGAAAAGGAAACTATTCTGTATTCTTCCATTTTTACCGCCCCCTGTCATTGTTTTTATTCTGTATCTGCTCTTTTACCTTTGCAGCCTTTACCTGAACCTTGTCCGACCATTCGGACATACTTTTTACGGTTTCGATAAATCCCTTGTTTTTTACGCCGTCAATTGTCACGGCAGAATTTTTCTCGTCAAACTTAGCGGAAAATCTCACGCCTTTTTCCTCGGCAAACCTGGAAATATCATACGCCGTTTTAGCGTCCGTTCCGATGTATGTTTTGTTTTGAATACTGCCGTATTCGTTTTT
>JAMPAO010000065.1:0-1289 GCA_023667165.1 Ruminococcus sp. | reverse complement strand
TCTTCCGCCGCATATTCCTGCAATGCGTCGATCACGCTGTAAAAGGTTTCCTCGTCACTGCTGTTAAGGCAGGCGGATACGCTTTCCTTTATTTCGGGAATATTTTCCTTTATCCCTCCGCAAAGAATTTCCGCCGTTTTTTCCGCAAGATACGATCTGTAAATATTGGGGTCGTATGATACTACTTGATTTCGTCCGTTATTTTTTGCATTGTAAGCCGCTCTGTCCGCTCTCGCCAGTTCTTCGTCAAAAACCTCTCGGATATTATCGGGAGAAATCTCGATATTTTCATTGGGTCTGACGTCGCATACTCCCATAGATACGGTAACTTTTACTTCTGCCGTAACATCTTCCCGCATTACCGTATGAGAAGTATTTTCTATCTGCTCCCTCAGACGCTCGGAAATATCTATCGCCTTTTCGTGCGAACAGTTGAGGATAAGAACCATTTCCTCGCCGCCCATTCTGAAAGCGCAGTCTGCTCCCTCTCTCGTTCCCTCGTTCAGCACAGCCGCAACATCTTTGAGAATCACATCTCCCGCCTCGTGTCCGTATGTATCGTTTACGGCTTTGAACCGGTCTATATCGCACATCACAATGCTGACGGGTTTTTCATCATTAAGATTACCGTAAAGAGTGTTTTTAAGATACTCATTAAGTCCTTGCCTGTTTTTTAGATTTGTAAGCTCGTCCGTGATCCGTCCCTGATGTTCGTATTCTTTTTTTAAGGCAAGCTCCACGGTGTTCACCATATGACTGCCTTTTTTGAACCCCTCGAAATCTTCTTTCTTAAAGCCTCCCTCCTTTTCGGCAACAATAACTCCCAGCGACTTTCCTTTTGACGTTACCAAAGGTATCATCGCTTCGTTTTCTTTTTCCTTTATTTTCTGCGACCTAAAAGCTGTCTTTATTTCTTCCGCTGACCTTACGTCCTGCCAGTTTCTGTAGTCGCCTTGAGAGAAAAACTTGTCCGCTGAACCGTCATAGCAGTAAAATGTCGCCTTGTCGCAGTCGGTAAGCTGTTTTGTAACGCTTTCTATCTCGTTCATGGCGGTTTCAACGGACTGGCTCTCGGTGATAGCTGCCACAAATTTATTTACCGTTTCGACCTGCTTTTCAAGGCTGTTCATCTTGTTTTCCAAAGACGAATTTTTCCTTTCAAGAGCGGCTATACGCTCAAGCATTTCCTTGATCTCCCGTTCGTTCATAACTATATAACTTCCTTTCATTTTTTACTCCCCATTGGGTACTTATTCAGATAATATAACCGACTTCGTCAAAAACATATT
>JAMPAO010000064.1 GCA_023667165.1 Ruminococcus sp. | reverse complement strand
ATAGTAAATGTACCACGCAGGAAACAAACCACGCTTTATTAGCTTGCAAATGACTAAAATAATCCTAATCAACGCCTTGCGTTCATATCTTATACATAATTTAAAAGCAAATTATTTACTCGTGAAATTACCGTGGGGCGTATCCGAATTTCGCTTGACATTGCTCAAATAAATTGTTATAATGTTTATAACACAGTCCCGTTTTGCCGCATACAGTTCAATGAAAGGAATGATATCATGAATATTAAAAAAATATGCGCAGTGTTTATATGTCTTGTATCAATGCTTTCCTTTGCGGGGATAAGCGTTTGTGCAGTGGAAACGTATCTTTCCGAAGCATCCCTTACCCTTGAGGAGGGTCAGACGGCGGCGCTGAAGCTTGTGGGCGCGTCTGGGAAGATCCTGTGGAGGATATCCGACTCATCCGTATGCACATACTCCAAGGGTACCGTTACCGCCAAATCCGAGGGCAGCGCGGTGATAACCGCCGAAAACGGCGGCAAATCATATAAGTGCAAGGTGACTGTAAAGGCAAAAACAAAAAATGAAAACGCTGCCGCCGGTACCGGCGCGCAAGCGGAAAAATATTCCGACGCCGTAATACCTATGGCGATCTCCGAAATAGGCGAGATAACCGTTTCCAACCTTGCTTTCAACGGCGTAAAGATCACCAACGACGCTCCGAAGACCGTGGGCGTAAAGGGCAGGATATCGGGCAGAAGCCTTACTCTCGAGCTTACCGCCAAAGCGGAGGGGAACGCCTACGTCACTCTTATCGATAAAAGCGACGAATCGAATACCGTCGTATTGAAGATAGAGGTATCGCAGAATCCGGGAAACCGCAGCGTTGTGGGCGGCGGCACGTCTTCCGAGGACGTTTCCGCGGAGGAATATGCTGACAAGGTCATTGAGCTTGTCAATAAGGAGCGGAAAGCGGCAGGTCTGAAGGCTCTTGAAAAGGACGGCGTTCTTTGCGCAAATGCGGAAACGAGGGCAAAGGAGCTTGCAAAGAAATTTTCTCATACCCGTCCCGACGGAACGGAGTGCTTTACAGCCATAACTGTTAAATTTGGCTTTGCGGGCGAGAATATCGCCCAGGGTCAGCCGACCCCTGCGGACGTTATGAGCTCTTGGATGGATTCCGACGGTCACCGTTCCAATATTCTCAGCAAGGATTACGCCAAAATAGGCGTGGGCTTCGATCCCTCAAGCAATAGCTGGGTACAGATCTTTACGGATTGAGGTAGGTATATGAGCAGGTTCAGCGAGCTTTCATCGTCGGATAAAAGACAGACGGTGTTTCTTATACTTTGGCTCATAGCGGGAGCGGGAATGCTGATAATGGGCATTGCCGCCCTGAACAACAGCGACAGCACCATATCTGCGGTTTCGGGACTGCTGGGTGCGGGAGCGTTGGTCACGGGAGCTTTAACGATTGTCATACGTATCTTTCAAGTAAGAACGGCGGGCGTGGGTCAGCTAAGCCTTGACGGCGTTATCTGGATAATCCTTGCGGTGCTGCTGTTTAATACGGATATCCTCAACAGGCTGGGAAAGCTCGTCTTTGTTATCGGCGGGATAGTAATGCTTATCGAGGGCGTAAGGTCGTTTTTTGCGGCGTACAGGGAGAAAAACGACAAGCAGTGGTATATCCCGCGAATAGTTTTTTCTGTGATCTTCGTGGCGCTTGGAATAATCGTTATAGTCAACGCGGAAAAAATATTCCGCAGCATGATAGTTCTTTCGGTGGGGATCTATTTTATAGTTCACGGTCTGAACATACTTTACGACTGGATAGGCAGGGTGAAGTATTTTCGGAATTTCAGAGGACTTGACTGATACGGAGGATAAAATGAACATCAACAGCTTCGAGGGATTTATTTTCGATCTTGACGGCACGCTTATCGACTCCAACGGCGTATGGCGCAAGATAAACAGGCAGATACTGGAAAAAGACCGCATACGCCTGTCCGAGGAGGAGCTTACGAGATCCTCCAGCCTTACCTACGAGGAGGCGGCGGAGTTTTTCCGCTCCAAGGGCGCGGATTACACCACCGAGGAGCTTAGGGCGGAGATGAACAGGCTTGCGGTCAGGGAATACAGGTATAATATTTTTCTGAAAAACGGCGTTAAGGATTTCCTTGAAAGGGTAAGAGCGGCGGGGGGAAAAACCGCCGTTGCCACGGCTTCTCCCAGGGAACTGTACGAACCCGTGCTGCGCAATAACTGCGTATACGGTATGTTCGACGCCGTGGTCACCACGGAGGAGGCGGGAGCGGAAAAGGATTTTCCCGACGTTTACCTTGCCGCTGCGGAGAGGATAGGCGTTTTCCCCGACAGATGCGCCGTTTTCGAGGACGTACTCAAAGGGATAGTCAGCGCGAAAAACGCAGGAATGTACGCCGTGGCGGTCTATGACAGATCATCCGAGGCGGACGTTGTCACCATGCGCGCCATGGCCGATGAATTTATAATGGGGTTTGATTTCATATAAAAGCAATACCGCACATCTGCCGTATATTTTTCGCGGCACTGTCTGAGATCTGTTTGGAGAAATTATTATGAAAATATTAAAAAGACTCTGCGGAGCGTTATCCGCTCTGGCTGCCGCTTGGGTAATGTCCTTCGGCGCGTTTGCCTATGCGGGCGGCGAGCTGTTTGAGGCGGCGGGCTACGGCGCGGACGAGGAGGAACTTACCCGTCTGATAATCGGCGCCGTAAAAGAGCGCAGGACCGATGACATTGACATAAGCGGCTACGGACTTTCCTTTGAGGAATTTGAGGATATATATGTGACCGCTCTTACAAACGAGCCGTCCTTGTTTTATGTAAGCACGGTTCAGGCAAATCTGACCTATTACGACCGCAGTCACATACTGTCCTTTACGCCTCACTATGTATGCACGGAAAAGCAGGAAGCCGCAATGCGGAAGAAGATCGACAGGTACGCTCTGGGAGTTATTGAGAGCATAGAAGCGGATCTTACCGACGTTGAAAAGGCGCTGTTCATCCATGAGCGAATGGCTGAGGATATAGTCTACCGCGACAGCGGCGATCCCGAGGACGGGAGGAGCGTTTACGACGCTTTTGTAAAAAAAGAGGCTGTATGCATGGGTTACGCCATGGGATTTGAGTACTTTATGGATATGCTGGACATTCCCTGCATATGCGTATATAACGACGAGCATATATGGAACGAGGTCAAGCTGGACGGGCAATGGTATTACATCGACGTAACATGGGACGATTCTGCGGCTGTTACGGACGGCTTCGTTTTCCACAATATGACGCTTCTCAGCGACAAAGGAATGAAAAGCACCGTTCCCGTTCACGGGGAATGGGGATATTCCTTTCCCGCAAATTCCGATAAGTACGCCAAGGCCTTCTGGACAAATTCAAACACGGTAATGTGCCGCTATGACGGATACTGGTATTATACGACTACCGACGGCTTTTACAGATACAGCTTCAGTACGGGAAAATCGGGCAGGATATTCTCGTTTCCCGAAAAATGGAGAGCGGGGGATTCCCGCGTATGGTCGGTGAGCTTTTCCCGCCCTGCGGAATACGGCGGAGATATCTATTTCAACTCTGCCGACAAAATCTACAGATACGATCCCGAGGAAAACAGACTGTATGCTTTTTATTCCCCCAAAATGGAGGAAAACGAACAGATATTCGATATTTACATATCCGGAGAGCGGCTGATCTTCACGGTCAGCGGAGATATCGTTTCGGGGGACGGTACCAAAAGAGCTGTCAGACTTGCAGCAAAGCGATAATTACCCGCCTAAGGTATAAGTATCATGATCCAAGCTGCAGGGTTAATTTTATGCTTTGCTCCAATAAATAATTTATGCCGCAGCGCGCGGCGGAACGGAGAAAAATTTTATGGATAAACGCTTTGCTGTTCTGATTGACGCAGACAATGTTTCTGGCAAGTATATCAAGCCGATCCTGGACGAGCTTTCAAACGAGGGTATTATCACCTATAAGCGTATTTACGGGGATTGGACAAGACCCGCGCTGTCCTCCTGGAAGCAGGTGCTGCTCAATCACAGCATCACTCCCATACAGCAGTACAGCTATACCATCGGAAAGAACGCTACGGATTCGGCTATGATAATAGACGCCATGGATATACTTTACTCCGGCAATGTTGACGGATTCTGCATAGTTTCCAGCGACAGCGATTTTACCCGTCTTGCCGCAAGGCTCAGGGAATCGGGTATGTACGTTGTGGGAATGGGGGAGAAAAAGACCCCGACTCCCTTTATTTCAGCCTGCAACAGATTTGTGTACCTTGAAATACTGGCTCAGGAAAATCACGGCGATACAGAAAAGGAGCGCGTTTCCGAGGGTGAGCACGAGGTGGTGAAGATAGGCACCATAAAAGCCGCGATATCGGCTATCATAGCGGAGGCGTCCGACGAGGACGGCTGGGCGTCGCTTAGCGAGGTGGGAAATATCCTGCTTAAAAGATATCCCAGCTTTGACGTGAGAAATTTCGGATTTCAGAAGCTTACTCCATTTATAAAATCTCTGGGCGCGTTCGAGATATACTCGATACCTTCGGAAAAGGGCGACGTAAAGGTCGTTTATGTTCGCCAGAAATAGAAAGGACGGTTTATTTATATGAATTACACCATCAGATCGGACGAGCTTACAGCCGTTATAAGCGGCAGCGGAGCGGAGCTGTGTTCAATTAAGGATAATTCGGGAAACGAGTATATCTGGACGGCGGAGGACGTATGGAAACGCCATGCCCCCGTGCTGTTCCCCTTTGTATGCAACACCGTTTCCAAAAAATACACCGTGAAAGGAAAGGAATATGCGCTTTCAAATCACGGCTTTGCAAGGGACAGCGAATTTACGGAGGCAGGGATGTCGGAAAACAGCGTTGCGCTGACCCTTTCGTCAAACGCCGCAACGAAAGCGGTCTATCCCTACGATTTCACATTCACCGCGGAATACTCGCTGAACGGCTCGGAGCTTGAGGTACGGTTTACCGTAAAAAATACGGGAAATTCCGAAATGTTTTTTTTTGTGGGAGGACATCCGGGTTTTCTCTGTCCGTTTACCGCAGACAAGGACAGCGTTTTCGAGGATTACGACGTGGTTTACGAAAAGAACGAAACGATCGTTCAGAGCCTCGGCGGCGGCGACGTTACGGTTTTGGAAAACGGGGATACCGTTCCCGTGACCAGAGAGCTTTTCAGAAACGACGTATTTATGCGGGATAAGCCGGCTTCATCTCATATATCCCTTGTGAACCGCAAAAACGGCAGATATATTCGCGTAAAATTTGACAATTCGGGCTGTATAGCCGTATGGTCCCCTTACGACGGCAGAGCGGGTTTCGTTTGCCTGGAGCCTTGGGCGGCTGCTCCCGTTTACTGCTGCGATACGGAGGAACTGACGGAAATGCCCCATGCGAAAAGGCTTGCTCCCGAGGAAAGCTTTTGTTTCGGGTTCACAATAGAGATCGGCGGCGTTCTGTAACAGGCTGCAATATCCTCCCTCCGCAATATATGTAAGGTTTATTTACATAACTTACAGCTTGCATTTTTCGGGAAAGCGTGGTATAATTTAATTAATCCAAAAGGAAACAAGCGCGCGGATCCCATGGAAAATAATTTAAGGAGGAAAAAATCATGTGCAGCTTTAATTTTGATTGTATCGCCAATATACTTAACCTTATCAAGTGCTGTCTGGGCGGCAAATGCTGATTTAGATAAAACGGCATAATAAATGCAAAACCGGTCGTATCGCGTTCCCTGCGCAATACGGCCGGTTTTTTGGCATTATTTACAAAAATATGCAGGATAAATTTATGTCTGTTTTGTTTTTTTTTGTTGCAAAATTATTAAAGCAGTGATATAATTACTGTAATAGGGAATCGTATATCAAAATTACGGTGATTTCATCCGTAAAGAATTCGGGAGGGTCTGACTATGAAAAGGATTTTGGCTTCCATATGCGCTGTTCTGCTGGTATCAGCGGCGGCGCGGGTATAGGTCTTGGAAGCAACAGCACTTCCGGAAATATGTATGTGACGATAGATAACGTCAGAGTAATGGCTGAGGGCGGCAGCGGCGCGGCTTGTATCGGCGCGGGCGCGAACAGCTCCTTCAGCACAAATCCGACGCAGAATATAACCATAACAAACGGAGAGGTGTACGCTTTCTCTCCGGACGGCGGCGTAGGTATCGGCGACGATAATATTGACGTTGTTATCAACGGCTCCGGCGGGTATTCTTATCCGTGGATCTATACGAACTTGATAAACGATAACGGCACCGAGCCGGACGACGCGCATATTAGAGAAAACTATGTGGGTATCATATGTATCGGCGACAGCGTGGACGACGCAAAAAACGGCACTGCCTGCGGCTCCGCTCTGGATAACGTCAAGGATCAGTTTGCGGCGGGCGACATAAAACAGCTCACGGTGCTGGGCGGAGAAAAATATACCATAAACAAAGACGATATACTTACTCTTGACGGCACAATACTGTATCTCAAAGCGGGCGCAACGCTGGATCACTGGAAAAGGGTCAATCGCATAAACGGCGGTGCGATACTGCATGAGGATCCCTCCGAGTACGATGAGAAAACAGGCGAGTGCAAGATATGCGGAGAACTGGGAACTCATGAATATAACGACGACGAGTGGGATTATAACGAAACTCACCATTGGAATACGTGCAAAAAGACCTTCGACTGCTCTGTAGATAAAAACGAGGTAACAAACTGCAATCTGGTAGACCACAGCGTAAACCAAGGGTATGCCGAGCATGAGTACGATTATGACGATCCCATTGAGGAATACGATGACAGATGGATCTATAAATGCGTCACCTGCGAGCATACCGCAGCAAAGCTGAAACCGGTCTAATCGGAAACCGTTCCCACCGAAACTGCTCCGAGCGAAACTACACCAACGGGAACTGCTCCGACGGGAACCTCCGTGCCGACAGTCACTTCGCCTACGGGTACCACATCCGCAGCGACGGTATCGGAAACATCCGTTCCCGTTCCCACTGCTGTCACAACCGGCTCTGAAACAACTGTGCCGGAAGCGGCCGAGTCGGAAACCACAGTACCGTCGAAAGAACCGGACGAAACCGCCGTCCCCGAGAGCACCGCACCGTCAGCAACATCCCCCGCCGTGACCACCGCACCGGTGACTGCTCCGACGGGTATCCCGGGCTCGGTGCCAACTCCGCCGGTGACCGCAGTACCTACGGTAACTGCCGTACCGGAAGTGACCGATCCCCCCGAGGACGTTTCCGCGGGAGCGGGACTGTTATCCGCCGCTCTTGCCGCAGTCAGCGGGAATAAATCGTACGCCGTTCCTCCGATAGTTATTTCGGCGGCAGCGGTAACGGCGTTTGTTTTAGTACGGCGCAGGAAAAAATAAGCTGCATTTCATGCGGGGGATCCTACGCGGATCTCCCGCTTTTTTCGGAGCATAGCATTAAATTGACCCTACAGCTTGCAAAATATTCCTGAATAATGAAAAAAGCACTTGATTTTTGGCTTTTCAAGTGGTAAAATATTATATAGGTAATTTTATTTTTAATATAGGAAGTGTTACATATGTTAGTATTGGTCGTAAATGCAGGCAGCTCATCTCTTAAATATCAGCTTCTCGATATGGACGACGAGAGCGTTATCGCTAAGGGAAACTGCGACAGGATAGGCATCGGAGGACATATCTCCCATAAGACCGCAGACGGCAGAAAGATCGAAGCGGACTGCGACTGCCCCACTCATACCGAGGCTTTCGAAAAGCTGGTTGAGGTGCTTACCTCCGGCGAGGGCAAGGTCATAGATTCCATGGATATGATCAACGCCGTAGGTCATAGGATAGTGCAGGGCGCAGAGGTCTTTACCGAAACCACTCTCGTTACCGACGAGGTAATCGACAGGATAGACTCTCTTGCAGAGCTTGCCCCCGTTCATAATCACCCTCACGCTCTTGCTTTGAGAGCCTGCCGCAAGGTAATGCCGAATGTGCCCATGGCGGTGGTGTTCGACACCGCTTTCCATCAGACAATGCCCGAAAAGGCTTACATGATGGGTTTCCCCTATGAGGACTATGAGCAGTATCATGTGAGAAAGTACGGCTTTCACGGCACATCTCACAGATTTGTTTCCAAGGCTCTTGCGGACGTTATGGGCAGACCTGTGTCCGAGCTTAAGATAATTTCCTGCCATATGGGCAACGGATCGTCCATTACCGCGGTAGAGTACGGCAAGTCCATAGATACCACAATGGGATTTACCCCCCTTGACGGCGTTCTCATGGGAACGCGCTGCGGTTCTGTAGATCCCTCCGCTGTTACCTATCTTATGGATAAAAAGGGCTTTACTCCAGCTCAGATGTCCGATTATATGAACAAAAAATCGGGTCTTTTGGGAATATCCGGCGTTTCCTCCGACAACAGAGATGTTACCGCCGCCGTTGCGCAGGGTAACAGCCGCGCAAGGCTTGCAAACGATATGCTCAAGTATCAGACCAAAAAGTACGTAGGCGCGTTTGCGGCTGTAATGAACGGCGTTGACGCCGTGCTTTTCACCGGAGGAATAGGGGAGAACGACGCCGCTATCCGCGCGGGAGTGTGCGAAAATATGGAATATCTCGGCATAAAGCTCAATGCCGAGGTCAACGGCAGCACAAGAGGAACTCTTACAAGGATCTCCGCCGATGACAGCAAGGTGCAGGTGTGGGTAGTTCCCACCAACGAAGAACTGCTGATAGCGAGAGATACGCTTGCTATCGTAAGCAAATAAGCCTGTTGATATAAAATGACTGCCGTGCAATGTGCCGCACGGCAGTCATTTTTGCTGTCATATGTTATTTTGTGACCGAATCCGCGTAGTTGTAGGATTCCTCGCCGTTCTTTACCTTGAACAGCGGATAGGAGTTTTTATCATGATATTCAAATATTACCGTAGACGAATAGCCTTTTTCCTCAAGCATATCCCTCACGTCGTCGACGAATACCTCCGCGTCGTCTATCATGTCCTCCCACTTGTCCGCATACGACTGTGATTTTTTAAGCTGCGCCTCTACCTCCGAGCGCAAAAGCGTGGATTTGTACTTGACCGTATATGTGTCGGACGGCTCCATGTAGGAAACGGTCACGTCCATGTTTTTCTTTTTATACATTTTGCGTATCTCGTCCTTCATGTCCTCGTGTCCCTTGTCGTCGCTGCTCGTCTGCTTTTTGGAGGATGTTTTTTGCGAGGTCTTTTCCTCGGAATAATTGTATGTAATATCCCCGTCCTCTATTCTCAGGAGAACCTTTTTGTTCTTGTCGCCTATAACGTATTCGCAGGACGAATCCATTCCTGCAGCCTCGATGATATCCTCTATCTTGTCGGCGTCGTCCGAGGCGGAGCTTACGGTCTTGCTCCATGTCTTTTTTGCGGACGCGGATAATTTTGCCGATTTATCCGTGTTCGTCAGCTTTACTACGGTAAATTTATCATCCTTTGATGAATATGTAACGGTCGTGCCGCTGTACTTGTCCTGTATGTTTTTTTTCACATTATCGCTTGCGGACGCGCCCGTCTTAACGCTTACGGTATCCGAAAGCTCCTGCAAAACGTACTTGCCGCCGCTTTTTACAAGAGCAGCCACCTTAAAGCTGTAGGTAACGCCTTTAGTCAGTCCCGTTACCTTGCAGGAAGTTCCGGTAACGCTCTTATATGATTTGAATTTCTTGTCGCTGCTGTCATACTTGTAAACGCTGTAAGCGTCCGCGCCCTTTACCTTGTCCCATGTAAGGGTCACGCTGTCGGAGGAGGCGGACGCCTTTATATCCGACGGAGCGTCCAGCTTATCGGTGGCGCTTACCCGTATACCGAGGCCGCAGCCGTATTCTGCGGTATAAGCCGGCATTCCCGCGGAAAGTACCGCTGCCGCCGCCATGACCGCTGCAATGCGCGAAAATTTTTTCATAATATTTCTCTCCTTTTGTATAAAATCGATTGTGCAAAGCCGTAATTGCCTTTACTAATATTATACAGCGTGGATCGGGATTTGTCAATACGGAGCAAAAGAGAAATGTCACCCGCCGAATGCGGCGTGTGCAGCACGCCCTATGCCTCGGTGCGATCGTTCTTACGGATGCTCGGCGTTATTTTCTGCTGTACCGAAAATCGCATTTTTCTCCGCCCTCTGCGATAGTTTCGGTGCGTTCCAGCTTCATTCCCATAATATCGGCAAGAACGAAATCGAGTCTGCATAAATATCCTGCAAGCTCGGGACAGCCCTCGTCGCGGCACAGCTTGCATATCCCGCATTCCGTATAATCGTATCCCAGCTCGTAATTTTCCGCCGCGCACAAAACGTTTACGACCCAATCGTTCTCATATTTGCGTTTTCGGGAATTTTCCGCCCATTTCAGCCTGCCGGGCAGCTTTTTTCGTCGAGATATTTTTCGGCGTTTCCCAGAGCCGCGCGGAATAATTTATTTTCGTACAAGCCGTCCTTGAAAATTTTGTAATTTTCCTCGGCGGACAGTCCCGTACAGCGGTTAAGGGCAATAAAATACGCACCCATGCAGTATGCGTTTATCAGTCTTGACGCGCCTATATCCTTTGCCCTGCGGATAATTGCGGAATATTCCTTTCCGATATTTCCGCAGATTTCCGGCATACGGCGCTTTTTTAGCTGTTTTTTGCAGGATCCCCCGTAGATGCTGCCGTATAGCCTTGTGCTGAAATTTTCCTTCATGCGAAACCTCATCCCATAGAAAATTTATTTCAGAGCCTTGAAATATTCCCGGCGGACAGCCTTTGCCTCGGGAACGAATTCCATTGCTCCCTCCTTTCCCGCCGCAGATTATTTTTCCGTTCTCCGCAAAATGTAGCCGCTTACCGTATCGGCGTATTTGTCCAGCTTTACAAGCAGTGCAAGATGTCCGCCGGTTATGTCCGTTATCACCGTAGGGTCGGGCATTAATTTTATCAGCGCGTCCTTGCAGGCGTCGTTAAAGGTGTGATCGTCTTCGGACAGTATAAGCAAGACCCTGTCTTTCCACCTTGCAAAATCCTTTTCCGTCATTCCGAAATGGTTCTGAGCGTCCGTAAGAAAATCTATCATATGGTACTCGTATTCCTTTGTCAGCAGCTTCAGCATGGCGTTGCACAGACCCTCCATAAGCCGTGATTCGTTCTCGGTCAAGCCGGAGGTCTTTTTCATCACCGCAAATTTTATCAGCTTTTTATATATTGAAAAGGGGATAGCCGAAAGCATTTTCTTTGATTTTTCCTGATTTTTTATCATGCCCGTCAGATGCTCGTACGCCTCGCCGCTCATATCCCTTGAAAGGCAGCAGGTGTTTGAAAGGATCATTCCCTCAATGCTTTCGGGATAGCTTTTTGCTGTTATCTGCGCAACGATCCCGCCCAGCGACTGCCCCACGAGCCATACTCTTTCATTGAGCTTTTTCAGAAGCTGGGAAACCGCAAGAGCGAACTCGGCATTGTCCTTGAACTGTATCTGATAATCAAAGGTCAGTACGGAAAAATTCTCCGCAAATTTCTCAAAATGCAGATAGAACAGATCGGATAAGCCTATTCCTCCCGTCAGCAGGACAAGCGTCGCTTTCGCGTTTGGATTTTTATAATACCTGTACGTAAAATCCTTTCCCATAGGCAGTTTCTCTGTGCGGGCGGGATATTTTCCGTAAAATTCTTCAAGACTTGCCATATTATTTTGAACCTCCGTATTAGATAAATAAGTAAGTCTAAACAAACTTGGTTACTCTATGCTAACTATAATTTAATTATAATCTTTTCCGATCGTTTTGTCAATAGGAAAAGGCGTTTTTTTAAGATTTTTGCATATCCGTCCTAAATATAAAAGCAAAAAAACGCCCCCCGAAACCGATAATACGGATTCGGGGGGACGGGTTTTCACGTTACTGTCCGAATTGCGCTCGGAGCCTGTCCGCGTATTTATTGCTTTTTGAACGCTGCTTTGACCGTGCCGAATATTCTTCTGACCGTCAGAAGAGCCGCCGCTGCCGCCAGAACAGCCGCAATGATAAATACGGTATCTGACGAAGCGTTTGCGCCGGACTCGGCGTATGATTCAACGCCTGCGGAAATGTCCTCTGCCGTTTCGCTGTCCGTATTGCTTCTTGTCACGGTATTAACGGCAGCGGGAACGACCGTGCCCGAGCCGCCGGTAGTACCTGTAGGTCCTGTAGGTGCAGGGGGGATGGGAGTAGGCTGACCGTCGCCGCCGGCAGCGGACACGTCCTTGTATGCAATGGCATAGGTGGAGAATTTGTCCGTACTGAACGTTACCGTATTCGGATTGCTGTCTTTATCCTCAAGTATGTCCGTCGTTCCGCCGTGTACTCTTATCACAACGAATATCCTGTTATCTTTTATAAAATTGGCGGGAATATTGGCAACAATACTGATTTCCTCATATGTTTCTTTGACAGCTTCCTCTTCCTCGTCTATCGTTTTGAACAAGGTCAAGTCAAGATACAGACCGATACTGTAGCCGTCCTTTTCGGCTGCCGCTTGCACTGCCGACCTATCCGCCGCAGGAATGTCGAGTGCATTATCATTAACAACCAAAGTTACGCCTGCTTCGGCTCCGTCCTCTATCTGTTTCAATTCCTCGTCATTAAACACTGCGCTGGCAGGAATTTCGCTGTCTTCGATGTAGACGCTGGAAGAACCTGAGGTACCTGCGGGGACTTTGGGTCCGCCGGCTGCTGTACCCGCAATGAAGCTGCTTACATATATTTGTGTGGCATCGGCAGCGATCATATGGTCGGATTTTACCATGCTCATTCCGTATTCAACAAATTCCTCGGCGCCTATGATCTTTTTCTCTCCGCCCTCGTTAATAACGGCGGGTATCTCATAGGTCATTCTTGCCGTTACCGACCCAAATTCGTAAATGCCCTGACTTTCCGAATATCCGACTGTAACTTTATTGCCGTTCTCATCTATTTCATTTGTAGTGCCTACAGAATAGAGCTCAAAGTCGCTTATAGGAAACGTACCGATGCCACCGTTCACGGAAACGGGCATTTTGAAAGCATTACCGCCGATTTCCAGATTTTCGGTAAAATTGGCGCTTTCGCAGGTCCATGAAACGGTTACGGGGTTCGAAGCAGCAGACCAAGTGTCCGACTTGTCAACAGGCGTTGCGGTGATCGTAAAATCCGTCATTCCGCTGTCCTTGTTTTCCGTGATCAGCGTATTGTCGATACCGAACGTTATGTAAGATTTTCCGTTCGAAATAAGGTCAGCTTCGACCGCTGTACTGATCCCGTAAGTGTTTATTGGATTCTTCCCATAATCCGCAACCACGGTGACCTTTGAATTTTCCGACGCCTCGGCGCTTTTCGCTCTCATATCGAAGCTGCCGAAGCCGGAGGGAGCGCTGTTGTTTGCTGCGTATGCCGCAGGCGTGGCAGCGGCAGTCAATGCAATTGCCGCCGAAAGTACCGGAGATAAAATTTTTCTTTTGTTCATAATTTCAGTCCTCCATAAAATAATCTTGCATTATTTATTATACGACGGATTATTACAGAATTTGTAATCAAAGTGTTAATTTTATGTAATTATTTGTAACTAATTTGTAATCAACAGTGTTTCACAATACAAAACAAATGTTCCACGTGGAACATTGAGGAATGAAACGGCTGTCAGCCGCATAAAATTAACAAAGCATTTAATCTGAAAGGATGGTCATAAAAAATGATAAAGTTTTACCCTGAGGGCTCACTGATAAATACACCCGAAAACAAGGCTGCCATAAGCACCGCCGAGGGACTTGAGGAGGCGTGCCGCAGCGGGCGCATTCTCGAAGCAAGAGCTTCGGTGTGCGACAGCAAGCATAATCTCATAGCAGAGCTGCCCTGCGGAAGAGCGGTCATTCCGAGAAACGAGGGCGCAGTGGGCATAGAGGACGGCACCACAAGGGATATCGCTCTTATAACCAAGGTCAACAAGCCCGTATGCTTCAAGGTCGTATCCGTTTCCGAAAAGGGGATAGTCCTTTCGCGCCGCGCGGCTCAGCAGGAGTGCCTGGACAAATACATAACAGCTCTTGCGCCGGGGGATATTATACCCGCAAGGGTCACTCATCTTGAGCAGTTCGGCGCGTTTGTGGATATCGGCTGCGGACTGCCCTCGCTGATACCCATCGACGCAATTTCGGTTTCGAGGATATCCCACCCCTCCGACAGATTTTCCCCCGGGCAGCTTATCAGAGCCGCCGTCAAGGGGATAAACGGGAACCGTATCTGGCTCACCCACAAGGAGCTGCTGGGAACATGGGAGGAGAACGCCTCGCGCTTTGCCTGCGGTGAAACCGTTTCGGGGATCGTCCGTTCGGTGGAGGATTACGGGATATTCGTTGAGCTGTCGCCCAATCTGGCGGGACTTGCCGAGCCGAGAGCGGGAGTGCGCGCGGGTCAGCGGACCAGCGTTTATATAAAGGCGCTTATTCCGGAGAAAATGAAGGTCAAGCTGATAATCGTTGACGTGTTCGATTCCGACGCTCCATCCGATCCGCCGGAATATTTTATTCCCGAAAGCGTATGCCACATCGACAGATGGCGGTACACGTCGGAAACCTCCGACAGGGTCGTGGAAACGATATTTGAATAGCCCTCCTCGGAAATTGGAAAAATGCTGAATGACGCAGGATTTTTTGTATCGGGCAAAGCACATTTTCCGCAGGAATACTTGCTGTATTGCAAGGAAAATGGGCGAAGCATGATGCAAAAAATACAAGTCAGGCAGCGTTTTGGAAGTTTCCGAGGAGGGCTAATGAAACGCAGCAGGAAAAAGGCGTTATACCGAATCCGCATTTCAAACGGATAACCGGTATAACGCCTTTTCCCGTGCTGCAGCCCGGGTGCGTTCCGGCTGATATACGTCGGATAAATTAATTTTACAAAAATGTTTCTGTTTTTTTTTTTTTTTTTGTTAATAATTTGCGGCGGATTATGGGTTATTATTGTTATTGCAGGCGTAATTTGACCGTTTATTTTTTAACAAGGGAGCATATTTATATGGAAAAAAAAGTCAGCAGAAAAAAGATAATAATTATATCCGCCGCCGCAGTCCTTGCAGTGACGGCAGTGATCCTTTTGTTTGTACTGCTCGGGAAGCCGTCCGGAGGTAAAAGGGCAGCCGATGAACCGGATAATTTGTTTTCGGAGGGACTGCTTGCGGTACGATCGGGAGATAAATGGGGATATGTGGATCAAACGGGTACATACGTTATAAATCCGCAGTTTGATTCCGCGGATCCATTTTACGAAAGCGAGCTTGCCTTGGTAAGAACAGGCGAAAAATGGGGGTATATCGATAAAACGGGCGTATACGTAATAAACTCGCAGTTTGATTCCGCATATTCATTTTACGAAAGCGAGCTTGCTGCGGTAGAAACAGGCGAAAAATGGGGGTATATCGATAAAACGGGCGTATACGTAATAAACCCGCAGTTTGATTCCGCGAGTCCATTTTACGACAGCGAGCTTGCCTTGGTAAGAACAGGCGAAAAATGGGGGTATATCGATAAAACGG
>JAMPAO010000063.1 GCA_023667165.1 Ruminococcus sp. | reverse complement strand
TTTCTTTTTGGGGCTGGCCTATTTCCATATTTCAGCAGTTTCTTTGATACATTTAAGGATATTTTTACATTCAATCGATTATTCGTTGTCATACTATCCTATTTTACAGTAGATATTATTGTAAAATGTACGGAAACATTTCCCTTTTTTAAAAAATTGTATTGTGGAAAGGATGTATAATAATGAGATTTAATATGTTAAAAATAGGTTTACGACAAATAAATTTAAAAGATAAATTATTATTTGTTTTGCAAATAGTAATCGTACTGCTATTATTTAACTCGATAATAGCATCGTATAATGGCAGATATGTTCTATATAAGCCTTATGAAAAAATGTTGTCAGCTAATGGATACTACTTTTCAATGCTTAATGGGGCGGTAAATTATGAAGAACATATATCTTTATCCTTTAACGAACTCAAGGGTGATTATAATTTTTTTACCTTTCTTGATGTAACTCCTAAAATATCAGAAAATTCGCATATTCGGTTAATCGTGACTGACGATACATTTTATGAACATTTACAGCTTCCCTTAAGAAAAGGACGATACAAAAATAAAGAAGATGTGTATGGCGTTATTTCTTGTAATACAGCATACCACACAGGTGATAAACTTAATTTATATGACTGCAATGGGGTGATTTCTATATGTGGAGAATTGACAAATCCAACATATAGACCTAATCTAAATCATTGGGAAAATGAGGCTGATATTAACATATTTTATAAAAAATATTCAATAGAGCAAATGATAGAGCCTTTCATTATTATGCCAATGTCAGCTTTTAGAAA
Source organism: Ruminococcus sp. (assembly GCA_023667165.1). Classification (GTDB taxonomy): domain Bacteria; phylum Bacillota; class Clostridia; order Oscillospirales; family Ruminococcaceae; genus Huintestinicola. The sequence continues at coordinate 15,064 of JAMPAO010000063.1, read as the reverse complement.
ATTGGAAAATAATATTAACGAAACAGCCGCTATGGAATGCGGAGGAATTATTTATTATACTGCCAATTATTCAAAAGATGAACATGAATATAACAAGGAAGTGTTATCATCTGAAATAATCATCGAGGAATTGAGTGATATTCAAGCTCGTTCAATCGAATACTTAAACAAGGATCTAAAAAAATTTATGCCTATTGCAATAATCGCATTGATAGTTGCGCTAATCGGAGTTATATATAATACGGCTATATACACGCTAAAACAAATGAAAATTTATTCCATATATTATTTATGCGGCATGACATGGAAACAGGCGCTTAAATTCTCGTTTAATAATAATGTAATTCTTATAGGAATTGCTGTAATGCTTATTTTAATAATTATATTGGTGTTACATTTTGCAGGTATGTTTAGTGTACTTGGATTTGTAATTGAATTAAACAACGTTCTTATATCAATAATACTAATTAGCATTACAATGTTACTTTCAATTATAATTCCAATTACAATAATTAAGAGTAATTCACCTGTAGACCTGTTAAGGAGGAACAAGGAATGATAAAACTATCCAATATCAACAAAATCTACAACAAAGGCAAAGGTAATGAATTTCAGGCACTTTACGATTTATCACTGACCGTAAACGACGGCGAGCTTGTGGGCATTGTCGGAAAGTCGGGTTCGGGAAAAACAACACTTCTGAATATAATCGGCTGTATCGACACATTCAGTTCAGGCGAATATACACTTGATGATATTTCCGTGGAAAAATGCTCGGACAAGCGTTTTGCGGAAATACGCAACAGCAAAATCGGGATAGTAATGCAGGATTACTCTCTTATCGAAACCTACACGGTCAAGGAAAATCTTCTTGTTCCAACGTTCTTTTCAAAGAATAAGCCGAGAAAATCCGACACCAACAAACGCATTGACGAACTTCTTGAAAAGCTCGGAATATCCGACCTGAAGAATAAAGACGTGCGGGAGCTTTCGGGCGGTCAAAAGCAGAGAACGGCTATAGCAAGAGCCTTAATGAATAATCCATCAGTAATCCTTGCCGATGAACCTACGGGAGCATTGGATTCGGGAACATCATCGGAAATAATGAACCTGTTTACCGACCTGAACAAGGACGGTAAAACGGTAATAATCGTAACTCACGATTCTGAAATCGCCTCTCGGTGCAGCCGTGTAATTGAAATCTCCGACGGGAGCATAATTGCACAATCTCAATAAGATGTACTTTCAAATACATACAAAACAGCCCCAACGAAAGAACGTGCCGTTTCGTTTGGGGCTGTTTTAATTATTTTCCAACTTTTCCGCAGAACATCTCCTCAAATCCAACTCCCGTAAATTCTCTCAAAAAATAAATTTCCGAAAAGTTCAAGCCGTAATTCCGTGATTTATCACTGCTTTCTATCCCTAAGTAAAGATAATTGAGCTTTTCCTGCGGCAGTCCGTTTACACGAAGTTTTTCACGGTCAATGCCCTTTTCATTCAGATGATAAAGCGCAATCCGTGAGAGCTGCGCCTGTACCGTTCTGTAACTGTCAGTATCTGCACAGCGGTCAAGAATGTCCAAAATATCAAATACAGTATCGCTGTCAGACTTGCTCCCCGAAGTGTCGGCAGGCTCAAAATTGATGTATCGGTCATTATTCAGAAACTGAACCGAACAGCCCGTGTATTCAAGTATTTTCAGTTGAATACTAAGAGGAACTTCATCGCCTCGCCTGAAACTTGTCTGACGTTGGGAAAGAGATGTTACCGATTCAAATTCATTTCTTTTTCTACTGACCTCCGCAATCATCGGAACATCATCGTCATTTATGAAATACTCAATCGGAACATCAAAGTAAGCGGAAATTCTTGCAAGAATATCCAAACACGGCATACCGCCATTAACCCATTTTGTTACCGTGGCAGAGGATATTTTCAGTTCCTCCGCCAATTTCCTCGGATTGATATTTCGTATGCCGCAAAGCTCATTGTATTTTCTCCAAAAAACAGTCATTTCATTTCCTCCGTTATAAATTATCCCTTAACAAATCTAATCGTTCGTTAAGGGATTTTTTAATTATTCCGCTGTGTCAAACAGCTCCGTATCAATAATAGTAAAATTACATCAGTGTATGTACAAAGGCATACCGTCAACGGTAATAAGCGTTGTTTTGGGGAGCTTTTCCGCAACCTCCCACGTAACATCATCGCCCTCTACAGCTCCTATGTTATAACCGTCCTGCGACTGAATCAGAACGACCTTTGCCCCGCCCTGTCCGTTTTCATGTAAATCGTACCACCAAAGTTTAAGTGAAAGATAATCTTGAACAATTTCATTGGGAACACCGACCGAGCTGTCTGTTTGCGAAGCTCCGCCCGAACCCTCTATCATACCTTGAAACGGTTCTATCTCAAGCCGAGAATCCTTGAAAATAACCGTACTTCCGCAGGATTGTATACTGCTCCCGTCAATCTCGATTGACACAACAGAGCTTGTTTCATACCATTTTGTCCACGAACCGTTGGTGTTATATCCCCACACTCCCGTTCTGTTCGGTTTAATGGTAAATTTACTCCCCGTGAAAGTCGCATACTTGTTGCCCGAATTATCATACATTATCGCCTCGTATGACATCTCCACCGTATCGTCCTGCACAGCAGATTCAATTGCACCCATTTCAACCAACTCGTCAAGCTCACAGCCCGAAAGAGTTACAGCCATTGCCCCGCATAAAACAAGGCTTATAAGTTTCTTTGCTTTCATTTGCACTTCCCCTTTCCTTATAAAAAATAGTGTGAAAAAGCATATCCGAGAATAAAACAGCCAACCGTAAGCAGTGCCGTAAAAATATCGTTCTCGTTTGATTTATTCATAACAATTCTCCCCCTTTCTTCGCTCCTGTTCACTCCGTAATGCCGCCAATAAATAATCAAGCGTATCATCACTCAATTCGCCGCACACACTGTCAATCATTTCTTTCAAAGTCAAATATCCGTTTGCGTTTCATATTTTTCCTTTCCTGTCGGTTACTGTATCATCAGTAAACATATTCCAAATCGAACTGTAATTTTTTGAGCAAATATTCTTTGATATAAAGCGAGAGCGTTTCCCTGTCGGGTACTGATTCTTTTTCGTGGCAGACATAATCGAAATCGGAAAAAATAGTTGTAAACGGATTACCTTTTTCCAACCGTTTAATCATATCCACCAAATCAGAATCATTCAGGCTTGCAACCGTGTATGTTACAGTTATGGAAAGACTGAAATTTTCTCTGTCGGCATTTATCCGCTTGGATATTTCGCCCGAATCGTCCTTAATTTCAAAGATGTGCGTATCATAAATATATCCTTTTTTATTCTCGTAAAGATAATTATTCAGATTACAGTGCTCCTCGATTTTGCCGCTATCGGTAAAATAATAAGAACAACTGTCATTTGCCATATCTATCTTTATAACCGTTCGCAAAACATTCTCTTCCGTATCAAGATGTGTGTCAATTTTATCGGACTTGTCAAAATCCCTGTTTATCTTCTTTTCCATTGTCACAACATCAATATCCGAGGCTGTAAGAGATTTAACCCTTTCAATGATTTGCTTGATAAGCCGACGTTTCGCCTTAATATACGAACGACGTTTTATAAAATCTCGCAGACACCATATGAAAACGACCAAAATCAAAATAATCAAACATATAAATATGACAAGAAACAGCATTTTAATCTCAATATCGTCAATAGGATTTCTCCTCAAACCGTGTATGTGTAAAATCATATTCTTTTCCTTTCCTGTCGGTTATTTTCATTCCTTAAACAATCAGCTTGCCTATTACCATAATCAGCAAAGCCCAAATGCTCGGCTCTAAGCCTAAACCCTGCCGCCAAAAGTCATAGCCTTTAATTGCACGTACAAGGAGTATTATCATATTGACAACCGCCCAAATAACGCAAGCTCCGGCAGCTCCAACCAAAATACATTTAGCCGTAAATTCCGAGAAAAGACTTGTCAGAACAGCAGTAACAATCAGAATAAAACTGATTATCCTGAAAATCAGGTGATATAACAAAGTATCTCCCATTTCATTCTCCCTTTTCAGCTATAATGTATTTGCCGTTATCATAATCAACGATTTCATATTTCCTTTGAAATTCGGTCATATCAACATCGTTACTTACAACAACCTCGTACTCACCATTTGACACTTGAAATTGTTCCATATTTGGAATAACTTTTGTTGCAGCCAACAACCCTGTTAATACTATTACAGCCGATAACACAAGTCCTGCAATTCCATAAGCATTGTTGCCTGTCTTGTCAAATAAGAAATCACCCAATTTTATCAACAAAGCACCTAACAAGAAAGCACAGATGATTATTACTAATACTATAATTTTAGCCGTGCTGCTTGTTTCCGTACATTCTTTAATAAGCGTAACTCCGTCCATAAATTCCATAACATACGTCCTTTCAATTCCCCGTAAACATATACCGATAACTCAACCCGCTTACCCGACGAATCACAGCAAGGTCGGAATAATTAAGCCCGTAATTCTTTGTTACGTCCCTGTGCGGAACACCGCTGTAAAGAAACCGCAGTTTATCCCTGTCAATGCCGCAGCATTCGGCAAGCCTTTCCTCGGTATATCCCTTGTTTTTCAGATGATAAAGTACCACTCTCGATAACTGAATCTGCAAGGCTCTGAACGAATCGGAATCGGCGCAAACGTCCATTATATCAAGAACATCAAAAAGTATCTCTTGATTTTCCGTGACCTTATCATCGCAGATTTTTTCGGGAACATATTCAGTCATACCAATGTTGCTTATAAAATACAGCGAACAGTTTACGTATTTCATAATACCGAGTATCTTCTCAACCTCAACATCATCACCTTGCCGCAGGCTCTCCCAACGCTGCACAATTGCATACATCGAGTTAAAATTCTGCCTGCGTTTCTTAACGCTCGGTCTTATCGAAATTTCATCATCATAAATGAGATACTCAATCGAAACATTCAGATAATCGGCAATGTGTTTAAGTGTCTCCCCGTTCGGGACAGTTCCCTTTTTCCAATTCTTCGCCGAACCCGTTGAGATGTTCAGAGCTTTCATTACGACGGTCGGCTTGGTTTCTCTTTCTTCGCACAGCCTTTGAAAATTATCCCAAAACATACGATACCCCCTTTCTATGAATTTCCCGACAAAAGCGATACGTGAATACTTGTGGCAGCAGCCTCAAGCTCCTCCGACTTGTATTTAAGTACGTAGTTCTTCATACAGATAACACTAAAGCTCAATACCTCAATAAAAGTAAATATCGGCAAACCGTATCTATCTGCGCCGCTAAATTCTCTGTCAATGAGCAGCCCCATCACCATCGCAATAATTCCTATAAATGATAGACAGCATACAAAATTCGCAAAAGCCGCCACAGTATCTCCGGCAGATTCATAACGTGATAGTTTTTTCCGCAGTTTGTTGTATTTCTTGTAAATTGCCGTTTTCTCATCACTGACATCAAATGTATCTTCCAAAATGTCAAGCAGCTCCTCCGTGCTTTGAACAGACAGTTCATATGTATCTTCGATTTTATACGGCTTGCAGTCATATAAAGAAGTCCTCTCATAACAGTCGTAAATCCACATTTCTATATTTGCTATGCCGTCGTTTTTCATAAGTTTGTATCCACCGACAAAAACCGTCGTTCCTCTGCGGAAAACACCGCATTTGCAGTTGACATCGCATTTTAGCACCGATATTTTTTCGCTGTATTTTTTGAGCGTATCTCCCACTTTGTCGAGCGGATTCGGATATGATTCATAAGCCATTTTAATCCTCCGTTAATGCTGCCGAATCGGATTGATTCGGTGAAGTTTCGCCGTTCCTTACAATTTCGGCATTTGGCGGCAAATGGAAATTGTATATTTTTGATTTGGTGTTTGTATCTTCCTCAATTTCAAGATACGCCTCCGCATTTTCCGTAACGTCTATGTAAAAGTTGATTTTTCCTGTCGATTGTTTCAGAACGTTAATAGTTATTCCGCCGTTTTCGTCTATGACTGCGTATGTGTATCTGTCCTGAACATAAGCGGATGAACGGTCTTGAACGGTTGAACGTTTTGGAATTAATACAGAATCGTGAAATATCACCATATTCTCCTTGTTCAAATCGGCGGAATAAAGATTATATACGGTCTTGAACGGTACAACCTCCGTAACATTTTCGGAAGATGATTCCTCCGGAATTTCCTCTGTCTGTGAAACGGAAGTAGGGTTATCTTTCGCACTTCGCATTTCCGGCAGCAGAAAATTGATGTAAAAATATATTAACGTTACGCATATCATCAAAATCATTACAAAGGTAGACAGACAGCTCAAACCACTACTGTTACCCGATGATTTTCCCGCCGTTTCCTTTGGATTTTTTTCAAGATTCACCATAATCTATTCCTCTCCTTTTCTGTGCAGATAGTTTTCAAGCTCATCACCCAATTCGGAAATTGGGATAATATCACCGGCTATGTAATTGTCATATACTCCCCGAACATCGTAAATCACTTTGTTTTTATCCTGCCAAAGCATATGTCCGTGATTTTTGTGGCATACGATTTTACCGCCGAACATTCCTTTCATCACAAGAGCAAAGTGATAGCAATATCCCGTTGTAAACTGATGTTCAATCACTCTGAAACTTTCGGTGTTTTTGTCGTGAGTAACAAATCTCCATATAAATGCAAGAACATCAAATCTCGCTTTCTTGTGCTTTTTTCTCTGCTCCATTAACCATTCGTCCATAGAATATTTTCCGTAACCGCTTACAGAACTTTCAAACCTGTCATAAAATTCTTTAATGTCATAAACCCTTGCTCCCTTTGAGATTTCCGATACCAAATCGTCCATAAGAGCTTGAAGAAATCCCACCGTATTTATGTCAAGAACAGCGTAATGACTGCGTGTGATATATGCAACCAAAAAGGTGACATCATTTGTGAGATTGCAGTTGTTCGACCTTGCAATTTCTTCCCGTTCTGCGACCGAGGCTATCCTTATGTCATAATAATCGTTCAGATTCCAAATCCTCCGCATTCTGTCATATATATTGCGTGTGTAAATCACTATCATTGTATTACCCCTTTTCCGTCCTCCGCTTTACCGTATTTTTCGCAAAAAGGTATACTTAAAGGACGAACCGCATAAAGCCGTCCGCCCTTTAATATAGGAGAACAAGTATGTGAAGATTGCATTTTAGATTTCAGCGGGATATTTTACGTGGATTATTTCCTCCATAATTATATGTTCAATCCACAGCTTCCGCTGTTCCTCCCACTGTCTTAAAACCGTAAATTCATCGGTTTCCGGACGGGGATTATCACGCCTGAAAATCTCGTTAAGCTCCTCGTAACGTTTCTCGACCTTTTCATCGATTTGCCGTGGGATTATCCACCACTTCGCAGTCATTGTGTAAATGACCACCTCGCTGGGATATGTGGCGTTTATAAAGTCCTGCCACATCTGCCCCCATCTGCCGATAGGCTTTTCAAGCAGCCGTTCCTCTTCGGGATTGTCCGTAAGACGTACATCGGGATTGTACTGTCCTGTTGGTGTAAGCCTGTAATCTGCCATAATAAAAGTACCTCCATTCAATATGTTTAATTATATCACTTTTCGGCGTGTATTTCAACACTTTTTTCGTGATTGTTAAAATACTCGTCAAGAAGTTTTGACGTAAGTTCATCAAGCTCCTTTTCGGTCATATCAATATGATGTTTCCTGTGAATATTCTCGTAAACCTTGTTTGAGAATTTCGGAGCTTTTTTCTGCTTGTCCCTGTCCGTAAGAATATCTTCAAATTCATCTGTAAGAGTGTATGTGTCCTCATCGCCCTCTTCCTCGTATACTTCGGCAGCCTTTTTCAAGCGTTTGGAAACAGCAACGGATAATTTTACCTTAACATTTGTCAATGCTGTATACAAGGCGTTCTGAACGTCCTCGCTAAAATCTGCAATATGGTCTATTGCACAAACGTTTATGCGTTCCTCGTCAAAAAGAGCCTGAATACCGTCAGTCATTTTTGCAATGTTTACATATCGGTACATAGTTTTTGAGGACACGTCAAACTTGCTTGCAATTTCCGAGGAAGTCATTTCAATATCCTTTTTGCGGTTCAGATATACCGTGAACATTTTTCCGTATTCACTGGGCAGTATCCTGTCACGCTGAATATTGCTTTCGGACATCATCTTAAAAATCTCATCATCGGATAATCCCTTTACAACAATGCAGGGCACTTTCAGCAGACCGATTTGCTTTGCCGCAGCATACCTATGATGTCCGCTGATAATTTCATAATTTCCTCCGCCAACGTCACGAACCTGCAAGGGTGTTATTATTCCAATATCCTCCGCACTTGCGGCTATCTGCGAGATTTTCCGTTCATTCATCTTGTAGGGCTGTCCGCCCTCGCCTTTTTTGTAGGGAAAAATCCTGCCAAGCTCCACATCGATTACCTTTTGACTGCTCTGCCCCCACACATTTTCATAGGTGCTTTTCAGCTCATCGGGAATATTGTCGGGAACTGTTTCCTCCTGTATCTGTGCCGCTTGTTTGCGGGATTTCAAGTCATATTTCATATTTGCTCCTTTCGTTTGCTGTCAAAAGTTTGTCGTAACGACAAACCTTTGACAAAATGTTTTTTGATTTCAGCGAACGTTCTCGATTCGTCTAACGACTTCCTCCGCTATCTTTGCAAACGCCTTTCCGAGAGAGCTTTTATCGTCAAACACACAGCTTTCTCTGCGAATGATAGCCTGTTCGGTCTGCGCAGGGCAGTAGGGTATGCTCGTTTCAAAGGTGATGTTCTCGTAATCGCTTTTTATTGATTCGGCGACCGAGGCACTTATGTTCGTCCTCTGCTGTTTATTCAGAAGTATTCCGAGAATACGGAGCTTTCTGTTGGTGCTGTTGTTTACGGAAGATACCTTGCCAATCATCTTTTCAAGTCCGTCATATGCGTAAACTCCGCTTTCCACGGGGATTACAACATAATCGCTTGCGTTCAGAGCATTGCTTGCAAGCAGGTCAAGAAGTGTACGGCAGTCGTATATGATAAAGTCGTATTCATCAAAAGCCTTGCTGTCAAAAATTCGTTTGAGAATGTAGTTGCTGTCCGTATCGTTTGCCATTGTGCTTGTAATATTGGTAAGCATTGCGGAGGAGGGTATATAATCAATGCCCTTTTCGCTGTGACGTACAGCCGATTCATAATCCGTTTCAATATCCGCAACCGCATTGTAGATAAGCTCCGAAACCGTAGGTTTGCCGTCCTTTTCGTAACCGAGAGTTGCCGACATATTCTGCTGTTGGTCAAGGTCTGCCACAAGGACTTTTTTGCCGAGCCTTACAAGTCCGCCCGCTATGTTTGCGGCGCAAGTGGTTTTGCCCACTCCGCCCTTTTCCGATACCACCGAAATTTTAATTGCCATAATCGTGTTCTCCTTTTCAAATTCAGTTTGTTTAACAGCTTTTCCTTAAACGGATAAGTGCCTTGCTTAAATCAACGTGCTTGTAACCGTGCAACAGCCATTTCCGAAAATAAGACTGTACACCCATTTTCATACACTCCTTTTATCTTGTCGGAAGATTGTCGTAACGACAATCTTTACCGTTCAAAAATAGTATAGCATACTCTCATTAGTATGTCAATAGGATTTTGAAAATAAATTTGTAAATTTAGATAATTTGTAAACTTAACCAATTTTTAACAGTTTTGAATACACAAAAATATTAAAACCGTCAAAAAGCTGTTTCCCGCTTGAATTAAGTCCACACTTGTGATATACTGAAAATATACCACGAAAGGAGCAAACGCAATGTCCAAAACCTCTACCGCAAGCAAGCGGAAATATAACGAGAAAGCCTATGACCGAACAACTCTGAATCTTAAAAAAGGTCAGCTTGAATTATTAAAACAAGTCGCCCGTGAACACGGCTGCTCCATGAACTCTTTGATAACCTGTGCATTGGAAGAATACTTGTGGGAGGAATTTGCGGTTGACTTCAATAAGTACCCCAAACCGCTTGACGAAAACGGCGGTGAATAAGTATTACAAGGATATGATTTCGATAGGATTTCATATCCTTTTTTGTTTGCGAAAAAATGCTCTTGACCGTCCAAACGGCAGCGGGATTTACCGACTTGTAAACTGCCGTTAAGCCCGTGCCGTTTCGTCCGGTTCGGATAACTTCAACGGGCGGAAAATACCTATTCAAGTTTGCCTGCCTTGCGTTTCTTTTCTTCAATAAGACGGGTAATATAATCCTTTTGAGATATTTGCTTGTACCGTTCCAATATGTCGGCATATTCCTTGAACCGCTGTTCGAGTACCCCAAAGCTGTCATTGAGGACAGCCGATTTCTTAGCGTTATCCTCATAGGCTTTACGGATAATTTCGACGTGAGCTTTTGATTTTATCCCGCACTTGCGGACGGTATCTCCGCTGATTTTAAGTTTCAGTTTTTCCGCCTGCGTGAGAGTGTTTTCATCACGGCTCGAAAGCTCGAAATACTTCTCGGCGTTCTCGATTATCAGCTTGAACTGCTCCTGCTCTTTGGCAAGATTATTAAGTTCATTGCGGCAATCTTCATAGGCTTTTTCGGTTTCCTCAAACCGCTTTTCAAGGTCGTTTGCGGACGTTATTCCGTCACGTTTTATAATCAAAAGCTGACGGGCAAGACGGAAAACCTCGTAATCATTTTCGACGGAATAGGGCAGTTTGGGATTGTATTTTTTTACAACCTTTTCGCCGTTTCTTACAAGCTGTGACACCTCATATATACGCTTGTTGTAAAGCCTTTCCATATAAGGCATACGGGCGATTTCTTCATTGATTTTATCTTCCTTTTCCGTCCGTGACTGCTCTCTTGCAAGGGCGATTCTTTGGACAAGACTGTCCTCATCGTAACCCTCTCCCAATGTCTTTGTCCTAACCTTATTTTCGCCTTTCGGAGTCGTAATCGTGATGTATTTTTTACGGCTGATTTTGTACCCCTGTTCGTTCAGCTTGCGGAGCAAATCATCAAGATTTTCCGATTCGTAAACAAGGCGGTCAACCGTCTCACGAATCTGCTGTTTCCACGATGAGCCTTTCTTCTTTTCCGACCATTCCTTGTAACCCACTCCCTTCTTTCCTTTGGACGAAATAGGTTTGATATTATACTTCATACAAACCGTGTCCGAAAGACCTCTGACAGCCTTTAATGTTTCCCTGTTGGAGTTAAATTTTACTCCGTAAAAATCATAGGGATTAAGAACGATATGAGAATGGATATGCCCCTTGTCGGTGTGAGTGGAAACGATTATCTGACGTTCTGCTCCAAAGGCTTTTTCCGCCCATTCCTTGGCAATGCTGTGAGCCTTTTCGGGAGTGATATTTTCGTTTGGGTGAAAGGACTGAACGAAGTGAAAAAGTTTCACGGGAGTTTTGGAATTGACAGCTTTTCTTTCGCTGAATGAGTGCTTGGAATATTCCTCAAATACTCCACGCATTTCTTCATAGGCAACATCGGGAGCAGCGGAGCAGTTCAGCCCCGATACATACAGCAGATTGTCGGTCTTTTTATCGTTCACGATGTACGCTATAGTTTTTTTAGGCGTAGAGTGGACAGATATTGATTTAACATACGGCATATGTTTTCGTGCTCCTCCTTGATGTTCTGCATATCGTCGTAATAGAACGAGCCTGTTTCGTTCAGACGGCGGGTGATTTGGTTGATAAGACTGCCTATCCTGTGCAGCTCTTTAATTGTGTTGTGATATTCGGGGACTTCAAGTCTGAGTATCTGACCGTCAACAGCCATAGTCCTTATATACCGTGCAGGCTTTAGATTCAGCTCGCTTGCATTTCGTTCAACTTTAGCAAGTTCTTCGGGCAAAAACTTTACCGTTTTTGAGATATTTCTTTTTGCCATTTCGTCACCTCCTTTCGGCGAAATGATAAAGGGTTTCAGGGAATTTCCCTGACGGTTTTTTGCTGTCCATCCGGACGGCGAAAATTGTTAATGAAATTAACAAACGGAAAAAGGGGTTCCTTTTTCTATGCTTGCTAATCAAGAAAAAATCAATTCTGCAAAGTGCAGAATTGCAAATGCCCGTCAGGGCTTACTCGCCGTTTGGACGGCTTTGACGGAATCTCGTCGGCGAAAATATTCGGATTTTTCAGATAAATCCCGACGAAAAGATTTTTCTCTCACCGACAATAATCAATAAAATCTCCCTATATACTAAAGGACAAAATCAAGCACAAAATCCAATGCCGAACGTGAAAATTTTCTTTGAATTTTTTTCGAGAAATTTTCTTTTGCCTATTGACATTTCCGTCTAAATATATTATAATATAATTGTAACAATTTGTCAATAATATTTTAATGATTTAAGCGGTGTGTCTCCGACCAAACAGGAGGTACGTATGAAGTACATTAAGATAAAAAAAACGTGTCGATGTATCCGATGATATTTACAGGGCACGGGAGCGTTTTCGTTCAGCCGAACGTTACCGCAGAAAGCAAGGCAAGTTTGTTCTGACCGACAAGGATTATCTGTTCAGTCAGTATCCCGACAGTATGGACGTTATCGCCGACTACGAGAAAAAGGAAACGTTGGAGGCGGTTATGAACATAATTAACACGGAGCTTTCCGAGAACGAAAGGGAGATTATCCTCAACAGCTTTTTCGGCAACAAAGATGATGTTACGCTTGCCGCCGAAATGGATATCTCTCCCTCGCTTTTCAGTTACAGAAAGCATAAGGCTCTTAACAAAATAAGGGTGATTTTCAACAAAAGAGAATAGTCATTTTTAGTTATTCCTACAAACTTTGGAATGTAGGAAAAAAATATTCGTAAATTCATTGGATTTTGTGTTTGATTTTATCCTTTAGTTATAGAGAGTACCGTGCGGAAACTTGAAAATTTAATACCCTGCGGCAGTGAGAGATATTTGTGCTTTGTCCGTCAAGACAAGCACTTACCCGTCTGTGACCGAAACAATCGGAGGAACGGTAACGCCGCAGGCTTTAACGGAGGAAGTTTACCGTGAAGTATGATACCGATAAAACGGTTAGCCGCACGAAAAAAATCGGCGGTATAACCTACAATGTCAAATCCGTTTTTGACAAAAAAACCGTTTCGGAGAAAATGGAAAAACTGATTGAAAAGCGTATAGCAAAATCGTCTGCAAAGAAATAAAGGTTCTTGACAAAACAGGCGAAAAATGTTATACTACTGTTGACGCATTTCTTGTCTGTTTAAGTGATACGGAGGTTTACCTTATGAATCAGTTAAACAACTCACTTTATGACGTACTTTTTAATCAGAATTACTCCAAAATTTCGGACGGCGAAAAAGATGTGACGGCTTTGTATGCAAGGCTCTCCCGTGACGATGAACTCGATACGGAAAGCAACAGCATTTCCAATCAAAGAAAAATCCTCTGCAAGTATGCGGAGGACAACGGGTTTACCAACACGAGGTTTTATTTTGACGATGGCATAAGCGGTACTCACTTTGACCGTGCCGGTTTTCAGCAGATGATGAGTGACATTCGGAAAGGCGAAATCGGAACGATAATCGTCAAAGACCTTTCAAGGTTCGGCAGACATCATATCTTGGTTGACTATTTCACGGAAATCTACTTCCCCGACAACGATATTCGCTTTATTGCAATTCACGACAGTGTAGACAGCCATTCGGGCGAAAATGAACTTGCTCCAATCAAGAACATTATGAACGAGTGGTATGCAAGAGACACGTCGAAAAAGATACGGGCTGTTTTCAAAAGCAAGGGAATGTCAGGCGGGATACTTTGCAATGTTCCGATATTCGGATACAGAAAGGATCCCAATGACAAAAACCATTGGCTTGTCGATGACGAGGCGGCTGAAATTGTCCGTAAAATTTTCGATATGTTCATCGGCGGTGACGGTTATGTCAGAATTGCAAAATATCTTACTGACAGTAAAATTCCTACCCCTGCGGAATTTCGGAAAAAGAACAGTCTGACGGCGAAATACATTCCCGACAGCAGCAACTTTGACTGGAAATATGTTACGGTCAGAGGTATTCTGAAACATCGGGAATACTGCGGTGACATTATCAATTTCAAGACAACAAGGAAATCCTACCGCAATCATTCGCTGATAAAAATTCCTGCCGAACAGCAAGCCGTTTTCAGAGGGGTAAATGCTCCGATAATAACGGAGGAAGTGTGGCAGGCTGCTCAGGATATTATCGCCAAGAAAACACGTATTCCGACCGTCAGGGAAAAGGATATTATGCAGGGTTTTCTGTACTGCGCAGACTGCGGCAGGCGGCTTTACATAAAGAGGAGCAACGGCAGGCATAAACCTTACTATTACTGTTCGGGATATGACAAGGAACATTCGGGCGGCTGTACAATGCACTACATCAATGCGCAGACGGTCATAACTCTTGTCTGCGACAGCTTGAAAAGCACGACCGAATCGGCACAGCTTGACATTGAAAATTTCGCCGTATCAATCAGCGAAAAGATGAATCTGTCTGACAGCAGAGAATCCGACAAGGCAAAAAAAGAGGCTGTCAAAATCAGCAAACGCATTGCCGAGCTTGACATACTTTTTCAGAACGTCTTTGAGGAAAAGGTTCTCGGTAACTTATCGGAAGAACGTTATCGTACAATGTCTGCACGGTATGAATCCGAACAGCGAGAACTTAAGGACAAACTTGTCAAGTGCAAGCAAATCATCACTTCTGCCGAGAATACCAACAGAAGTGCGGCGGAATTTATTCGCCTTGTTTCCAAATACACGGAAATAACGGAAGTCACAAGCGATATTTTAAGCGAACTCATCGACAAAATCATCGTTCACGAACGCTGCAAAGACAGTAGCGGTACTTCACAGCTCGTTGAGATTTTCTACAAGGGCGTTGGAAAATTGGACGATTGATATGTGTTCCGTTAATAGTGTTGTCCTATCGGGTTCATTTCCGGAGTGTACGGCGGAATAAAAACAAGCTCGATATTTTCGG
>JAMPAO010000062.1 GCA_023667165.1 Ruminococcus sp. | reverse complement strand
GCATAAGGCAGATTTTGACCTTCCACCCTCCGCCTATATCTATCATTTCTCCGTCAGCATTATCCACAGCATAACAGATATCTGCATTGCCCTGCGCAACATTAACCGTAACCCTGTCGTACCCGTCAAACCCATTATCCTCGGCAACATAAACACCGTTAGAAGCAGCCTCCAATTCGTTGACCTTAAATGTGTTACGTCCCTCAAAATAACCTTGTTCGTACATATCAGTGTGAACTGTGGGTATGCCCCATCGGTCATCGTTCATAACATATTCCGGATCGTCATAACTACCGATGTTTTCAAACATCCAGCCGTCATTGTACGGATATACAGACTGCACTCTAACATTTTTGCCGCCGAAAAATTTATCGTAGTCCAAATTTTTCTCGTCACCGTTTCTTCCATAAGGCGTATTCTTAAATCCCTGCGTTTTGCTATACCCCGCGTCTGGATCATATTTCATAATGAACTCAAGAAAGCTGTCATTATGGGTTGTATAGTAATCGCCTGTACTGTTTTCATCACCTTTTAAGCGCTTATCATCAACCATTATAACATTGATCTTAAACTCTCGGTTATCATCATCCGTAAAATTTACTCTGAATGTATAACCCCAAGTATCCTCATCAGCGTATATAAAACCTGTTTTATTATCCTCGTATAGTTTCATATTACAAAGTTTGGCAGCATTCAAAGCAAACCCCGGTCCCATAGCGACACAATAGTAGTCATTAACGGGATCAACTTCGTTGCTTGAAACCCTAAACCTCATTATATTTGAAACCGGATCGGCATATGTTCTTTCTGACCTCATGATTGCACTTCTTGGTGCCTCATATCCCGCAGAACTCCAAATGTCAGCCTCAAAGCTGTTTGATGAATAATAATCCGAAACATAACCGTCCTCGGTATTAACATCATGCAAGCTTGTTATGTAGGCATATTTAACGCCTAAATTTGTAAATAATCTTTCATTTTCATTCATAATAATCTTCTCCTTTTAATTTTAATATTCTTAAATAGACATCATAAATGTCATATAACTTACTTTCTCCTGAATTGGAAACTTCTCTTATTCCATCACCTCCGAAATAATAAACGTCCTCCAGCATAAAGTTTGCCGGCTCGTACATAAAGAACGAATAATCCTTCCACGCCTTTTCATATTCGTATATATCGCATTCTTCACCGTCTACATAGAAGCCGACAGGCGTGAAATTTTCACCGTTTCCTCCGACTTTCCATCGGTCGCGAAGTATCTCTTTCACTGATAAACATTCTCCATCATGTGATATCAAATATGTGTATGTACTGCCCATGTCATGTGAGTGCGTGTTAAGGCGTGTATTGATAACAATGGCTTTTGTGCTGCCACCGTCATATACATAATAACCCGTATCGCCAATGGATTCATGAGCAAGATACTCAACAAGAGGCTCACAGAAATTTTCTTTTCTAAGAGAATACAACCAACAGGTATGCCGTGTTGCCGATCCGGTTTCAAATTCGCAGAACAACTCCGGAAAGCCGTCAAAATTGGCGTCAATAAGTCCGAACTTCATAATCGTGCCCGTTTGGTAATACTTATTGTCTGCAAAATTTTCCTTTGCGATTTGCAGCTTAGCCTCCGTTGTGATCTTAATCAGATTATCGACCGTCAGCGGATCCTCGGGATATTCAAAAGGCTCATCACCGAAATAAATATACCTTTCCGAAACGCCCTCCGCCGTTTGTACGGTTTCTGTCTTAAAACCGCTTTCATCGACAGTATCTAAAGTTTCCGCCCCTGTTTCGCTTTTCTCTACACTCTCCCTCACCTCCGTTTTAATTGTTTCGCCCTCTGTAACGGTTGTATTTTCAGACAACTCCGCAGCAGTCGTACTTTCCGTCACACTTTCCGTGATCTCATTCGTCAGCTCATACTCATCCCCCTTTTCCGCACATCCGCAAACCCCGATAACAACCGCAGCCATGACCGCCATAATTCCGCAAAATCTTCTCATAAAAAACAAGCTCCTTTCGCTCCGATAAACATAGGATTTTTTCCTTTGTTTACATAATAGCACATCAAAACCGCGGCTGTCAACGATATTTCCGAACTGTAATCTATTTGTAATTACAATTGCCCTGCGCAAATCTCCGCCGAAAGGTTCAGTAACCGTATACCCTGTTGCTGAATATCAGCTCTATGTCCCCGTACGACGTCATTGTCCCGAACATGGGATATACCCCCGTGATCCCTACCTTTACCGTGACAGTCGTCGTTTCTTCCCCCTTGGAAATAATAATATCCGACACCTCGTACCCTACGTACTCTTTCATGTAATCGAAATAGCGTTCCGATTCAGACTTCTTGTAAAGATAGAACTGGACCTCGAACGAGTTGCTTATATAAGAACGCAAAACCTTTTTGGGAATTGCAACTGCCTCCACATACGCGTAATATACCCCCGTCGGCTTGACCGCCACATCATGGTGACATATTATAAAATCATCGTTCTCAAATCTTCCCTCCGACCCCGCGCCGGAGCCTCCGAGTCCTTCCCTGTACCCGTCACCGTAACCCTCCTCGTACCGGTCGGGAACGTTCACGCAGACCTTGCTGAAGCCGTCCGTGCCGAGCTGCGGAACGTATATCCCGTTTTCCTCGGCGTTAAGCTGCTTTAATACCGCGCTCTTGCCGCCGTTATCCTCCAGACCCATCAGATATCCCGCAATAAAACTCATTGCTCTTCCTCCTTTTCAAAGCTGATATTTTTTTTCCCGCCGTTTTCGTCCGTTTCAAAGCTTAAAATGTAAGACGAATTTCCGTAGCGGATCCTTTTGACGTTTTGCGATACCGATTGAACAAGATCGGGCATTACCCCGTCCATCAGCGCGCCGCCGAATTTTGTCACCCCGTCCTCGGCGGCTGAAAAAAAGCCGACCTGCGGATCGTCCTCCCCGCCGCCGATAACGAACCCCACCCCTCTCGGGGTGATCACCGTATCTCCGTACCGTCTGCCCTCCTCCAGCCGCCTGCGCAGCTCGTATCCCGTCAGATCGGTGTAATCCGACTCGTCCTCGCAAATGTCCGCAGCCTTTGCCTGAGCGTATACCTCCGAGCCGGTAAAATAAACCACGGTGCAGCTTGATATAAGCCCCGAGGGATGATCCTCGAAAATAAACTCCGTAAGTCCCTCCGGAGCGCCCATTATCCCTATGTGAGCGCAGGAAAATGAACGGCAGCTTTTTTCGGCAATATCCGACATGATCTCCTCCGCTCTCTGCCTGCTCATCAGTCTGCCCCGCAGCTTCAATATATGTCTGAAGCTGTCCGCGCTGCCTGCCTTGAACACCGCGTCCGCAGCGGGATTTTCCGCGTATACGCCCCTGAACGGTCCCTTTACCGAATGCAGATAGACCTTAGACGTGCGGTTACTGTCCGTTCCTATGCTGCACGAAGCTGAGCCGAACGGGCAGAATCTGAGCATATTGTCGTTTGAGCAGTACCATGCGCCGACGGAATTTTCGGCAATGTAATTCAATATCTCCCTGCACGTTTTTCCGTGAATATCGTCAAAATACAGCCTGTCTATCCTCCCGGGGGAAACGGAGGTGTTTTCAAAGCCGCACTGCCTTGCAAGATCCGCAAGAACGAGAGAAGCCTCGAAGGGCTCTCCCGACCTGTTGTACCTGCCGTCGTCGAACGGATTTTCCGTCCGTCTTAAAAGATCCCCCGCCCTTAAGGTGAGCAGATCTCCCTTACGGCTTATCCTGCTGATAAAGTGACGGGAAAAGCTCATGGGATTTGCGCCCTTGACCGAGAGGTTTATCTCGGCATTGGGATCGAAAGCAATATCCGTTTTCAGCGTAATAACAAGCTCCGACTCAACAATGCCCTTTACCGGCATATCCTCTCCTCTGCGGATAAGCTTCATCGACGAAACGCACCGGGGATCTATCGGTATCCCCCCTATCACTATCTCATAATCCGGCAGACTAAAGACCGTCCTCATTGGGCGTAAACGCGTGAAAGCGAACCTCCGCTGTCCAGAACCTCTCCCCCCTGTATACCCTGTCAAGGGAAAGACCGAATTTCACCGTTTCAAACACCCCCGATCTCACATCGGGAGCAGCATAAGAAACGCTGCAAAGCTCCCCCGAAACGTTTTCGCGGAGCGCGGCGGCGGTAACGTCGTCCACGTCGTAAAGAACAGCGGAAATATCCGTTTCATATCCGGTTTTCACCCGCACCCTCTTCCCGAAAATGTTGATAAACGAGCTTTCCTCGTCGTATACGGGACTTGTCACGCAGGAATATTTATTCTCCGTAACAAATCCGCTAACGTCCGTGTTTCCTATTTTAAGATAAATTCCCATAAAAAAATTCCTCCTTTTACCTCCGGTCTACACCGTCATGATCACCGTGATCTCCAGTCCGTAAAGAGCCGCGGGACATACCGACGCGATTCGCGGGAGCAGCGAAAATACCGTGCGGCTGCCGCCCGAAGCCTCCGCGTAAACGCAGCGGAGCCTTTCCCCGTTCCGCGCGGCGTCAAGCAGCCGCCGTCCCGCGGCATCCTCCGCTCCCGCCGCCAGCCTCACCGTGATCCTCGCCATGTCCGAAACGGGCAGCGACCTGTATCCGTCAACATATTTTCTCACCGCCGTTTCGGGCGAAAGATCGGCTGATATCCCGTAAACGCCCTCGCTCAGCACGGTAAAATCTCCCCACTCGGCGTCCTGCCCCTCTGACATATCTATCCCCAGAATATATCCGTCCTCGTCGGCTATCCCCGCCGACGCCGAACGGAGCGCCGCCTGTGAAACGGTCATAGCATATCCCCCCTGTAAATTATCTCAATATCTCTTTCAAATCTCATAAAACCTCCGTCCTCCGATATCTCCAGCCTGGCGGGAGATGACGGCGTTATCCTTAAAATACCGCCGTCCGTGTTCCTGTATGATACAGCTCTTTTGCATACGTCGTCGGTTTTCCCGATCAGAGCCTCCCTGCCCTCATATCCGGCGGCGGAAACGCAGCCCTTGCATAAGCATATGCCGCCGCCGCCCAAGGGGACCGTCCGGCCGCCCGAAACGAGCTTTACGGATACGCCGCCGCTGCCGTAGGCGTCAGTTCCGAGTATCCCGCAGAGCTTTGATATAAGCTCCGCGCACGAATTTATTTTTCCCAATGCTCCTCACCGTCCTTTATCCGCCAAGGCTGATTTCCAGATGATGCAGTCCGCTGTCTGAGTAAATATAGTCCACGCCGGTGATCTCCAGCTCCGAGTCCCGAAAGCTGATAACGCTGCGGCAGCCGGGAAGCAGGAATTCCGTATTTGCGGGACTGCTGACCGTGCAGTCGTAATAAAGCGTGCCGGACGTTTTCACAACTCTGCCCTCCGTGCCGTTCTCCGCCTTTTTCATCATGCTTATCCTTACCCTCGTCAAGGGTATTTCCTCCTCAAGACCGCAGCCGCCGTATATCCCGCCGACCCTGTAAATTTTCAGAACGCACGAGTGAATGAGCACCTCCTCGGGAATAGGTATCATATCCTCACCCCTCCCCTGTAAAATAAACCGTACCTTTCAAGCACGGCGGCGGCTCTTTTGCAGATACCGTTTACGCTTTCCTCCGTATCGGACTGCGTTTTGGTGCAAGACGAGCCGTCCCCCGATCCGAAAGATACGGAAAAGTCCCCCAGCCTTACCGACGAATAATTCTCACCGCCGCAGGCTGACGCGTCAGCGCTTTCCGCCGAAGCGGAAACCCCGTTCCGCGCAAGCTCCTCCGCCTGAATGCATACCGCCCCGCAAAACGCGTTTTCCTGCTCCGGAGAAAGTTCATCCCCGACGGCAGCCGCCGCGATAATGTCCCCCGCGTATTCAAGATACGGGGAAATTATCTCCTCCGAATATCCCCCGCCGAATATTTCTTTATAATAATTTATATCCGCTTTCATAATAACTTCCTCCTCTCAAAAATTTCCCATCCGTACAGAGAGCGGAGAATATCCGCTCCCGATACGAATTTGACCCAAGCCGCAGACCCGAGCCTCTTGCCATCGGCGGTTTATTCCTCCCCGCTGTGGCAGAATATCCCCGCAGTCTTTGAAGCGTAAACGCAGCACAGACCGTAGCTGCGGTAGCCGTATTTCCAGCTGTCCGCATCGGGATTGTTTGCGGGTGAAACGATCTTCGGCACGGCGTGCTTTGTAAACTGAAGCACGGCGGGCTTGTGAACTATCATAAAGTTTATGTTCCTGCCGTCCTCCGCCTTGGAATATCCGCCGTCCGTTTCCCCCTCCGTAACGCCGTCGTGAAGAACTATCTTTGTGTAAAATCTTGAACGGGGAACGGCAACGACCTTCTCAAAGCCTGCCAGAGCGGCTCTTGATTTTGTAGTGTCCATATCGTCGATCATGCCCTTTATTACCGGAGTTATAAACAGTATCCTGTCCTCCGAGGGCACCTCCGCCGCGTCCATTTCGGAAACCGCGCTCCTGACAGCCGCCACAGCGTCCTCGCCGTTGTTGATGACCGCGCAGGCGGATGAGATCCCCTGCGTGCCCGCAAGCTGAGCGAATCTGAACGCGTCCAGCTCGGGAACGGCTTTCGTGCGCATAAATTCCCCCGCCAGGCTGCCGAAAGCAATGCCCTGGCTCTCCTCGTTGTCCATGGCGTCAATGCTGAACATTCTTCCCCTTTCGTAGTTGTATCTTACCGTCTGCCAGGTAAGGTTCACGCCGCCGTCAACGTAGCCGCTGTTTCTCGAATAATCGGCAAGTCCGTCCATGGTCAGCTTCGGGATAACGATCTCGTTGGCGTTGGCGCCCGCCTTGGCGAGAGCGGGATCCGACTCCAGAACGGCGGTTTTGGCGTTTTCCCTGTACGCCTCGTCCAGCAGAGCGGAATATTTTTTCGCAAGCGCGATAGTGTTAGTCATAATAAAAATACCTCCATAAATTTTTTTGATAAATAATTTTTTTTTCGCGGCAGTCGCTGCCGCTTGCCTCCGGAGCGTTACCTTTCCCGCAGTCCGAAAGCGTGCCTCAGAGTATCGTCGGAGGATCTCCCTCCGCTTCGGGATCTGACTCCCGTGGTCACTCCGTGCGAACGCGCGGCGGCAAAGCCGGATATCCTTTCGTAAGCGTCCCTGACGGCAGTGTCGAAATCGCAGTTTTCCCTTTCGCAGCGTCTTTCGGCAATGCAGATCATATCCTCCGCAATGTTACCCGGAATGCCGTTTTCAAGGCAGGATATCCTGTGCCTGAGAGCGGTGTTCTCCGCTTTCAGACGGGCGTTTTCCCTGCCGAGAGCCTCCGCTCCGTCCTCTTCTCCGCAGGGCGGGACGGACGTTCCTTCTTCGACGGACAGCTCTTTCTTCCCGTCATTGTTCACATTTGTTTCTTCCATTTTCCTTTTCCTCCTTCATAATTTTTTCAAGCTCGGCGCGGGCGGCGTCCTCGGAGCAGTCCATGACCTCCATCATCGCCGACAGTCTGCTTTTAAGACCCGCTCCCACCAGCTTGATGTTCCTGTCAATGATCTCCGAGCGGTCAACGGTCTGCCTGTCGGAAAAGACCGCTCTCACGCTGATGTCCTTCCTCTCCAGCTCGCCGCACAGCATACCGCACCCGATAATGCTCCTGACCGCGCATTCTATAAGCTCCGCAGCCATGCATCTGTTCTGCTGCATAGTCACCTCCGTGCGCGTTTCCATGCTTTTGATCTCGGCGGCGGTACGAACTCCTCCGGAGCTTGAAAACGACAGAGTACCCGCCGAAAGACCGGCCTGAAAGCAAAGTATATCCAGCAGCGCGTTGACAGCCTCCTTATGCTCTCCCACCCGCAGCTCGCAGGTGTTGTCGCATATCTTCAGATCCCTTTCCTCGTCGCATTTGAGAGCCTGATACACCTCGTCGTCGGCGTCGAAATAACGGCTGATCTGTCCGCTGTCGGGATCCACCACCGTGCGTATGCAGGAGCTGGGAACAATGATCCTCTTCCTGCCCAGCACAAATTCCCTTGAAAAGCTGTCAAAGGCAATATCCAGAGCCTTAAGCGTGTCAATGCAGTTTGCAAAGCAGCTTATGCCGAGCGCGCCGCCGCACAGATTGTTGGCGGCAGCCGGACGGAAATAGGCAAACATGGGTATATCCGAGCCGTATTCCGAATGCTCCTCCAGATCCTCGAAAACCGAACCCACAGGCGCTCTTTCGCCGAGCGCGCCGCCCTTCGGCCTGAACAGCGCCCTGTCGCATACCACATGACCGTCCGCCATGCTCTGCTTTTCAAAAAGGATATATTCCTCCCCGTTTCTTGCGTAGCTGCTTCGGAAAATGCCCTCGTTTATTCCGCCGACGCCGTTTCCCAGGGGAATGAAGCAGTCTGCGGGAATGTAGTCCACGCAGACCCTTCCGCCGTTTAAGAAAATTTTCAGAGCGCCGCCCCCCAGAGCGTAAGCTCTGCTGAAAAACGAGGGCATATTTTCCCAAAAGGAATTTTCCTGCAATACCCTGTCGGCAAATTCCTGCTGCCTGCCGTCGCCGCAGCGGATGTCTGCCTGCGTGCTGAACGTCAGCGAAGCCATGCTGTCGCACAGGACCTTTGCGCAGCCGAGCATACTCATGCGCCTGTCGCCCTTTCCGTAAAGACCCGACCTTTTCACATAGGCCCAGGGCGGCTCTCCTCGGTAAATGTCATCGCACAGCGCAATAATATTGCCGTAATAATCCCCCGCGTCGGGCAAAACCGCGTCGGGAAACGCCTGCTGCGCCTGATAAATAATGTTCGATACCATTATACGCCTCCTTATCTGTAAAGAATATCGTTCATTCTTCTCTCCGTGGAATACTCCTGAGCGTCAAGACTGTCGATGTTCAGCGAACCGTTGTCCAGCCGCCTGTCGGAGCCGTCCTTTTCCCACACGGCTTCGGAAAACGCTTTTATGGTATTCACGCACCGTGGGGAAATAAAATACCTGCCGCTGCACATTATGGCGGTGTAAAATCTTATCCGCTGACCGATCTCGCCTTTCCGCGCGTTGTGCAGCTCAACGGGGAGCTTTTCCCTGCGCAGTGCGTTTTCCAGACCTCTTATAAGCACCTGTTCCGCGCTGTCGCAGTAAACGTCCCGCAGCGCGGGATATTTTTCCTTGCACCGCCTTACGAAATCCACGAAATCGTTTTCCAGCTCCGCAGGGGACATTATGCCCTTTCTGTAATACTCCTCCAGCGTAGCGATCTTTTTATAGCCTTTGGTATAGCCTGTAAGGTTAAACGCCGTAGCTGAGCCGTTTCCCCCGAAATCCACGCCGATGTCCGCCATGATTATCTCCTGCGGGGGTATCTCGGCGATAAACCGCTGGGGGCATTCGGCAAACTGCCTGTATATGCAGCCCTCGGCGTTTTTCCATTCTCCCAGAACGAATCTGTCGTAGTATACCGATCCCTCGTATTCCTTTTTCACCGAGCTTACGAACTCCTGCGAGAGAAACGTGTTGTCCTCCATGTTAAAACGGAAAACGTTCACGCTGCCGTCCTTTTCGCCCTTGTCGATAAACTTCTTGAACCAGTGGGACGGATAAGCGGGATTGCAGCTCCCGTCAAATACGGAGGACGGCTTGTCCAGCCTTGAAACGAGCGTCTTGAAAACGTCCTCGCTCCACGTGGTGATCTCGTCGCCGTAGCAGTATGCCAGGCTGCTGCCCTGCAGCTTGTCTGCGCAGCCGCTGCGGGACGCGCCTATAACAAAGCAGTCCCTGCCGAATATCCTTACCGAGCCGCCTGCTTTTACCCGTCCCACCAGCTTCGGCCCGAACATTTTCCTCATGGGCGCCAGTATATTTCTTTCCGCCGAAGCCTCCGTGTTCCCCACGATCGCTATCCCGCCGTTTTTGTCCGCCCGCATGATCCTGTAGGGTATCCTGTAGTAATCCATATAGGTCTTGCCCGATCTTACCGCGCCCACGGAGATGTTCCATCTTTTCGAGGAGGAAACGATCTTATTCCATACCTGCCTTTGCTTAGGAGTCAGCATCTGTATCCGCCCCCGTTTTCAGCAGGGCCTTAAGCTCGTTCAGAGCGTCCTCTTCCCCCGCGTCGTTGTCCGAGAAAATGCCGTTGACCCTGCCCAGCAGCTCCAAAGCGCGCAGCTTGTCGTGCAGCTTTATCTCAATACCCCTTGTGCCGGCTTTGATGGAAGAAACCGCCCGCCTGCTTTCTTTCTTGATAAGCGAGGTGTTCTTTACGATCATCACCTGACCCTCCTCCGGATCCGTTTCCAGCGTAACGAATTCCGTAAAATCGGAAAAAGCGATAGCGGATAATTCTCTAAGCACAGCTTCCTTGGTAGCCTTTTTCAAACAGTTACCTCACATCCTTTCTTCTTGTAGCACAGCGCAATTCAGTTTTCGTAATTGTCATAAAGGAATCCCTTTAATTCCCGCCGATATTCTTTAAGGAAATCGTAAAGCGCGCTGTCGCAAACGTTTTCCGCAAGCTCGTCGGTAAAGCAGTCAATGCACATACCGAAGCGGGAAATGTCGTTCGTTTCCGTTTCGTCCCCGCAAATCGGGCAATATGTAAAAATGCCGCGGATAATACTCACCTGCCTTTCATCACGGCAGATCCGTGCGCCGACCGATCCGATAAATTACCCCCGACCGGACAGACCGCGTCCCCGCCTTTTTCCCAAACCGCGAAGCTGATTTTGATATAGACCGCATAACGCATTCCCAAGTCAGCTAACGTCCGGAGATCCTTGCTTCAAATTGCCTGCATTGGAGCGAAGTATTCGTTCAACCCCGCATTCGGCAAACGTAAAGCGGAAAATCCCGGCACATATCTGTTCTTATGACGGCGCCGCCGTCCTGTAATATTCAATATTTTTTGCGCAGTGCATTTACCTTGCATTATCATAATAGCATAAATCCTTCCGTTTGTCAATAGCATAGCGCAAAATATTTTAAAAAATCGAAAAATTTGTTTCATTCTACAAGAACATACGTTCTGTTTTGTGCAAAATAAACATAAAAAAGCAGCCTGCACAGCTTGCGCAGACTGCTTCCCGATATCTCATAAAAATATTTCAAAGCTCTGCTTTCAACAAGCAGAGGGCGTGCTGCGCACGCCGCATTCAGCGGGGGATTGTACCCCCGCTGAATGCAGATGTCCCCCGCCGCTGAACGTGGCGGGGGACATCCTCTGCGGTTATATATCAATACTTGTCGATGTGAGTCGTTTCGTGAAGCATAACGTTAAGCTCCTCCACAAGCCTCGTAAGCTCTACCACCGATTCGCTGATGGCGTCCGAGCTGTCCATGGTCGTGGTAACGTTGCTTTCAAGACTGCCGAACGCCGTGGAAATGCTGCTCAGTATTCCCGTAAGCTGGGTCACCGTCTGTGCGTCCATATGGTCGTAAGAGGAACAGAAGGCGATAAGATTTCCCAGCAGTCCGTTTACTATCTTTGATTTCTCTCCCGTTTTGGACGTAGCGTCGTTTATGGATCTTATGTTGCCCGTGATAACGTCGATATCCTGCACCAGCTCATCGGAGAACGATTTGCATTTTTCCGCCATCATATACAGCTTGTTGTGCTCCTCGGTAAGCTCCTCATGACGGGCGTTGAGCACCGATTTGGCGTGAATGATACAGTTGTCGGGAACGTTTAAGCCCCTGTAAATGGCGGTCGCCATCTCGTAGCAGGAATGGTAGCCGCAGGCGTGACAGTCGTAATGCCTGTCTTTATCCGTTTCCTTGCCCATACTCATGAATATCGGCTCAAGCTGAACGGCTGTTGGAACGGGGGACGCCTTGCGGGGAGTATATGTACGCATAAAGTGCCGCAGAGTCAGCACGTCGTCGAATTTCTTGAACTGCTTATCCTCGCCCTTGCCGAAAAGACCCGCCTTGCGGTTCTTCCGCGCAAATTTTTCAACGTCCCTCATAGTCGCCATTATGTCAAATACGGATGATTCGGTATCGGTGGCGGGACCCACGTTGCAGCCGTACTCGCAGGAAAGCACGTCGAACACCTCGGGGTGCTTGAATTCGGGCATCTGCGCATACATATCAAGCTCGGGATAAACCTTATGAACGCCCTCGGAATTGGTTATGTTAAGCTCCGGATCATGCAGCCACAGATTATCGCGAAGTCCGCCGGGACGGGGATACACAGCGCCCACCAGACCCTGCTGGTCGTCGAAGTTATATTTGTAGTCGTCCTCCGCGCTGTTTTCGGTGATGTAAATATTATTCTTCTTGAAGTATTCCTTGAGCTTGCCCATGGTAACGTTGTACTTAATGTAACCCGTCTGCACGAATTCCGTCTTTTTGGCGATACAGGGCGAGAGCATGGCAAGCGGCACGGCAACGTTCAGATACCGCTGCAGATATACGGCCTCGCAGGAAGCGGGACTGTGTACGGGCGACAGATTCTGAAGCAGCTTGGGCTGATAGGTTTCTATATAATTTACAATTGCGGCGCACGGCTGAGTTATAACGTTCTTCACCTGTCCCTGCTCGATGGCGCGCAGATGCGCCCACGTGCAGATATCCGCGCCCAGGGATATGTCGTATATCTTAACGCCCTTTTTCTTGAAATAGTCCAGCACGCCCTTCCACATGGTGGGCATTACGGTCTTGATGGCGGGAGCTACCAGCAAAGCGGCTTTGTTGCGCTCGATAAAGCGCATGAATTCCTCGGTATCGTCCAGATAATCTCTTGCGCCGTGCTGACAGGTCCTTACGCATTCGCCGCAGCTAATGCAGCGGTCGGGGTCGACGGTGGTCACAAATCTGCCGTCGTCCGTTACCTTGGTAATATTTGCCTCCTGAGCGGGACAGTTTCTTACGCAGGCGTTGCATCCAACGCATTTGTCGGGAGCCACGATTATTATCTCGCTTGAAATTGACATATTAACACCTCTTTAAAACTGAGCCGGAAATTTCAAAGCAGTAAGCCTCAGCCCCGCAAATTCCTGCCGGATTTTTGCCGCGTATGTATTATGGCGGTATGTTTTATTCAAGGCAAAGCATAAAGCCGAGCAATAAGCAAGAAACAAGCCGCAGCAGACTTCATGCCTTGGTTTGACCGATATCCGCTTTCCTTACGTTTCGGGATAATTCATAAATCTGCCGTAACGGAATTCTTCTCGGCAGAACGGGATTTCCGTAAAACACAGGCTTTTCCGCATGATCATAATATTATATGAATATTATATAATAATTAACAAGATTTTTCAATGCACATATTATATGATATTTTATATAAATTTTAGTCATATTTTACAGGAATATTTCTTTTCGGTTAAAAAAATGTCATTGCAGGCATACGCGCGCGGATTTTCCCGCCGCGGAATAGGACAAATTTCACCCCGAATATATTTATCCGGGGGGTGACGACGCTATCCGAAATGTTTGGATCGCAAAACCAGGCATTGAGCGGCAGCGTCAACACACCCCGCGGCCACTCCCTGCGGAAAATGCGCCGAAGAGGAGCATGGCTCCCGCAAATACGGAGTCTCCCGCATTTTCAAAGAAGAAATGCGGGAAGCGGTAAATATATTCGAGGTGATATTTTTATGTTCGGGGGAATCATTTCACGTCTTCTGGAAAGTATGCTTTACTTTGCGCTGCATATGGAAAACGGCACGGTATTTCCAAAGCCGCTGTCGGCGGAAAAGGAAGCTGAAGCGTTCGAGCGTATGTCTAAGGGAGATCGGAACGCGCGCACGGAGCTCATAGAGCATAACCTTAGGCTTGTGGCTCATGTAGTCAAAAAATATTACTCCCCCAATACCGACAGCGAGGAGCTTATTTCCATAGGCACGGTGGGACTTATCAAGGCGGTATCCACGTTTAACAATTCCAAAAGCACGCGCTTCGCCACCTATGCCGCCAAGTGCATTGACAATGAAGTGCTCATGTACTTCCGCAGCGCCCGCAAAAGCGCAAAGGACGTTTACCTCGACGAGCCCGTGGACGTTGACAAGGACGGCAACAGCATGAGCCTTATGGATATTATCGCCGAGGACGACAACATGGTGGAGCGCATAGACACGATGATAAAATCCCGTCAGCTTTACGGCTTTATCGATGACTGCCTCGACGAGCGCGAAAAGGAGATCATACGCCGCAGATACGGTCTTAACGGCTTAAAGCCGCTTACGCAGCGGGAGGTGGCGGATAAGCTGAACATTTCACGCTCCTATGTGTCAAGGATAGAAAAGAAAGCTCTTGAAAAGCTAAGAGAAAAATACGACGGGTGACGCATTCATCCGAAATACGGGCGGCGCAGGACAAGGATCGCCGTTTCCTTGCCCTGTACCGCCCGTATGCTTTCCCAAGCTCTGCGGTCATAAGACCGCCGTCAGTCGTGAAGCCTGCTTGCCGCATATCCCTCTTCGATGGCGGCGTTGCAGGCAGCGTCAATGCTTGCCGCCGCCTCCTCGGGAGTTTTCTCTCCGAAAAGCAGATCCTGTATATTGGGGTAGAACGCCGCGCGGACGCCCCGCCAGTTGGGATTGTTCCCCGTAAGATTTACGTTTGCGCCGCTGTTGTTTATGTACTTGCTTTCGTCCTTGAGCGCGTCCGCGTACTTTTCGGCAACGCTTGAGCTGCAGGGCATAGCGCCCGTCATATAGTCCCTGTAACCGCTTTCGTAAATATATTTTACAAACGCCTTTCCCGCCTTGAGCTTTTCCCCGTCGCCGTTGTCGAATACCTCGAAGCCGGTGGTGAAAACCGTCGCATAACCCGTTTCGCCGCCGGAGAAATTCGGGAAGTTGACGGAATAGATATCGAACCCGCCCTCCCTGCGGCAGTTCGTTTCCTGAGCCACATTATTGATATAAAGCGCAAGCTGAGAGTTGACGAACGAATTATAATTATCCATTATTACCAGGGTATCGGCTTTGGCGGGGAAGTACCCCTTGTCGTTGCAGTCCTTTATCCACTGCAGGGCGGCAATACCCTCGGGGGTGTTCACGCAGAACCGTCCGTTTTCGTCGAACAGAGGGCAGCCGAACGCCCTTAAAAGGGTCATTATATGAGTGTCGCCCTGATTGTCCGCGGCGTACATCATCATGGGGGAAACCGAATCGGGCAGATTTTCCTTTAAGGTCTTAAGCACGTATTCGTACTGCTCCCTGTCCCAGTTCTGAACAGCTCCAGCGTCCTTGATAAATTCGTCAAGTCCCGCCTCGCGGAACAGGTCGGCGTTGAAGGAAAGGGTGTTCTGCGCGCTGTAAAAGGGCATCATATAGGTTTTCCCGTTAAGGGAGCTTTCCGTCCAATAGCTCGGGTAAATATCGGCTCTCAGCTCTTCTCCGATAATATCATCCAGCGGAACGACTCTGCCCGTATGTATGTAGGTGGACATATTGAAATAACCCTCGAAAAGCACGTCTGCGGCGTCGGGGGTGTCAAAGCAGCCGGTAACAGCCGCGTCCTCGCCCGTCTGCTCGAACTCAACAATATTGACCGTAACGTCCGCGTCCTCATACTGCTTTGAAAAATCGTCGGCTGCCCTTTGCAGGAACTGGACGGCGGCTGTAAGATCCGTTCCCACGTGATCGTTCATCTGGAGCGTGGGACACTTGACGTTGAGCGTGACCGACTTCCTTTCGGCAGCTTTCCCGCAGCCCGAGAAAAGTCCGCAGAGCATTGCCGCAGAAAGCAAGATACAATAAAATTTTTTCATAAATTTCCTCCGATCACAGATATTTCCGCAAGGTATTAAGCAGCACGGGAATGTCTATCGGCTTGCCTACATGATCGTTCATTCCCGCCTCCAAGGCCTCCTGCCTGTCCTCCTCGAAAGCGTTGGCGGTCATTGCAATGATAAGTATTTTTGACAGCTCGGGGTCGTCTAAGGCGCGTATCGCCCTGCTTGCCTCGTAGCCGTTCATTACGGGCATCTGCACGTCCATAAGGACGGCGGAAAAGTACCCCGCCTCGGAAGCCGCCACAGCCTCCAC
>JAMPAO010000061.1 GCA_023667165.1 Ruminococcus sp. | reverse complement strand
GTCCGTTTCCGAGCGTACCGGATCGGCGGTTTCCGTGACCGCCGGCGGCGATATATCCTATGCGACGCAAAAAAACATTTCGGAGAATGATGGAGAACGCGCTTCGGTCAACGGCGGCAGACCTTTCCGCAGCGCCGTAAAAGCCGT
This sequence comes from Ruminococcus sp., assembly GCA_023667165.1. Taxonomy (GTDB): domain Bacteria; phylum Bacillota; class Clostridia; order Oscillospirales; family Ruminococcaceae; genus Huintestinicola. The sequence goes on along the minus strand of JAMPAO010000061.1, from coordinate 15,828 downwards.
TCCCGACGGCTCTTCCGTATCCCGGGGCGGGATAAAAGCTCCCGCGGACGTCCCGCCGGAGCGGGCGGCTGACGAGGTCGCCGGGGATATCAGCCAGCATCTCAGTACGGGATATTCCCCCGCTGCGGGGGACGGCTCCATAGAATCGCTGAAAGCCGATCCTGCGGAGCATGAGTTCAAATATATCGACAGCCGTTCATTTAAGGAAAGCACGGGCAGCTCCGAAGATACCGGCGAACATGAGATCTTTTTCCGTATAATCGGAGAGGCGTTCAAAAACTACATTATAGCCGAGGCGGAGGACGGGATCATTATCGTGGATAAGCACGCCGCCCATGAACGGATACGCTTTGAGCGGCTCCGCACGGGCAGGGACAGCCTTACGGCTCAGCTTCTTCTCTCTCCCCGCGAGCTTCTGCTCGATTACGGCGAGTATGACGCCCTTATAAAGAATTTGCGGGTGTGCGCCGACTGCGGCTTTGACATAACTCCCCTCGGCGCTCCCAAGGTGCTTATCAAGGGAATCCCCTCCATGCTTGACAAAAGCGAGGCGGAGGATATAGTTACGGAGCTTGCGCAGAATCTGGCGGCTCACCGCCGCGATCCCATGCCCGAAATACTTGACGATATATATCACACTATGGCATGCAGGGGAGCTATAAAGGCAAATGACATCACCGGCACGGAGGAGCTTAAGGCTCTTGTAGGGCAGATACTTTCCGATAAAAGGATACGCTATTGCCCCCACGGAAGACCCGTCATGTTCAGGCTTACAAAAAGAGAGCTTGAAAAGCAGTTCAAAAGGATAGTGTGATGTTGAATTTGTTGAAATTATTCGTCGTTATATACAAAGAAATTAAAGTCATTTTTTGGCGCGGAATTTTTTTTGAGCAAAAAACGCAAAAAAATGCTGTTTTTGTAGTGTCTAATTTTTGAATAAAATTTGAATAAATAAATTTTTTGTGCAGATCGACGGCGAATTTTCTTGAAATGAGGCGGTAAAAAATGGAAAATAAAAAAATACCCCTTCTTGTGATCTGCGGGCCTACCGCCTCCGGAAAAACGGCGGTCGCCGTAGAGCTTGCCAAAATATACGGCGGTGAGATAATATCAGCCGACTCGATGCAGATATACAAGGAGCTTTCCGTATCCACCGCAAAGCCGACGAACGCCGAAATGGCGGGGATCCCGCACCATCTCATTGATTTTCTCGAACCGGACGAGCCGTTTTCGGTGGCGGATTATGTCAAAATGGCGCGGGAATGTATACAAAATGTTCACAATAGGGGCAAGCTGCCTATTATAGCCGGCGGAACGGGACTGTATATAAGTTCTCTCGTCGACAATATCACCTTTGACCATATATCCTCCGACAGCGGATTGAGAGCCGAGCTTGAGCGGGATGCTGCCGAAATGGGCGCCGCGCATATGCACAAGCGGCTTGAAACCCTCGATCCGAAGGCAGCCGCCGCCATACACCCGAACAATACGGTTCGCGTTATACGAGCCGTCGAGATGTGTATGCTCTCCGGCAGAACGGGGGAGGACAACCGCGCGGAAAGCCGCCGCGAGCCCTCTCCCTACGAGGCTTGCATGATAGGACTTACCTGCTTTGACAGGCGGGTATTGTATGACAGGATCAACAGGCGCGTGGACAAAATGCTGGAGGACGGTCTTGCCGACGAGGCAAGGCGCGTTTACTCCCGATACGACGCCCGCACCGCCTTTAACGCCATAGGCTACAAGGAGCTTATACCTTATATAAACGGCGAATGCTCTTTGGAGGAGGCGGCGGACAAAATTAAGCGTGAAACAAGGCGTTATGCCAAAAGACAGCTCACATGGTTTCGTCGAGATGCACGAATTATTTGGATAGATACGGCTGAAAATGAACAAATTGACGGAATTATTACAAATTGCAGGAATATAGTAGCCAAATCCCAAATTATGTGTTATAATTAAAAAGAGTGTAAAATGAAAGTATAATTCACTCTTGCGAAGAGTTCGGCTTTTTCAGGGCTTTGCGCAGTAAAAAGGTGTAGAATATGCCCTGCGTACAGGGCGGACGTACCGAAAGGATGATTTTATTTTATGAACAAGTCGCTTAATCTTCAGGATGTGTTCCTTAATCAGGCGAGAAAGGATCGCATTCCCATTACATGTATCCTGACGAACGGATTCCAGTTCAAGGGCATTGTCAAGGGCTTCGACAGCTATGCTATAATAATCGACGCCGACGGAAAGCAGGAAATGGTCTACAAGCACGCCGTTTCCACCATTATCCCCGCAAAACCCGTTTCTATCCTCGACGCCGAGCAGGATAAGTAGATCCGCCGGACGCTGTGAAAGGACGTATGGGATATGGGAAACGGTATAATGCGTTTCTTGCTTGTTCTGCTTGCTCTCTTTATCCTATGCTCGGTATCGAGTCAGATATATACGTCGGTCAGGGAGGAGTATAAAACGGATACCGCAGTGATATATTCATCGGCGGATAAAGTTTCCTTCAGAGGCGTTTACATACGCAACGAAACCGTTATCAGCAAGAGCTACAGCGGCGTTCTCAGTTTTCCCTCGGCAGACGGCAGCAAGGTCGCCAACGGCTCCGTGATAGCGTATGTGTACGACAGCGTCGAGGATATCGAGCTCAACCGCCGGTTAAACGAGATAAACGAGGAGATAGAGCTTATAAAGGCGGCTCAGAATCCCGGTACAGTGCTTACGGCTCAGCCGGAATTCATTTCCTCGCTGATAGGCGAAAAATATCAGACCGTATCCACCCTGCTTGCAAAAAAGGATATTTCCGATATCAAGGCTCAGCGGGACGATCTGCTCACTCTTATGAGCATTTATCAGATCGCGGTCAAGCAGGAAACAAATTACGACAGCCGCATCGCGGAGCTTCAGGCTCAGGCGGAGCAGCTTGAATCGGGCATAACTAACCGGAAAACCGCCATCGAATCTCCCGACTCCGGATATTTTGTAAGCTATACCGACGGCTTCGAGAGCGTTCTCAGCCTTGATAACACGGAAGGTATCACTGCCGAACAGATAAAGCAGGTCATTTCGGGAGAAAAAAACTCCGCCCGCAGCAGACCCGCCAATGAAATAGGCAAGCTGATAAAGGGATATGACTGGAAGATCGCGGGGATCATCGACAATTCCGACAGCGTTTACAATCCGGGCGACGAGGTGAAGCTTAGCTTTGCGTCCACTCCCGATACGGTCGCCGCCGTTATAGAAATGCTGGAGCCTACGGAAGATCCGGAAGAATGGATACTGGTGCTTAGGTGCGATGAAATGACCTACGATCTCGTTCAGAAAAGAGTTGAACGGGTGGAGATGACCCTCAACGACTTTGAGGGGATAAGAGTGTCGAGAGATGCTTTGAGGTTTAATAAAAACAACGAAAAAGGCTGCTATGTCCTGTGGGGGCAGAGAGTTCTTTTCAAAAAGGTAGACCCCGTTTTTGAGGATGAAAGCTATATCCTTTCAAGGATAACATCCGACGAGGATTATGTGTGCGTTTACGACGACGTTATCATAAGGGGCGTTGACACCGCCGCCTACATGGCCAATTCAAACGGAACGGAAGAGTCCGACGGGGAGGACGAGAGCGAGAGCTTCGAAAAGTATTCTCAGACCGCGTCCGATACGCAGACCTCCGAGCCTATCACCTTTATGGAGGACGATCCCGCCAATGCAGGGCGTTTTCAGGAGATCCCGGAAGCGGAAGGAGAGGATCAGATTGAACCGCAATGACGATTTCCGTGCATTTGAGGATATTGACGAAAATATCAAACGGATACGCTTTGAGCTTGAAGAGTCCAAGGTAAAATGCGGCAGGGAAAAGGACGATATCAAGGTCATGGCGGTAACAAAGACCGTTGATCCCGAAAGGGTGAATTACGCGGTTTCAAAGGGCTTTGATCTGCTGGGCGAAAACAGGGTTCAGGAATTTCTCGGCAAAAAGGATATTTACGATAAAAATGCCGAAATTAACTTCATAGGACACCTGCAAAGCAACAAGATCAAATATATACTGGGCGATGTTTCCATGATACAGTCCTGCGACAGCGTTCCGCTGGCGCGCGAGATATCGAGGCAGGCTGCGAAAAGAGGCATTGTTGCGGATATCCTGTGCGAGGTAAATATCGGCGGCGAGGAGTCGAAAAGCGGATTTTCTCCGGAGGAGCTATACGGCGCCGCAGGCGAGATATACGAATTGGAGGGCGTAAGAATACGCGGCCTTATGACGATCCCGCCTCCGGAAAACTGCTGCTTTTACTTCGAGAAAATGCAGCGCATATTTGAGGACATGAGATCGGGAAGACCCGAAGGAACCGATTTTAACGTGCTTTCCATGGGTATGTCTTCGGACTATGATCAGGCTGTGAGATTCGGCTCGACCATGGTCAGGCTGGGCACCGCTCTCTTCGGAAAAAGAAATTACGGCGCAATGCCGCGATAAACAACAGACAAAACAAAAGAAAGGAAGATAAATAAATGGGACTGTTCGACAACATTAAAACTGCTCTGGGCATCGACCCCGACGATATGGAGGGTTACGACGACGATTACGAGTACAGCCAGCCTATGCAGCAGATGCAGCCTGATAACTCTTATTTGCAGAGATCCCAGCCTGTTGACAACAACGGCAATAACAGGGTCAATATCAGTGTGACTGCGCAGCTTCAGGTGATACTTGTCAAACCCGAAAAATTCTCCGATACAAAGGAGATCGCCAATCACCTTAACAATAAAAAGACGGTGGTACTCAATCTGGAGGCTACGACTCCCGATGTTACAAGAAGGATCATCGACTTTTTGGGAGGCGTGGCTTACGCCAACGGAGGCAGCATAAAGCCTGTCGCCAACAATACTTTTATCATCACACCCTATAATGTAGGGTTTCAGGGAGATGAGCTTTCGGCGGAGCTTGAAAGCAACGGAGTTCTCCTCTGAAACGGCTGTGAGATCGGAGGCTGCTTCCCATGCGGGATAAGAACGGCTTTATTGCCGCAAAAAGGCTTGACGGCGAGGACAAGCTGCTGATCGCCCGCGCGGCGGATATGCTGGATATCTGTTCAAGGCGGCATACGCCGCGGTTTTCGGCTTTCCTTTCCGAGGGACAGTTCGCTCTTGCGCTGGAATTTCTGGAGTTCTGCGGAGAAGAGAATTTCATGTTTTACGGCGGTTACGAGGGTGCGGCGAGGGTCGTGCTGGGAATATTTCCTTCCTATGAGGAGCCGTCGGAAAAGCTGTTTCCCGTAAGGTCTGTAAAGATAAGCGGAAAATACTGCGGCAGCCTTTCACACAGGGATTATCTGGGAAGTCTGATATCTCTCGGAATAGAAAGGGATCAGACGGGGGATATCGTATGCGGCGAGGATACCTTTGTTTTTCTCACGCCTCCCGCTGCCGAGCTTGCCGTAAGCGGCATCTCAAAGATAGGCAGGATCGGCGTTAAATGCAGCTTTGCCGACGGTGAAGCCGTTGTCAGGGAGGACAGGTTCAGCGAGATATGCTGCACTCTGCCGTCTTTGCGCCTTGACTGCGCTGTCAGCGCCGCAGCGCGCATTTCAAGGGAAAAAGCCGCCGTTCTTATACGTTCGGGAGCTGTTTCGCTGCGTTACCGCGTATGCGAAAGCGCGTCCGCGGCGGTTGCGGAGGGCGACGTGCTTTCCGTAAGAGGCTTCGGAAGATACATTATCTTCAGCACGGACGGCGTCACAAGGAAAAACAGGATCCGCACAGTTATCGGAAAATATCTGTAATATCGGAGCAAAGCATAAATCAGCTTCACTGCTTGCATTTGCGCTTTGCTGCGGTAATTTTACGGATCGCTATAAGTATAAAAACCGCCGAAACGGCTCCCGCAGCGGCTTTTCGGTACAGTATCGCTTTTACTGCGGAGAAAGAGGTTGGCTTATGATTACGGCTAATGACATAAACACCAAAAGATTTGAACAGGCAAGACCCGGCTACAAACCCGAAGAGGTGGACGAGTTTTTGCAGCAGATCGCCGGTCAGATCGGCGAGATGACGCGGGAAAGAGAGGACACTCAGAAGAAGATCGAGGTCCTCGTGGAAAGCGTGCGCAGATACAAGTCCGACGAGGAGGCTCTCAAGGACGCCATGATCGGCGCGCAGAAACAGGGCAAGGCTGTTATTGCCGAAGCGCAGTTCAAAGCGGAAAACCTTATCGCGGAGGCTCAGCAGAAAGCGGAGCAGATCATTTCGGCGGCTAATGTGAAAGCGGACGAGATCGCCGGCTCTGCCGCAGTAAGGGCGCAGAGAGAAAGAGAGGCTCTTTCCAGAATGCAGTCGGCGGTGACCAGCTTTAAGTCGGATCTGCTGGCTATGTACAAGTCCCATCTGGAGCTTATTACCTCGCTGCCCGAATCGGACGATGAGGAAATGCAGGAATATCCGCAGGAAACGGAAAATACCGCAGTTCATGAGGATATGGACGCCACAAGAGTGATCGGATCGGGCGCGGAGTAACCGTTTCGTCTGACAGTCATATATTTATTTCTTGATTTTAAGGAGAGTGCTTAGAAAAATGTCACAGGATTACAATGCTACCCTTAATCTTCCCAAAACCGATTTTTCAATGAGGGGAAACCTGCCTCAAAAAGAACCGGCAATGGCGGAGGAGTGGGAAAATAAGAGGCTGTACTATAAAATGATCGAAAAAAACAGCGGCAGACCCCGCTATATTCTTCATGACGGTCCTCCGTATGCAAACGGAGATATCCATACGGGTACGGCTCTCAACAAAATTCTGAAGGATATTATTGTTAAACAGAAAAATATGAGCGGTTACTGCTCTCCTTATATTCCCGGCTGGGATACTCACGGTCTTCCCATTGAGCTGAAGGTTCTCAAGAAGCTCGGCGTTGAAAACGGCGCCGTCGAGCCTGTGGAGCTGAGAAAGCACTGTATGGAATACGCCCGCACGCAGGTGGAAAATCAGATGAGTCAGTTTAAAAGACTGGGCGTCTGGGGTGATTTCGACGATCCTTACCTTACTCTCAAACCCGAATTCGAGGCAAGACAGGTCGAGATCTTCGGAGAAATGTATAAGAGAAATTATATATATAAGGGATTAAAGCCCGTTTACTGGTGCCCCGACTGTCAGACCGCTTTGGCGGAGGCGGAGATCGAATATGCCAACGACCCGTGTCATTCGATCTATGTTAAATTTAAGGTCACTGACGATAAGGGATTGTTTTCCGCTCTCGGTCTGGAGCTTGAGAAAACGTTTTTCGTTATCTGGACGACTACCACATGGACATTGCCCGGAAACTTGGCTATATGCGTGGGCCCCGAATATGAGTACACCGTTATCAGGGCGGGGGACGAAAGCTATGTTATGGCTGCGGAGCTTGCCGGAGCTGCAATGAAGGCAAAGGGCGTTTCCGATTATACCGCCGTCGGCAGCTTCAAGGGCAGCGAGCTTGAATATATTAAGACGGAACACCCGTTTATGGGCAGGGAGTCTGTGGTGATCGTGGGCGATCACGTTACTCTCGAAAGCGGTACAGGCTGCGTTCATACCGCTCCCGGCTTCGGTGTGGACGACTTCGAGGTCTGCAAGAAATATCCGGAGATAGGCATTACCGTGCCTGTGGATTCGAAGGGAGTTCTCACGGAAGAGGCGGGCAAGTACAAGGGGCTTTCCACGGACGCCGCAAACAAGGCTATCGCGGAGGATCTGGAGAAGTCCGGAGCGCTGTTCGCTCTTGAAAAGATCGTTCACCAGTACCCTCACTGCTGGAGATGCAAAAATCCCGTTCTGTTCAGAGCTACGGAGCAGTGGTTCTGCTCCGTAAAGGATTTCAAGGACGACGCCGTCAAAGCTATCGAGGGCGTTAAATGGATACCCGAATGGGGCGGGGACAGGATCAAGGGCATGGTAAGCGACAGAAGCGACTGGTGCATTTCCCGTCAGAGGACCTGGGGAGTGCCCATTCCCGTGGTTTACTGCAAGGACTGCGGCGAGCCTGTGGTAAACGACAAAACCATAAGCGCTGTTTCTGATATGTTCAGAAAGGAAGGCTCCGATTCATGGTACATCAAGTCCGCCAAGGATTTTATCCCCGCCGACGTCAGATGCGGCTGCGGCTGCAATGAGCTTGTAAAGGAAACAAATATTTTCGACGTTTGGTTCGACAGCGGCGTTACTCATAAAGCCGTTATGGAGGAAAGAGGCTTCGACGTACCCGTAGATCTGTATCTTGAGGGTGCGGATCAGTACAGAGGCTGGTTTCAGTCGTCGCTGCTCACTTCGGTGGCTACGGCGGGAAGAGCGCCTTACAAGGCTGTATGCACTCACGGCTGGGTAGTTGACGGCGAGGGCAGAGCTATGCATAAATCCCTCGGCAACGGTATCGACCCCAAGGACATCATTTCGCAGAACGGCGCTGATATTTTGAGGCTGTGGGTGGCTTCTTCGGATTATCACTCGGATATAAGGATATCCAAGGAGATCCTCAAGCAGCTTGCGGATATGTACAAAAAGATAAGAAATACTGCAAGGTATATTTTGGGAAATATATGCAACGGAAACGGCTTCGATCCCGACAGGGATAAGGTAAGACCCGAAAATATGACGGAGATAGACAGATGGGCGCTGCTGCGCTTTGACGCTCTCGTCAAGAAAGTCAGAGCGGCTTACGAGGCTTTCGATTTCCACGTTGTGGTCCACAGCATTCATAATTTCTGCGTTACGGAGATGTCCAATTTCTATTTGGATATCATCAAGGACAGACTGTACTGCACCGGAGAAACGTCGGAGGAAAGAAGAAGCGCTCAGAGCGCTATGTACATCATTCTCAGCGGCGTGGCAAGAATGATCGCTCCCGTTCTTTCGTTTACGGCGGAGGAGATATGGAAGTATCTGCCTCACTGCGCGGAGGACGACAGGGAAAGCATTTTTCTCAATCAGATGCCCGAAGCTTCCGGCGCTGCCGCCGATGAGGAATTCATCAGTAAATGGGATATGATCTACAGCGTTCGCGCGGCTGTTACAAAGGCTCTTGAAATAAAGAGGGCGGAGAAGTTCATAGGCGCTTCGCTGGAGGCAAAGGTAACGCTTCACGTGAGCGACGGAGAACTGTTCGGACGTCTGTCGCAGGTTTCGGATATGCTGGCGGAGGTATTTATCGTATCGGGCGTGAGCGTGGTCAACAACGGCGGCGGAGAATTTGCCTGCGATGACGCAGAGTTCGGCGGAAAGCTGTCGTTTACGGTGGAAAAGGCTGACGGCGGCAAATGCGAAAGATGCTGGAGCTACAGCGGAAGCGTCGGTCAGTGCGCCGATCATCCCTCTCTTTGCGCGCGCTGCGCGGCTCAGATAAGCGGTTTATAATGATAGTATTCTTTTGGGTATTGACCGCCGTATTGACCGCCGCAGACAGAGTGACAAAGTATTTTGCCGAGGCAAATATCGCCGAGGGGGATATTATACGGATCGTCACGGCGGGGGAAACGGATATCCTCTCTTTCAGTATGCACAGGAACACGGGCGCGGCGTTCAGCAGCTTCACGGGCAAGACCGCTGCGCTGGCTGCCGTGACTGCCGCTGCCATGCTGCTGATAACGGTCTATTTCCACAGGATAAAGCACAAGCACCCGCTTATGACCGCGGCTTACGCTATGGTGATAGGCGGGGGGATCGGCAATTTCATCGACCGTGTTTTACGGGGATACGTTACCGATTTTATCATGCTTTTTCCTTTCAGGTTTATTTTTAATTTTGCCGACATATGCGTGGTCGTCGGAGCGATCCTGCTGGTAGTTTATTATATTTTTATGGATGAAAGGTATAATAAACGGTTTGCTTCGGAGGAGGGACGGTCTGATGAGCAGCGGTGATTTCTTTATGCTCACTGCCGATGAGAGCTGTGCCGGAATAAGGCTCGACAAGCTGCTTTCGGTATCCGACACGGGTCTGAGCCGTTCTATGGCGGCAAAGCTGATCGCGGACGGACGGGTACGGGTCAACGGCAGGGAGGTCAGAAAAAGCTGCGTTATCGCGGCGGGGGACGCTGTTTCGGCTGCGATCCCCGAACCTGTGACGCTGGACGTGCTGCCGGAAAATATCCCCCTTGAAATAATCTATGAGGACGAATACCTTTTGGTTGTGAACAAGCCGAAAGGAATGGTAGTTCATCCAGCGGCGGGGAATTATTCGGGAACGCTTGTCAATGCGCTGATGTATCACTGCGGAAACAGGCTTTCATCAATAAACGGAGTTATCCGTCCGGGCATTGTGCACAGGATCGACAAGAACACAAGCGGACTGCTTATAGTCGCCAAGACCGACGCCGCTCACACGGGACTTGCGGCTCAGATAAAGGAACACAGCTTTACAAGAGAGTACAGGGCGGTGGTGTGCGGTCGGTTCGGGGAGAAGAGGGGAGTTATCGACGCTCCCATAGGCAGACACCCGACGGATAGGAAGAAAATGACCGTGACGGACAGAAATTCAAAAAACGCCGTTACTCATTACGCCGTGCTGGAGGAATTTGAGAGCTATTCTTTTATCGGACTAAGGCTTGAAACGGGGAGAACTCATCAGATAAGGGTGCATATGGCTCACATCGGTCATCCTGTGCTGGGCGACGACGTTTACGGGAAGCCTTTTAAGGGTATTGACGGGCAGTGTCTGCATGCGGGGAAGATAGGATTTGTTCACCCCGTATCCTATGAATATATGGAATTTGAAAGCGAACTGCCTCAATATTTTTGTGAAATAATGGAAAGGCTCCGCAGAATTTGACAGATCTTACGGAAACCGGAAACGCGCCGGATCACGCAGGATATCTCGCATAAGTCAATGCGGAGCTTCCGGAAGAGATCTGATATACGGGGTAATTTATAATGTTTAAGGATAAATCAAAGATCATTTTTTTCAGCGATATGGACGGTACTCTTCTCAGCGCGGACAAGACTTTATCCCGCCGTAACGCCGACGCTTTGCTGCGGTTCAAGGCGGCGGGAGGCAGGTTCGTTGTCGCCACGGGAAGAGTTATCCAGGCTACCGCTCATTATTTTGAGCCGCTGGGACTTGAATGTCCCGTGATACTTTCGAACGGCGGCATGATATTCGACTGCGGCGAAAACAAGGTAAAATGGTCAAAATATCTGCCGGAGGACAAGGCGCGGTTCATGGTAAGGGCGCTGATTGAAAAATTTCCCTGCGTCTGCGCCGAGATCTGCCGCCCCGACGGTATATACGATGTCAACATAAACGACTGCGAAAGGCGCCACTGGAAGATAGGAGGGTTTACGGCTCGGATACTCTCTTCCTTGGACGAGATTCCCAGAGGGGAATGGTGCAAGGTGCTGTTTGCCATGGAGCATGAGTTTATAGAACCGTTTGCGGAGTACGCAGCTTCGCTGGAATACGCGGCCGAAGCCGATTTTGTCACGTCAGCCTCCACATTTCACGAAATGCTGCCCACAGGCTGCTCAAAGGGAACGGCGATGAAGCGTCTGCTGGATATTTACGGCTGGCAGGACTGCGTTACGGTCGCAATGGGCGATTACAACAACGATATAGCTATGCTGGAGTATGCGGATTTTGCCGTTTGTCCGTCAAACGCCATCGGCGAGGTAAAGGCTGTGTGCGACATGGTATGCACTGCCGACTGCACGGAGGGCGCCGCCGCAGAGGCGATAGATTATATACTTTCAAGGTAGGTTTTTGCCTGCCTTGCAAATACCAATTCTTTTTTGCGAAAGGAGACTTTTACAGTCATGGATGCAACACTGAAAAAGCAGCTTGAAATAACTGCGTGCAAGGTCAGAATGGGGATCATAGAGGGCGTTTACAACGCTAAATCGGGTCATCCGGGCGGTTCGCTTTCCATCGCGGATCTGCTTACCTATCTTTATTTCCACAAGCTGCACGTTGATCCCAAGGATCCCACGATGCAGGACAGGGACAGACTCGTACTGTCAAAGGGTCACACTGCTCCCGCTCTTTATTCGGTGCTGGCGCAGAGAGGCTTTTTGGAGGAAAGTGAGCTTAAAACCTTAAGAAAGATAGGTTCGAGATTACAGGGACACCCCGATATGAAGCACATTCCCGGGGTGGATATGTCGACCGGCTCTTTGGGTCAGGGCATTTCCGCCGCGTGCGGCATGGCTCTTTCGGGAAAGATATCCTGCGCGCCCTACAAGGTATACGCCGTTCTCGGCGACGGAGAGATAGAGGAGGGTCAGGTATGGGAGGCCGCCATGTTTGCGGCTCACAACAAGCTGGATAACCTTATTGCCGTTATCGACAACAACGGCTTGCAGATAGACGGCAGGATCACGGAGGTTTGCTCTCCCATGCCTATCACGGACAAGTTCGAGGCGTTCGGCTGGCACGTTATCACAGTCAATGCTCACGACTTCGACGATCTGGAAAGAGCGTTTGGCGAGGCGGAGAAGATAAGCGGTCAGCCTGTCGCGATCGTTCAGAAAAGCGTTAAGGGCAAGGGCGTTTCGTTTATGGAAAATCAGGTGGGCTGGCACGGAAGCGCCCCCAACGAGGAGCAGTATAACCAAGCCATGAGCGAGCTTAAGGCTCAGCTTGAGGCTTTGGAAAAGTAATCTTGCGGAAAGGAACGGTCATAAAAAATGTCAGATGTTATAAAAAAGGCTACAAGAGAAAGCTACGGCGAGGCGCTGGCTGAGCTCAGCGCCGAATATCCCGATCTTATTGTTCTTGACGCGGATCTTGCTGCGGCTACCAAAACAGGCATTTTCAAGAAAGCCTGCCCCGAAAGATTTTTCGACTGCGGTATTGCGGAGGCCAATATGATGGGCATTGCGGCGGGTATCGCTTCCACGGGCAAAAAGGTATTTGCAAGCTCCTTCGCCATGTTCGCGGCGGGCAGGGCGTTTGAGATAGTGAGAAATTCAATAGGATATCCTCATCTTAACGTTAAGATAGGCGCTACTCATGCGGGGATCTCCGTGGGCGAGGACGGCGCAACTCACCAGTGCAACGAGGATATCGCTCTTATGAGGACTATTCCGGGAATGACGGTCATTAACCCTGCCGACGACGTCGAGGCTAAGGCGGCTGTTAAGGCGGCGCTCGATTTTGAGGGTCCCGTTTATATGAGGTTCGGCCGTTTGGCTGTTCCGGTATTCAACGATAAGGACAGCTACAAATTCGAGATGGGCAAGGGCGTTCAGCTTCGGGACGGCGGCGACGTTTCCATTATCGCCACGGGACTTATGGTAAACGAGGCTCTTACGGCGGCGGATATGCTTGCGGACGAGGGCGTTCAGGCGAGAGTTATCAATATCCATACGATAAAACCCCTTGACAGGGAGATCGTCTGCAAGGCGGCAAGGGAAACGGGCGTGATCGTTACCGCCGAGGAGCACAGCGTTATAGGAGGACTGGGTTCCGCAGTGGCGGAAACCGTCACCGAATGCTGTTCGGTACCCGTTATAAAGGTCGGTGTGAACGATGTGTTCGGTCACTCGGGTCCCGCGGCGGAGCTGCTGAAAGAATTCGGTCTGAGCGCGGAGAATATTGCCGACAAGGCAAGACAAGCTGTAAAGAAATGATAAGCGCAGTATGCGGGTTTGTTCGGAAGCTGTCCATACGTTTTTTGCGGACGTAGGGCGGCTTCCCCGTTTTTACGGTCATTTACGGACGCGCCGCCGGATGAACGTTATAGCGGTCACTGAGGAAAAAATATTAAGGGAGCACTGCACAAATGTTGGCTAATTATAAAGATGCTTTTACAAATATTGTATAAAGATAATGCAGTTTATAAAAAAACAAAGGACAAACTCTAATCTATTTCTTCAATTTCTTTATCATGGGGATAATTTTTGATAAATCTTTCTACTTCCTATCCTTAAAAAAGTCAGCCCAATATGGATTTTCCTTATCGAAAATCTCTTTTTCCTCCTGTGTCAGCTTGTACGGATAATCAGAGAAAAGATTGTATATTTTCACCTTGTCAAAAGAAAATAAAAACAAGCCCGTTTGGTCATAAACATCTGCCCACCATACGCGGTCGGTTGGCTTTTCTTTATAAAAATCATATTTATTTTGCATAGCCTGCCGTTCCTTTCGTCATAATTTATAATAAGGATCATTTTTGATATATCCTCGTTCTGCGAGTTTTTTGAAAATTGGAAATTGAATTTTACTCCATTCTGTAATGTTTTCCTCGTCTTGCTCAATAATACCGTTTTTTAATATAAATCCGTCCCATGAAAGTATGGCATGAGATACTAAATGAATATATTTACGGAAACTTTCGATTGTTTTATCAAGGGCATTATCATCTATTATTGCAAGACTGCCATAATAAAAGTTTTTTGGCTCAACAATGTAATCACCAAAATCAGTTACCCAATCATTAGGATTTTCTATCATTCGGTTATCACCTCCAATTTCATATACCGTTTAGGGTTAAGTATTTCATATGCCTCTCCCGAATATTGATTTATATTAGGATTATCCGCTCTTGTAAATGAAACATCATTATTCAATTTGTAATATTCATCTTGCCATTTTTCAAATTCGGATAAATTTTTGAGTGATAACGTTGGTGCTTCCTGTTTCTTCTTCATTATACCACCAACCGGCGCCAAAGTCAATACTTTCGCGCCGCCGGAGGGTCTTGCTGCCGGATGAACGTCACGGAGGAAAAAATATGTTGACAAATATTATGTTATATGTTAAAATTAACATATAAACCGAACAATGGCTTAATTTGGAATATTTTTGAAAGGATATGATTGACTGTGAAGTACAAGGTACTGCTCAATGCTGTAACATCCGTGCTGACTAAGGACTTTATCCACTATACGGAGGAGTTTTTCGATACCCTGAGCACATCAAGTTATTTTAAGGACGTTACGGCTCATTTCAAGTTCTTTTCCCCCGACGCGTACATATGCTTTGTGGACGAGAGCCACAAGGACGCATTAAATCAGATGAATGCTCTCAAATGTCACGACGATTACAACGGTGCGCCCGTTATCGCCATTACCAATGCCGATATGTACGAAACTATGGCGGAGGAATTTATGGTCATGCCCGATCTTGTCCTCAAAAGACCGATATCTCCCGACAATATAGCGCTCAGAGTCATAAGGTTCCTGGAGGAGCTGAAGGAAAAGGAAGAACAGGAAAGACTCAAAAAGGAACAGAAGCTGCGGGAGGCGGAAGAGGCTGTACGGGAGCACAGAGAACAGGAGGCTGCGGAAGCCGCAGCAGCAGCCGCTGCCGCCGAAGAAGTTCTTGCCGAAGCCAAAAAACAGATCCTTATTGTGGACGACGACAGAAGCGTGCTTAAAATGCTTAAGGCCGCTCTTGAAAAAACCTATGATATTACGGCGATGATCAACGGCGTGCTGGTTGATAAGATCCTTGCGTCAAAAAGGATGGATCTTATCATACTCGATTACGAGATGCCTATCGAAACCGGGGCGGATATATTCAGAAGAATAAGGGATAACCCCAAAACAAGAGATATCCCCATATGCTTCCTTACGGGCGTTGCAGAGAGAAGCAAGATAATGGAGATCATGCAGCTAAAACCCAACGCTTATCTGCTTAAACCCGTTGACGTGGATATGCTTATGGCGACTATAAGCAACATTATTTCCTGAAATATCCGTTTTTTGCGAAAACATAAACCGTTAGCAAAGGAATGGTCAATGATATGAGTGAGAATAAGGAAAAAGAACTGCATTTAACCGACCTTATAGATGTGGATATGCTTCAGAAGATACAGGACGCCTTTTCGGATATGACCGGAATGGCGGCTCTTACCACGGATAAGAACGGTA
>JAMPAO010000060.1 GCA_023667165.1 Ruminococcus sp. | reverse complement strand
TTTTACATAATGCGAAATATCAAAGCTGCCGATACCTCTTCTTGCCTCTTGCTTCTTAAAATTCTTGCTTCTTAAAATCAATTTTCTAAAAATTGATTTCCTACCAAAAAACCGTAATATCAAGCCGTCCCATCTTGCTTCTTACGTCTTATCTCTATAAGCATACCGTGATCCTTGTGCCGATACCGCAGTAGGAAATGACCTCGAAATGACCGTTATGCCGATCGACTATCTGTTTGGCAATGGACAGACCAAGTCCCGTGCCTCCGTTTTCTCTTGTTCTTGCGGGGTCGGAGCGGAAAAATCTGTCAAAAATAAGCGGTATATCCTTTTCCTCTATGCCGATACCGGTATCCTGCACCTCAAAGCAGTTTTCGCCTCTGTCGTTTTTCATTACGCGCAGGGTGATGTCGCTGCCCTTCGGGGTGTATTTTTTTGCATTGTCGCAAAGTATTCTGACGGTCTGCTTTAGCATGGAAATATCGCCGTAAACGGATAATTCGTCCCTTATATCCAGGATATAATTATGGTCGGGATCTATCATCTCCGCCTCGCTGTACGCTTCTCTTATCATATCCGAGAGAGAGATCTCCGACATGGAAACGGGCTGACGTCCGTTATCGCCTCTTGCAAGAAATAAAAGCTGTTCCACCAGCCTGTTCATATTTTCCGATTCGTTTTTTATGGCGCAGATGCCCTCTTCCAGTATCTTTTCATCCGATTTGCCCCATCTGTCGAGCATTTCCGCATAACCCTTTATTACGGCTATGGGCGTTCTCAGCTCGTGGGACGCGTCGGACACAAATCTCGATCTGCTCTTATAAGCCTCTCTCATTCTGTCGAGAAGATCGTTTATCGCTTTTTCCAGCCGCATCAGATCGCGGTTCCCCGTGGAGATGTGTATATCCGTTTCCATAGGATCTATGCTGCCGATAGCGGATTCGATATCGGCAAAATTATAGCTTCTCTGTTCCGTTGCCTTTGTAAGCTCCTTGGCGGTGACAGCCATTTTGTTGAGCGGACTGAGAGTTTTTTTCGCTCTGAAATATTCCGTCATAAAGGAAACGAGCCACAGGACAGCCTGTACCGCGGATATAATGAATACGCAGGCTGCAAGGATATGAGCGAAGGCTCCGCATTTTACGCTGTGATCTCCGAAGCTGTAAACGCCCGTATACAGGACGTCGAAAAAATCTCCCGCCGACGCGTCGAAATAAAGCTCTCTTTCAATATCGGGCATGAACTCGCCGAGATAAGCGCTTTCTGTGGCTATGCACCAGCTTATCACGGAAAAAAGCACGACGGCAAGGTCAAAGCCGATATAGCCCCAAAGACGTTCAAGCTGTCTTTGCAGTACTATTTGTCCCGCTATGGAGCGGCTGTCGGCGGTTTTTTTAGGCATTTTTCTCACTTCCCATCGGTCTGTGCGGAGCGGCGTCAGAAGCCGCGTTCCTTAAGTCCGTCTATAATGCTTCCGTAAAATTCGGTTATATCCGAGATACCGCCGCCGTCTTTTCCGGAAAGCCTGCGCCTGCGCAGATCCACCTCGTCGCAGTGGGATATCCCTCTTCCGCCGCTGCCCGTGTATATGCACTTGAAATTTGTCCATTTTACGGCTCTCGGCGGCAGCAGACCGTCGTTTTCGCCCTCAAAGTGATTTACCACCAGCCACGGGAACCACATAAGCATATCCGAGGTCGGTTTTTTCATCACAAAGCCGCAGCTTTGGTAATATACTCCGCCTGCGTCGGGATATTTCATATTGAACCGCTCCGCGTTTGCGGTTTCAAAGCTCGTTACCGCGCTGTAGGTGTCGGGGCATTCATCTCCCAGGATACGGAAATAAATATCAGCCGCCTTGCAGCCGAATTTCACGAGAGGACGGGAAATATTTATCAGCTTATCCACCGTTACGGAGCCGTTGTGAGGGGTGGAAACGGTAGTGAGAGAAGCGGTTCTGTCCGCATGACCCAGCGCGGAGATGAGATATCTGGCTTCAAGTCCGCCCTTTGAGTGGGCGATAAGGTTTAATTTTTCCGCACCCGTGCTTTCAAGTACGCGGTTGAACGATACCTCGATCTGGCGGGCGTTGCTTTCAATGCTTCCGTTGCTGTCCTGTCCCGAATAGAATATACGGGCGCCCCTGCTTTCCATGGCTTGCGGTATGCGCCCCCAGTATCCTATTGACTTATCGTCGCGGAAACCCATTCCGTGGATCAGCAGCACGGGGTATTTCAGCTTATCCGGCACGGATATCCCTCCCTATTTTATAACGTAGCCTACTCCGCGCACGGTTTGGATATATTTCACGTCCGAAACAGCCTCCAGCTTGCTGCGCAGATATCTTATATATACGTCCACCACGTTGGTTTCGCCGAAATAATCATATCCCCAGACCTTTTCAAGGAGCTGTTCGCGTGTAAGCACTATTGACGCGTTTTCAAGCAGCGCCTGCAAAAGTCCGAACTCCTTTACCGTAAGCTCCAGCGGCACTCCCGCGCAGGAAACGGTATGTCTTGCGGCGTCCATTACAAGCTCGTTAAAACGCAGCTCGCCCGTCCCGTCTTTTTCGGGTGCGGCGCTTGCCTGTCTGAGAGCCGCTCTTATCCTTGCAAGCAGCTCTTCTATGGCAAACGGTTTTGTGATGTAATCGCAGGCTCCCATATCAAGTCCGGAAACCTTATCGGTTACCGAATCCCTTGCTGTGAGCATTATTACGGGGGTGGCGTTCTCCGCCTTGCGGAGCCGTCTTAACACCTCAAGTCCGTTAAGCTCGGGAAGCATTATATCAAGCAGTATAAGGTCGAAGCCGCCCCTTTCGGCAAGCTCCAGACCCTCTCTGCCGTTTCCCGAAACCGCCGTTTCGTACTCTTCATGCTCCAGCTCCAGCCGTACAAATCTTGCTATCTGAGGCTCATCCTCAACAATAAGTATCTTTGCCATAATATCATCATTCTCCGTCCGAATGTTATCCGCCGTTTTTGCGTATGCTGTAGCTGCACCCGCATATGAGGGAAACTATGACCGCAACAAAGGCGGTGCCCGCCGTGCATAGGATCAGTATGAGCGCAAGGATCATGGGGAATGTGACCCATTCTCTGTTATTGCGGGAGATAACGATCTGACAGCTCAGGATATCGTTGAATATTTCCCGCAGCCTTTTGCCCGCGTACCTTATAAATTCGCCGAAATTTTCGGGGTCGCTGTCCGCGTCCTTTCTGTAGGCAATGTAATCTCCCATGCTTTGAGTTGAATAGCTGTTTTTGTTTGAGCCGCCCAGCTTTCCGCGGCGTTCGAGTATTATCATGGCTTCAAGCAGATCGTAATTTGCTTCTTTAAGCGTATTTCCCGCTTCCTCATAGGATATCCCGCATTTTTCCACCAGCTTTTCAGCCATTTCATGCCGCTCCACAGACAGGCTCCTTTCCGCCGGATACTTACACCGGCGCCGCAAATCGGTATTATGATAGAGCGTGCTTAGAACCCATACCAATAGGCGAAGTGTGCGGATTTTCGGCAAGATTTTGCCGGCATTTCATTGAAATGCATGGATAACGGCAAAAATCCGCAGCAATACTTGTTGTATTACAAGGATTTTTAAGGCAATACCGCACAAAGGCGTTAGCCGCTCTTTGTACGGTGTTGCCTTAACGCAGTCATCGGTAAAAGATTGCCGAAAAGACGTGCGTTGAGCCTATTGGTATGGGTTCTTACATAAACCGTGACGCGCTCTGATAAATTATATCATATTTCGGATAATATTACAATATTATTTTCCGAAAAAACCGTTGTCGCCGCTTTCGCCCGCGCTGTCGGGTCTTGTTATCCCAAGCGTTACGCTGTTTTTGAAATCGGGACCGCAAACAGTGTAGCATACGCCGCAGAGAAGCGATATCACTGCAGCGGGGAATACTATCTCCCACAGGCATAACAGCAGCAGTGCAGCCGCGATAAGAGGCATGGAAAAATACTCCTTTTTTCCCGTGATCTTCAGTGTGTTGACGCAGAGCTTGTTGAAAAATCTGCCTGCGCTTTCTGCGGCTGCCCGTGCGCCGTTTTTGAATTTACCGCTGTATTTCGCCCCGCAGCTTGCTGCCGGAGCGTGAGCCTTTTTGTTTTTTTCCAGCATTACCGCAGCTTCCAGCATATCCTTGCCGCAAGCTTCAAAGGCGTTTTTTGCCTCCTCGAAGGTCGCGCCCGTTTTTTCTGTGAGTATGCTTACCGATTCAAAATCATTCATTGCTTTTATCCGCCTTTCTGCGGCGGGTTTACCGCCGTCCGTAGTTCAAAGCTCTGCTTTCAACAAGCAGAGGTCGTGCTGTGCACGCTGCATTCAGTGGGGGATTGTACCCCCACTGAATGCAGATGGCACCCGCCGCTGAACGAGGCGGGGGACATCCTCTGCGGTTATATCCCTTGTAATGAAGAGCCGTCATTACTCGGTTTGTATGATATTATTATAATACCCGATAATTAAACCGTACTTTAAGACGGATTAAAAAAGGATTAAAAAATACGGAGAAAATAAAGGAAAGACCTGCGCAAAGACGTTAGCCGTTCTTTGTGCGGCGCTGCCTGAAGTACATGCCGCCGTTCGAAGCTCCTCGGTTCAAAGCTCTGCGGTTATATTTTCATGGCAACGGAAAGCTCGAAGATACCGTTTTTTACTTCAATACTCATAGTACCGTCGTATTTTTTGACCGTCTGCTCGATGGAGATCAGACCAAGACCGTGATTTTGCGGGTCGGACTTTGCGGTTCTGGGCGGTTTGTCAGCGCTTTTCAGGGAAGTGGGATTTTGCATTGTCATTACAAAGTATCCCTGTCTGACCTGCGAGGCTATCCTTATCCTGCTTTTTTCCTTGAGTTTTTCGCACGCTTCTATTGCGTTGTCGAGTGCGTTTGCAAGGAGCGCGCACATATCGTAATTGTCTATGGCGTCGGTGATATATCCGTCAAACTCGATGACGGCAAATTCGGAGCAAAATTCGTTTTTGTCGCTTAGTATTATGTCGGCGAGCCTGTTGCCCGTGAAAAATACCGCGCGGCTGCTGTGTTCGGAGGCTGTGATCTTATTGATGTAATCCTTTGCGTCCCGGCAGTATTCGTTTTCTATAAGCGCGAGTATAGCGGCAAGGTGATTTTTATAGTCATGCCTGAAACGGCGCAGGTCGCTGCTTAGCTGCAATTGCTTTTCGTACTGTCTTAGCTGCATTTCGATCTGCTTTTTCAGGATATGGTTTACGGAGTCGAAACGGTTTTTCTTCGATACGTTTATAAGAAGAGATACTGTCATGACGATCAGCGTTGCTGCGAGCAAGGCTATAAGTCCTGTGATTATGTTTTGTTTTTCCGCGGTATTGACCGGAAAGTTGTTGAATTCCGCCAGCAGCACCATAAATATGACCGCCAGCAGGGAAAGTATCCATATGTAAGCCGGAATAAATTTCGACGATGAATATATGCCTCTCAACGAGCCTTTACGGTACAGTACGGCGGATAAAACAAGCAGGACCGTTCTGACGGCGGTCAGCGAGATCAGCGTAGCCATATCATAATCATCAAAAAACAGGCTGAATAACGGAGTTGCGCACGATGAAAAAAGCGTTGCGGAAAATTCGGACATAAATGCAACATATACGTGAGCTATAGTAATTTTCTTAAACGCTGAAATATATGAAACAGTAAACGCTGCAATATACATTAAAATAGGCAGAAAATTAAAAAGTTTAATATAGAGCAGGCGTGTTAATATTGAAAAGACGAGCGCTGTGAACAGTGATAAAAGAAAACGCCTAAAATTAATTATTTTATTTATTCCAAATGAGTGGATAATAAGTATGGAAGCTGCGATCAAAGAAACAACGGATATAATATTTAATATATGCTGGCAGATCATAACCTTATATCAACCTTTCGTTATATCTCATAATATAGTGTTGAAAACCGTTTTTAAATGCGGAAAAATAAGATTTGCCTATCATAGCTTTTTCACCGTTGTTAAATATTATCTCGGTATTCGTATGATTTTTAATGTGCTTAAAGCCAACAACATACGCCCGTTGACATCGTATAAATTTTTCGGGAGGAAGTTTTTCTTCAATCTTTTTCAAATGCATATGTACTTCAAAAGACTTCGTTATAGTGCGGATATTTGTTTTTTTCCCATTTGCTTCGGCATAGATTATATCGGACATTTTTATTTTCCATGTACATTCATGTGTTTTAAGAATAAGCAGATTATCGTAATCAATTGATCTTACATAATCGTCGAGAGCCTTGAACAGTTTAAGTTTATCAATAGGTTTGACAAGAAAACGAAATGTTCCTACTTCATAGGAATCGACCGCCGCTTCCGGATATGCGCTTACAAAAATAATGATACACTCTTTATTTTCTTGGCGTATTATCCTTGAAGTTTCTATACCGTTAAGTCCATTCATTTGATAATCCATAAATATTACTTCATAATCCTTGGAAGCGTTTAACAGATCTGCACCGTTTCTAAATCTGTCTGTAAAAATATCAATATGTCTTTTTATACTGTATTCATGCAACAAACTTATTAATTGACCATGAATTGTTTTCTCATCATCACAAATTGCTATTCTCATACAAAATAACATTCCTTTCCGGTTATTAATGTGTTATATCTATTATACCATAAAATGACAATATATGCAATATTTTTTTTTCATTCCAAAAAAAGTGTGCTTTGTCGTTTATTTGTTGTGATATAATCGCTGATTTATTAAAATGGTATCATAAAAGAAAACATAGGAGGGATAATAATGAGTCTTACAGGTTATATTGTTCGTTGGATTCTCGGAAGATAAGAGGTACATAATGTGTATTATTGAAAATCAACAGTTGTGGTATGACAATATTCTTTCATACCGCACAAGGATCGAGGAGAGTTCTCTGCTTTCGCTGCTGCGGCACGTCGAAAAAAATATCGACGCTTTGGATCTGAAGATCCGCGGAGATATCATTTTTTCGATCAACGAGGAGATCTGCACCGACAGCAAGACCATTTGGGGAGTCGAGCTGCTGATCCCCGTTGACAAGCGGTTTGAAAGCGACTGCCATTATGTTTTCAAGCCACGTTTCAAGCTTGAAAACGCGGTCGTTTGCAAATTCAGCGGAAACCCGGGCGAATTTAAGGCTGCGTGTAAAAATCTTTACGATTATACGTCGGATAACCATTTGCAGACGATCACCGATGTGTATTATCATGTAAAGAATATATGCGGCGAAAGCTGCATTGCCGATCTTTACATCGGAACGAGCGGAAACTCCCTTTAAGGGCAAAGCATAAAATCAACCTCGCGGTTTGACTGAAGAGGCGGGAATTATACTTGTATGCCGCTTTCGTCTGTTTTGCCGTAATAGTAATAACCCCTCGGATCAAAAGGTCCGAGGGGTTATTATTCTGCAAGCCATGCGTTACGGTTTATGTGAACACGCTCTTAAAATCGTATTTTGCGAAAAGCGCAGGAAGCCTCAGGTCTGCGGCTTTATACGTCCTGCTTCTGTTCTCTCGGCATTATATTTTCTGTCCGTCAGCCGCACTCTTACGCCTATGACCGTAAATACAGTGACCGCCGCAAGCAGAAAGACCGCCAATACCGCAAGCTCTCCCGCGTTTTCGGCATGGCAAAGCTCCGCCGCCATACTGCCCGAAGCGGAGCATATTATCCCGACGGCAAGAGGACGGAGGATAAAACGCACGGGATCGAATTTAAGTCCGGCTTCGCGGCACACAACGGTCATACGCGCAATATTGCTTATTACATTGCTGGCATAATAGGATATAAGCACTCCAGAAAAGCCTATCCTGCCTACAAAAATTATTACGCAGGCGATCCTTACGGCGTATTCGCACAGCGTATTCACCGACAGAAAGTTCTGCCTGCCCATGCCCTTGAGCAGTCCGTCGAGGACTATTTCAAGATAGATAAAGGGTATAACGGGTGCGAGGATCACAAGGGAATTGCCCACAAGAGGATCGGAGGGGCAAAGGACGTTTCCCAGTTCTCTGCCGCCGAAAAAAAACAGGGCGGCAACGAAAAACGCATAGGAAAAGGATCTTTCAAGGGTGCTGTCCGTCAGACAGCACAGCCTGCGTCTGCGTATCATCGGGTCGGCTGTGCGGTTGGCGAGAGCCGCTTCGGGAATTATTATCCCCGACAGGCTTGTAAGCACTGCCGAGGGGAAAAATACGGCGGGGATTATCATAGCCTCGAACATTCCGTAGCAGCTCAGCGCCTCGTCTGCGCTGCGGCTGAATTTAAGAAGCGCCGCAGGCACCAGCAGCTCGTTTGCCGAGGAAAGCAGCGTCTGCACATAACCGCTTACCAAAATGGGAAGAGAGCTTTTGAGATAGGACAAGGGCGTGTCTGTAAGCAGGGGAGAGCCGCACGGCGGCAGACTGTGAAAGGACTTGTACTCGGAAACGTATTTTACGGCATAATAGCAGAAGCTTACAAATTCTCCCGCCAGTATACCCGCGGCGGTTATAATGTAAAAAAATTCGGTGCCGCCCATAAAAACAAGACCGCCGAAAAGAGCCGCCCATTTTACGGCAAATTCCGTCAGATCGCCGCGCATGGGTATTTCCACCCGCCGTATGCCGTGAAAATATCCCTTTATGCACGACCCTGCCGAGGCAAAGGGCAGCGACAGGGCGATAAGTCTGACCGCCAGCGTCATCTCCCCGCTTCCCCGAAGCCTTACGCCGATAAGATCGGCGGCAAGAAAGGATATCAGCGAAAATGTCAGGGAAAGACACATTGAAAATGTCAGGGAATATTTCATTATACGGGAGAAATTTTTATGTCCCGCGCCTCTTGCTTCGGATATGAATCGGCTTGTCGACGTGAGGATATTTCCGTTCGCAAGCACCATGATAAATCCGAAAAGCGAAAATATCAGCGACATAAGTCCCACAGCGGAGGTCCCCGCCATTCCCGACAGGCGCACGTTGAAGATCATTCCCGCAGTCTGCATCGCAAGGCTGAGCAGGGTCATTTTTACGGCGTCCCGCGCTATTTTCTTTTCATGTATTATTTCGGCGTTCATATTAACGTTCATTCCTTTCGGGCAATACTGAGAACCTTGTATATGAATATGATTTTTTGCGCCGATGTATACGCGGTAAAAAAATACGGGAAAAAGCCGGACGCGCTTTTTCCCGTATTTTACCGTTATCGGCGTTTCGCCGTATAATCCTCAAGACTGACGTATTCATCGCATATCTTCCGTGCAAATTCCTGCCGCTTCACATAGTCCGGTACCGTTTCTTCGCGGGAAAGATATTCGCTTTCGAGCCAGTTCAGCATTTCCGCGTGACCATCTTCGGAAAGCGCGAACTCGCGCATGATCACTCCCTCGCTTTTGTCGATGCACTTGTTTCCGCTCCAGATGTACGCCCGCAGGCTTTTTTCTCCTTCCTTCGGGCAGTTCGGAACGACCTTGTAGTTAAAATCCCGTTCCGCCGCGCTCCCCGAAAAGATCCCTTTTTCTCCGAAAACGAAAAATTTAGGTATCTCAAAGTATTTTGACGCAGACGAACTCATACCTTTTCCTCCTGAAAATTATTTTGGAAAATACCGCTCACGAGCTTTGTGCGGTATTGCCTTAAATAAAGAGCTTTTTGTTTCCCGCATTTAACAGCAAAGCCGTATTATCGCCTCGGCGTATATCTCGATATCCCGCCTCAGCTCGTCGAGGGTGATAAACTCGTCTGCGCCGTGCATATTGTTTTCCTCCGACCACTCCGCACCGAACGCAACGCCGTTTTCGGTGTCATGGACGTAGGTGCCGCCGCCTATGGCGATACATCTGCCCTTTTCTCCCGTGCAGTCCTCGTAAACGGACAGGAGAGTCCGCACCATTTTGCTGTTTTCGTCGGCGCAGTGCGGTTCGCTTGAAAGCAGGACTGTTCCCTTCAAACCCTTTTGAGCTGTTATATTATCAAGGGCGTTTATGATATCGCCCGAAGTCCCGCATACGGGAAAGCGGCAGTCAGCTTTGAAGGAAAATCCTCCGTTTTTACAATCGGCAAGACTTAAAACAAGGGTAAGCTCTCCGGAGGTATCGTCGGAGCATTTTATCCCCGCGCTTTTTCCGTCGTATTCACCGAAGGGGAATATTTCGGATAATTTTGATATGATCTCATAAAGCTCTCCCGAAAGGGGCAGAGCGGATATCAGTTTCATAAGTCCCGCAAGGGCGTTTATCCCCAGCGCGGGTGTGGAAGCATGAGCGCCTTTTCCGTTAAAGGTCACGGACAGTGTATCTCCGTCAAGATCACGCAGGGTGATATGTTTTCGGTCAATGCCCGTTTTGGCTGCCGCTGCGAGGATATCGCCGCCGGAAACGCCGCGTATTACGGCGGCTGCCTTTTCGGGAACGGCGTTTACAACGCTGCCTCCCGTAAGAGAAACGATACCGCCATTGTCCGAATATCCGCCGCTTATTTCATACCGCAGCATTCCTTTTTCCACGGTGATAACGGGGAATGAGCCGTCGGGAGTGAACAGCATCGGCGGGAAAGGCTCCTTGGCTGTGTAATACGCCATATCCGCAGAACCGTTTTCCTCGTTGCTGCCGAGGATCAGCCGGGCGTTCTTTTTAATGGGAATGCCGCTTTCCTTGATGATCCTCATTGCTGTTATAACGGCGGCGGCGGGACCCTTGTCGTCGATAGCGCCCCGTCCGTACAGCTTTCCCCCGCGTATTTCGGCGTTAAAGGGGTCGGACGTCCACTGCTGTCCGTCCGTTGGTACAACGTCCAGATGGCAGAGAATGCCAAGCTCGGCGGGACGTTCGTCAAAAGCGGCGGTTACGGCGTGATTATCAAAATTTTTTACAAAAAAACCCTCTGCTTCAAGATATTTTTCCGCAAATTTCAGACAGTCGGCGCAGCCCTTTCCGTAAGGCATTCCCTCGGCGGGCGTATCCATCACGCTTTTATGGGAAATAAGGTCTTTCAGCAGGGAAACGGCGCTGTCGACGCGGCCGGCGGCTTTTTTTGAGATTTCGTTTACCATTCTTTTTACTTCTCCTTGAGTAATATTTAAGGCAACATCGCACAAAGCACGGCTGACGCCTTTTCCGCACATCTGCCCGCATATTTTTCAGCGGCACGCCTAATGTCAAACTGCGCGGATCATCATTGTGAAAATTTCCCGCTTTGGCGGCTTTTCTTAAATTATAACCCGTTTTTCCGTATTTGTCAAGTTATCGGAAAAGACGTTTCGAAGGAATAACCTCGGCTTAATTTCAAAATTCCTCGTTCGCCGTCTTGCAATCGTGCCGGATAACTGGTATAATATAAGTATAATTGCAGCAAAACAGCGGGCTTGAATCTTCCTGCGAGTCTTACCTCTTTTTCAGAAATGTAAGATCAGTTTTGAGCTTTGCTTTGAAAGCGAGGTATATATGGAATATTTCTGGTATATAATTGCCGCTCTCGGAGCGGGCATAGGCACGGGATTGGCGGGACTTTCGGCGGCAACGGTCATGGTGCCTGTGCTGATAGTTTTATGTCCGTCCTTTTCGGGAGAAACGGGAGCCTATCATGCCACTGCCATAGCTCTTGCTTCGGATATTTTAGGCTCGGCGGTAACTTCGTCGATCTACATAAAGCATAAAAATATTGACCTGAAACGCGGCTGGATAATGCTTGCGTGCATCATAGGAATGTGCGTTGCGGGAAGCGTTACCGCTTGGCACGCGGGAAATACGGTGCTCGGCGGCTTTACGCTGTTTTTGACCTTTTTCATCGGGATACGCTTTCTGATAAAACCCGATACGTCCCGTAAGGAGAATATTTCAAAGGGAGCGGGACTTGACGTTAAAGGGGTGCTCATCTCGCTGTTCTTCGGACTGACTATCGGCTTCGGCACAGGCTTTGTAGGCTCCGGCGGCGGAATGATGATGCTTGTGGTTTTTACGGCGTTCCTCGGTATGGATCAAAAGTCCGCCGTCGGCACAAGTACGTTTATTATGACGTTTACCGCGCTTATCGCTTCGGTCAGCCATATTGCCGTTGATCCTAAGATCCTGCTTGAACGCCGGAACGTGCTGCTGATCTGTATGATCACAGCAACGGCTGCGTCTGTTGTATCCGCAAGGTTTGCCAACAAAGTAAACAATAAAATCGTGGGACTTGCAACGGGCGCGATACTGACCGTGCTGGGAGCGTTAATGCTGATACTGAATTATTGGGAATATATTTCAAAAATACAGCTTATTGCGGAGGTGCTGATCTGCTTCGGGAAATATTTGATCTATCTTATTTGCTTCGTCGCCGTACTGCTGACTGCCCGTTTGCTTTTTAAAATACCGAAAGCGGTGTGGCGTAAAATGCTTCATGCGGTCGCATACACAAGCTCGGTCTTTATGATATTTGTTTCGGACGGCTGGATCGTTCCGGCAATTTGCTGTGCGCTGTTTGCGGCGGTCGTATATCCGATCCTGCGCCTTGCGGAAAATCGGAAATGGTACGGCGAATTGTTTGTTCAAAAAACCGATGGCGAGATCAAAAAAAGCCTGCTTTTGCTGTTTCTTACCAACGCGGCTCTGATAGCCGCCTGCGGAGCTGCGGGAAAGCTGTACATAGCTGTCACGTCGATAATCGTGTGGGGCATAGGCGACACGGCTGCCGCGCTTGTGGGAATAAATTTCGGCAAACACAAGGTTAAGATCCCCCTTGCGGATAAAAATAAGACATGGGAGGGTACTGCCGCAATGGCTGCCGTCGGTCTGCCGGTTTGCTTTGCGCTTCTGACGGCCTTATCGGATCTGCCGGCTATGCAATGTGTATGCTTTTCTTTGGCAGCCGCTCCAATATCGGCTTATGCGGAGCTTATTTCCCATAACGGGAACGATACGGTAAGCGTTCCCGTATCGATTGCAGCGGTTCTTGCGGTTTTGACTTTTTTATTTTAACGGACTGTTTCGGCGTTTTTTCACGCCTAAGCGTTTTACATATCAAAATCCTTCAGTTTTTTCCCCGTATACTGAACGGCTATGCGGCTTTCGGGGTCGCTGTCGAACAGATACAGCGCCGCCACAAACAGCCATTCGAGGGGTTTCATGACTATGTACACGATGTCGGCTCTGAGCTTTGTGGTGATGTGCTTTGAAAGGGGATAGCCGTACCTGTCGTAGATGTAACGGACGGTGCGGTGAAATTTGGGAGCTTTGTCCTCTATAAGCTGTTCAAAGGCGTTGGCTGCGCAAAGCTGACGGTTGACGACTATTCGTCTGCCGCCTCTTATCCCCATTCGCTGAGGTTTTACCACCTTTTCGTGGCCGTTTACCGCCACCGTACACAGGTAATGTCCGCTGTATATCTCGGGAGGAGGCGATACCATAGCCGAGAACGTCCAGTCGGAGGTTTCGGTAAACGCCTTTATTATGCCGCTTGCCCCCTGACCGCATATTATGCATATGCAGATGAGAACTCCCGTAACAGGTATAACGGCGGCAAGGGGAAACCATATCATTCCGCTGCTTTTTTGCAGAATATCCTCGATTTTCGCCGCAAATTTGTTTTTCGGGGCAATGCCGTTTTCCGCAAAATAGTCCGTATATGTCTTGACCGTTTCCCGCAGCACCCTGACCGAGCAGACAACGAAATTAAACTGATACAGAATTATATAGAACGCCGCCACGGACGCCCAGAAATTCTCGGGAAAATTTTTCAGAAGCTGCGCAGTCATAAAGCCGAAAAATATAAACTCCGTATATATCCCGCCCACGCAGACCGCCGCCGCAAGAGGAGGCAGGGGTCTGCGCCTTTTTCCGTCGAGTATGAGAAAGGACAGTATCCCTGATCCCCAGAAAAGGTAAAAGGACAGCATATATTTTTCGGAAAAAGGCTCGTGAAGCTCGGTAAAACTCATGACGCCCAGTATTACAGGCTCGTCCCAGGAGAAATCGCTTATCAGACCTATGCAAAGCACTGCAAGAAACGTGCCGTAGATAACTGCCGCCTTGTCCCATGCACGTTTTTTTTCACGCAGTCCGACAATGGTTTTATTTTCGCTTTTTGTGCATACAAGGTTTATAATATTCGCCGCTGTTATGACAAACGGAAACACAAATATGCAAACCAGGAACAATAAGCTGAAAAAGCTGCTAATCATATCCAAGCTCCTCCGGTGTTTTTTTATATTATAACACGGATATCAATAAAAGTCAATATAAATTTATTGAAAAACATAATTTTTTTATCGAAATGATTATAATAAAAAAGAACAGCCGCAGCGCTGCCGTATTGGGTAAGCGCTGCGGCTGTTTGTCGTTTTTTATTCGGGTTTATTTTCATTTAACCATTTATCCGCCGCTTCAGCCACCGTTTTCAGCGCGTTTTCTCCGAAAGGCGATTCAAGTCCCGCCGCAGATACAAGACCGTCAAAGGTTTCTCTGCCTCCGAGATTTACAAGGGTCATATAACGCTCCAGCGCTTCATTGCGGTCACGCTGCATTATTGCCCAGAACTCAAGGGCGGCGGTCTGCGCAAGGCAGTAATCGATATAATAGAAAGGTCTTTCGTATATATGGGTCTGTCTTTGCCACGCCCTGCCCTCGCCGTAGAAAGGCGAGCCGTCTAAGTCTATCCAGGGCATATATATGCCCGTCAGCCGCTTCCATTCCTCTATTCTCTTTTCGGGAGAATATTCGGGGTGTTCATAGACGATATGCTGAAAATGATCCACCATAGTGCCGTAGGGCAGGAACAGTATTGCGTCCGCCAGATGCTTATAGCGGAATTTGTCCGCGTCGTTTCCGAAGAAATCCTCCGCGCTTGCCCAGCCGAAAAATTCCATTGTCATGGAATGTATCTCGCAGCTTTCAAGAGTGGGGAGCTGATTGTCCGAGGGGATAATGTCGCGGGACATATACGCAGCAAACGCATGACCCGCCTCATGGGTAATGACCTCCACGTCCCCTTGTGTGCCGTTGAAATTGGCGAAGATAAAGGGCGACTTGAAGTCCGGCAGCTCCGTGCAGTAGCCTCCCGCCGCCTTGCCCTTGCGGCTGAGAACGTCCATCAGTCCGTTTTCGGTCATAAAGTCGAAAAACTCGCCCGTTACGGGTGAAAGAGCGTGATAAAAGCGGCTGCCCGCCGCGATTATATCCTCGGGAGAGCCTTTTGGGACGGCGTTTCCGTCACGGTAGAAAAGAGCTGCGTCGGCATATTTAAGAGGAAAGCTCACGCCTATGCGCTGCGCCTGTTCCCTGCGTATCCTGTCGGCGGCGGGAACGATATGCTTTATTATATGCTCCCTGAATTTTGCCACGTCCGAAGCGGTGTAGCAGTTGCGGCGCATATTAAGATACCCCAGCGGGATATAGTTTTCAAAACCCATTTTTTTCGCCATGCCGTGGCGCACTCTTACCATATCATCGTAAATGC
The DNA here is from genome assembly GCA_023667165.1 of Ruminococcus sp. Taxonomy (GTDB): domain Bacteria; phylum Bacillota; class Clostridia; order Oscillospirales; family Ruminococcaceae; genus Huintestinicola. The sequence goes on along the minus strand of JAMPAO010000060.1, from coordinate 720 downwards.
GGTCAAGGTCGGCGGCGTGTTCTTTATAAAATGCGCTTTCCGCCGCCCAGGCGCTGCGGCGGATAACGTCGTCGGAAGCCTCCTTGTAGGGAGAAAGCTGTGAAAGGGTCAGTTTTTTGCCGTCAAAGTCTATCTGCGCGGAGGCTATAAGCTTTTCGTATTCGGTGGAGAGCTTGTTTTCCTCCTGCATATCGGGTATGATCTCGGGAGAAAAGCTCTTTATGTCGATGTCGATATTTTTGAACATCACCCTGCCGAATTTCTCCTCCAGCTCGGGACGAAAGGGACTTTCGGCAGCAGCTCTCGATACCTTTTGGCAGTACTTGGTAAATTCGGGGCCTGCGTCGTCGAAAAAACCGTTTTCCCTGTCGTAAAATTCGTCCTCGGTGTTGATGGTGTGGCGGATATAGCAAAGGCTGTTCATGGTTGAGTATTCGCCGGAGATCCTGTCCCATTCCAGATAGGCGGCTGCCGCTGAATCGGCGGAAACTGCTGCGGAAATTGCAGCAGCGGCGTTATCGGCGGCAATACCTATTTCGGTCATATCTGGGCGGCGGTAATTCATTTCGGAAAATTTCATAAAAAACAGATCCTTTCAATGTAAGAACCCATACCAATAGACGAAGTGTGCGAATTTTCGGCAAGCTTTTGCCGAGGATTAGGCAAAAAATCCGCAGCAATACTTGTTGTATTACAAGGATTTTTAACGCAGTCATCGGT
>JAMPAO010000005.1 GCA_023667165.1 Ruminococcus sp. | reverse complement strand
TTGTATATCTCATACTTCTTATTTACCATATTTTTTCTATGTGGTCAAGTTCTTACTTCTAAATATGAAATCTTCGTTCGATCTCGTCGGTGGTATCCTTTCCGCGGAAAATAAAGAGGGCGGACAGAAAAATTACGTCTATACCCGTGCATATGACCGAGGGATATATCACGTTTATCAGTCCCGCCGCCAGGCATATGGCGGGAAGAAAGCCGTAAAAGCCGCCTATCACCAGATAGAGGATATATTCCCCCGAATTCATTTTAAGCGCCTTTGCAACTATAAATACCGATGTTACGGCACATATGCAGGAGCAGGGGAGAACAAAATCCAGCGACCAGCCCTGCCAGCCCAATAAAGTATCCCACAGCACCGCCAGAGATGTAACAAGGATCAACTCAAAGGTTATGTTTTTCAGCACCCTTTTCCTGTAGGCTATCCCTACCGATGTGGTAAGCCATGCGCATATTATCCCCGCCGCGGATATCAACGACCAGGTGAGCCTGCCCGACAGCATATAATCGGTAAGCAGACATATTACCAGCGCGGATATGGCTATGAAACTGATGAGCTTTCGCAGAAATCCGCTTTTGAATCGAGGCTCGGGCAGGGGCGGGAACATCTCCGGCTCGGGTCTGCCCGTAAGCTCTCCCTGGCAAAGCGGGCACATTTTCTTGTCGCCCTCCACGTCTACTCCGCATTTTCCGCAGTGCTGCATGGCTGTTCCTCCTTATCGCGGTACGAATCGCTGCTCCTTACGGTGACATTTATGCCAAGCTCCGTAAGGGATCTGAAAAAATTGCGCTGAACGTCAGCCGAAACATAGCTTGAGGTAAACCCCATCTGAAGCTCGTCGTTAAATGAACAGATGTTGAGCTGGATATTCTGGGTGCTGACAAATACGGAAAATCTTTTTATATATTCGTCAAATTCGGGAGGCATTTTTATCCTGCCGATATTGGATATTACCGACGTTTCGTTCCTGACGCCTATATGACGGACTGTTTTCAGGACCTGATTTTTCAGCGGCAGAGGAGCGAGCATTACAAATGGATTGTGCTCCAGTCCCGCAAGACTGTTCATTCTTATTGACAGATTTTCCCTTGTAAGCTGCCTTTTGAAATCGGCGTCCACCTTTTGTACGATATCCGAAAGCTCTCCGCTCTCCTTTGAAAAATCATAGCTTACCGATATCATTCCGAAAAAGTTTTTCGCCGTCTGCGATGGAAAATATTGTCTGAGATTGACCGGGATATTTATAACAACAGGCTTTTTTCTGCTCCGCAGCGGCATTTCAAGGCTTAGGGCGTTTATGTAAAGAGCTGTGAGGAAAACGGTCAGAGTGGCGTCAAATTTATGAGCGGCTTCCAGAACGCTTTTTACCGAGGCAAAACCCTCGATGATAAGAAGTCCGTTGTCCTCTATCCGCTCGCCCTTGAGCAGAAAGGCGTTGGTTTTTTTCGGAGAGGTTTTCCCCGCGTGCCTGTCGTAATATTTTCTGAAGCCGTCGGAGCTTTTCTGGGAAAAGGATCCTCCGTCGTCGGGCAGGGGCGGAAATTCTCCGAATTTATCGGGATATTTATATATCAGATAACGGTACACTATGGTTTTGAGGAACATAACTCCTCCCGTGCCGTCGCTGAGCACGTGGAACACCTCTAAATTTATCCTGTTGCGCAGGTAGGATATCCTGTAAAGCAGGCTTCGGCGATCCTCCTCATAAATTGCTCCGCATACGGGCAGCCTTTCCTCCGTTACCTCCGGCTTTAAATCGCATTGCTCCAGATAATACCAGAAAAATCCCTTTTTCATTATCACGCTGTAGCCGGGATAGCTCTCCGCGGCGTGCAGAGCGGCTTTGCTCAATACTTCGGGGTCGATATCCCCGCACAGCTCGCAGGAAAATCTGAATACCCTCGTATCGGACTTCTCCACCGTTGACGGGAATATCTTTGCCGCGTTGTCAAGCCTGCTCCATGAACGTCTTTTTCTCGCATCGGTTTTGGACAATACTGTACACCTTCTTTCATGTAATAAAGGTAAGATGTAAGAAGCAACAGGTATCAAGCCTGCGGCACGTTCCCGGGTACCGCCGTCAATCCGTCAGCCGCAGGAAATACATTATCATGCTTACCGCTTTGCGGGCGTGAGGATGCCTGTACAGATCGGAGGCGAAAAATCCGTGATACGCCCCCTTTATTCTGAACGCCATGGCGTTTCCGCCCGCATTGAAAATACGTCTGCCGTACTCCTCGCCCTCGTCCCTTAAAGGATCGTTTTCGGCGGTGATGATAAGCGTATTCGGCATTTGGGAAAAGCTCTTTGTTTTCATGGGTGCGGCGTAAGGGTCGTTTTTTTCGGATATGTCGTTCAGATAAAGCTCCAGATACCCTCTCATACGCTCCGCCGTAAGTATGCAGCCCTTGGCGTTTTCATGCATGGAGCTGTAAGGGGAATCCTCTCCGAATTCGCAGTCGGTCACGGGATAAATAAGTATCTGTCTGCTTACCCGAAGGATCTTTTCGTCCCGCAGTCTGTTTGCCGCAGCGGCAGCCAGATTGGCTCCGGCGCTGTCGCCTATAAGAACGATATCCCTCGGAGATATCCCTCTGATTTTTGAATAACGGAAAACCTGCCTTATTGTTTCGCAGCAGTCGTCCAGACCGGCGGGAAATTTGTTCTCCGGAGCAAGGCGGTAATCAGCCGACACGACGTAGCTGCCGGTTATAGCTGCAAGCTGAGTGCATACCTTGTGATATCTGTCTATATCGTCTATCACCCAGCCGCCGCCGTGAAAGAAGATAAGTATCCTTTTCCTGCTGCTGATAAGTCCGGGCGAATATATCCTAACGGGTATTCTTCCGCCGTCCGCCGCAGTTATTTCCATATCCGAGTGACCGTCGCCCGCCTTTACCGAGCTGTGCACCAGCAGATGGGTGATCTCTCTGTGCAGCTTATAAAATTTGCGTATATCGGGGGGATCGAAGTGTTCGATCATTGTTTTCAAAAGCTTTTCCAAAGGTTTCGCCGCCTTATCTTAACCGGTCGCCGCAGTTACAAGCCGCTTTCGTGTTCCGAAACGGCTTTTTTATCCGAGCTTCTTATAGATACGAGAGTGTAGCTTTCACCGCGCTTCTGCACCACGTAATCCACGTATTTTTCCGGCAGAGGCGCGTCCTCCCCCGTAAGCGACAGCCATGCGGGAGTCGGGGACACGTACCCTACCGTAAGAGTAAAGCTCTCTCCCACCTGTTTTATCTCCTCCACATAGGGAGAGTAGGAAAAATATTTCGGATTTTCGGGAATGCGGTACGAGTTTATCTCATCGTCGTAATAAAAAGCAAAATCGGCAGTGGATATTGTGGTATGGTTAAAGCTCAGTCCCGTGCCGAACAGCTTTGCCGCGTGCTGCTCCACGTCCACCTCCGGAACTATGATATAATCGAAATCGGCCGCATACTTGCCCTTGTCCTCGTACAGGATTATATCCCATATCCCTGCGGAGATCAGAGTTTCGTTCTTGAGCATGGCGGTCTGGTCGAAAGCGGGGGGATCGCATATCACAACGGGATATATAAACCTGGCGAATTCGGTCTTTTCGTCGGTATTGTCGATTATCCGCCTTACCAGACCGGAAACAGCGCTTACTGTGGATATGACGCCTATGACGGACATAACGAGTACGAACAATCCTATAAAGAAGTGAAATGTATTCCTTGTACGCGCCTTGTCCCCGATCCCCGTATCCGCCGTTTCCTCCGCTGTTTCTTCCATGTAAACGGAGTCGAGCATATTTATGACCTCGCTGTTTTTCAGGTCGTTGGCTCTTTTTTTGGATCTTGATATTTTTGCGCCTTCCGTTCTTTTCTTCATTCTTTTTCACCTATTCCCTTATCTGACCGTTTCCGTCTATAAGGTATTTGTTGGATGTAAGCTCGTAAAGACCCATAGGTCCTCTCGCATGGAGCTTCTGGGTGGATATGCCTATTTCCGCGCCGAAGCCGAACATCTCTCCGTCGGTAAATCTTGTGGATACGTTTACGTAAACACAGGCTGAATCTACCATAGCCTTGAATTTTTCCGCGTTTTCAAGGTCGTTTGTAACTATGCACTCGGAATGTCCCGTGGAATACTTCCCGATATGCTCTATAGCCTCGTCTACGTTCTCCACGACCCTTACGGCAATGATATAGTCGCCGAACTCCCTGTAATAGTCATCCTCCGATGCGGGAACAACGCACTCTCCGAGTATTCTTCGGGTAATATCGCAGCCGCGTATCTCCACGTTATGCGCGTCAAGCCTTGCCTTTACCGCAGGCAGCAGCTTTTCGGCGATATTCCTGTGTACAAGCAGCGTTTCAACGGCATTGCATACCGAGGGGCGCTGGGTCTTGCCGTTGTCGATGATATTTACCGCCTTTTCAATATCCGCGCTCTCGTCGGCGTAAACATGGCAGTTGCCGGTGCCTGTTTCTATAACGGGAACTGTGGAATTTTCCTTGACCGCCTTTATAAGTCCCGCTCCTCCTCTGGGGATAAGCAGATCGAGATATTTGCCGCATTTCATAAGCGCCGTGGTAACTTCCCTTGTGGTGTCGTCCACAAACTGGATTATATCTGCGGGGAAACCTGCTCTCTCAACAGCCTCTCTCATTATGCCGCATATGCATTTGCTTGAATGGTAAGCCTCCTTGCCGCCTCTGAGAATGACAGCATTGCCCGTTTTCACGCAAAGGCAGGCGGCGTCTGCGGTAACATTGGGCCGAGCCTCGTATATCATGCCGATAACTCCCATGGGAACTCTCACCTTGGTGATCCTCATTCCGTTGGGACGAACGGAGCCGCTTTCGATCTTTCCTACGGGATCCTCCAGTCCGATAAGCGCCTCGGCAGCGTCGGCAATGGCGTTTATCCTGCTGTCGTTTAGCATCAGCCTGTCCTGAAGGGACTGTGACATTCCGTTGTCCCGTGCCGCTTTCATATCAAGAGCGTTGGCGGCTGTTATTTTGTCCTTATTGCTTCTCAGTCCCTTCGCTATCTCCGCAAGTGCGTTGTTTTTACGGCTTGTATCGGCGTTGGCGATCGCCTTTTTTGCCTTTGCCGCGTTTGCTCCCAATGTTTCGATATAAGTCATAGCAATACATCTCCCATCTTATTTTTTTGCGATAAATACCGTTCCCGTCTGCTTTCCGTCAAATAGCTCGTAAAGCGTATCGGGACGTCTGCCGTTGAGTATAGCCATATCAAAGCCGTGGCTCATGGCGATCTCCGCCGCGTTTATCTTGGTTATCATGCCGCCGCTGCCCAGAGCCGAGCCTGCGTCCCCCGCCAGTCCTCTTATTCTGCCGTCTATCTCGTAAACGGCGGGTATCAGCCTTGCGTCGGGATTTTTTCGCGGATCTCCGTCAAAAAGTCCGTCGATGTCGGAAAGTATTATCAAAAGATCCGCATGGCAGAATATGCCCACATGAGCCGCAAGGGTATCGTTTTCGCCGAATTCAAGCTCCAGTTCGTCTATAGCCACAGTGTCGTTTTCGTTGACAATGGGGATAACGTTATGGTCTATGAGCTTGAGGAAAGTATTTTCAACATTGTTTTTCCGCACCGATTCCAGAACGTATTTTGTCAGCAGTATCTGCGCCACGTTCAGATTATATTCCCCGAAGAGCTTGTCGTAAATATACATAAGCTCGCACTGTCCCACCGCTGCGCACGCCTGCTTCATGGGAGTGTCTGTGGGACGGCTTGCAAGTCCCAGCTTTGACATTCCAAGACCGATGGCTCCCGAGGAAACAAGTATCAGCTCGCGCCCGCTGTTTTGTATATCCGCAAGAGTCTTTACAAACCTTTCCATTCTGCGGATATTCAGCCTGCCTGTTTTATGGGTAAGGGTCGATGTTCCCACCTTGATCACTATTCTTTTTTTTGTACTTATATCAAACATATTTTTTTCCTTTCAGTTTACCTTGTTGCGGGAAGCTCCCGATATAAACGCTTTGAGATTTTCCGCCGCCTCTTTTACGAGTCTTTCCCTTGTCTGTCTGGGCGCCCATGCCACGTGAGGGGTGATTATGCAGTTTTTTGCCTTCATAAGGGGATTGTCCTCCTCCATAGGCTCTTTGGAGATAACATCCACAGCCGCCCCCGCTATGACGTTATCGTTAAGAGCGCGGCACAGATCCTTTTCGTTTACCGCAGGTCCCCTGGATGTGTTTATGATGTACGCGCTTTTTTTGCACAGTCTAAGTCTGTCCGCATTGACCAAATTCTCCGTTTGCTCCGTAAGAGGGCAGTGGAGCGTTATGAAGTCGGAATTTGCAAAAACTCCATCGGTATCGGTAAACGTTACCCTGCCGTCCTCCTTTGGCGTTCTTGTGGAGATCAGAACTTTCATGCCGAAAGCGAGGGCGATATCCGCCACCCTTTTGCCTATGCTGCCGTAGCCGATTATGCCCATGGTAAGTCCCGCAAGCTCGAATGTGGGAATGGTAAAATAGGAAAACGTATCCGAGCGTATCCAGCCGCCGCCGTGAACGTCCTCATTGTATTCGGCGGTGCGGCTTGCAAAGTGCAGCACATAGGAGAATACCTGCTGCGCCACGGCGTTTGAGGAATACGCGGGCACATTGCACACGGTTATCCCCAGTTCCGCGGCGGCTTTTATATCCACATTGTTATAACCCGTAGCGCACAGACCGATGTATTTCAGGTTCGGACAGCTTTCCATTATCCGCCTTGTAAAAACGGTTTTATTGGCAATAACAGCCTCCGCGCCGCCTATATACTCCGTAACCTTATCCTTTGGGGTCAGCGGATACGCGGTCACATCTCCGAGCGCCTTAAAGCAGTCCATGGAAACGTCCCCCATGGAAACGGTTTTTTCCTCAAGCAAAACTATTTTCACGCAATATCCTCCGTATCATCGGTTTCCGGCGGCTTATCCCCGTTTTCCGCAGCCTTGTTTGCTTTCGATACCTTTATCATATCAGCGACAGTAAGGGCAAGAAGTATTATCTCCTCCAGTCCCAGTATATAAAACACCGGCTTCGTATCGGCGATATAAATGAGCATGGTCGACGCCACGCCTATGAGCATATAAAGCTCGTACATATATTTTCTTTTTTTGTAGCAAAGTATCAGCATTACGACGCTGAAAACAACGAAGCCCACATGAAATGAGAAGGGCAGGGGAAAAATAAGCGAATGTTCCATTTGACAGGGTCTTTCCTTTCCATTTTATCTATTTGATTATTATACCACATATACCTCTTATTTTCAAGGGGTTTGAACAAAATTGCCACGGCGGTATTTACGCGGTGCTTTCCGGCAGAGATCGGTATGCCGCATATTTGCCTGCCGAATATATGAATTTTCTGTAAATTCTGCCGCCAAATGAAAATTTTTCCCTTTTTATGCTGTTTAAATTATATATGGAGGGATATATCCCGCCTTGAAAAAAACGGAAAGGACAGCTTATTTATGAAAAGAAAATCAAAACGCGTTATATCGGGATTACTCTTCTTCGGTCTGGTGATGTCCGCATTGCCGCAGACATTGGGAGCTCCCGTCCTGGCGGCGGACGTGAAAACGGAAAACGCCGAAGCGGCAGCCTTGAAAAGGGCGGTGACGGAGGTCAAAAAGAGGGTGGATATCCCCAAAAACTTTGACGGGTTCGATTACCGTGTAAGCAATAATTACGGAGTGAATTTCTTTACCTTTACATGGTCAAGAACGGACGTTTATAAGGATTCCGACGGCAAGGAACAGTCCTACGACGCGGAGGAAATTATCGTAAGGTACAACGACGGAAACAAGCTGATAACCTACTATGAGTATAACGATTATACCGACGAAGAAAGCGATAAGCCGAGGTTTGAAAAACTGACTGCGGAGGAGCGGGAAAAGGCGGCGAAAAAGTATTTCGCCGAACTCAATCCCAACCTCAAGGGGGACGCGGAGATCGTCCCGAACGGCTATCCCTACAGTCTGTATTACCACAGAGCGTCATACGAGGTCAGCCGCGGAAACGACGGGATATATCTTGGCGAAAACGGCGGTACTGTCACTGTCGATACCGATACGGGCAGACTGCTGCAATTTGAGCTTAGCTGGTGGAACGACGCGGAGTTCCCCGACGCCTCAAAAAGGCTCACCGAAAAGCAGGTCATGGACATATACGCCTCAAGAAAGCCGCTTGAAGCCGAGTACAGACTTTTCAGCAAGGATCGTTACGACAAGGAAAAGGACGAATACATACGTGAGGATTTCACTATCCCCGTATATTACTCCTCCGTGGGCGGCGAAAACGAGATAGACGCCCTTACCGGCGAATACACGTCCATTTACGACGACATAGAAAAGTATTCCCACACCGACGTTTACGACTGGAACGGCTATTACGACCATGATAGCGAAGATGTTTACAGCTATGAGGGGATAGACGGAGAGGGCTATGAACTCAGCGACGCGGAATGGGATGCGATAGAAAAGGAAAACGGCTATCTTTCCTATAATGAGCTGCTGAAGATCATCAAGGACGATGAGTTCCTTGTATTCGACGATAATCTGATACAAGCCTCCGGCGAGATAAGCAGCTACACCGACGACGATATGCAGCGGCAGACCTCACGGGTGACGACCTTTGAATACAGCTCCCAAAAGGAAACGGAGGACCATATAAAGCTCTATGTAGAGCAGGACGCCTACACCGGAAGGATAGTCAGCTACACAAAGTACCGCAGTTACGGCGAGGAAAGTCCCAACGATCCCCAAAAGCCTCCCACGGAGGCGCTTGCCCGTTCAAGAGCCGAAGCGGCGGCGGCGCATTTTATGGGGGACAAGGCAAAGGAGTACAAAATAACATATGTTTCCGATATCAACAAGGACAGCCGCACGGCGCGCGTGGAATTTACAAGATATGCAAACGGTCTGCCCGCCCCCTTTGACAGAATAAATGTCACGGTGGATTCAAACGGTGAAGTCACGGCATTCTCATACAGCTACAGGAATATGGAATTCCCCGCAGCCAACCTTATTCCCGAAAAGGAAGCCTACGATAAGCTCTTTGAAAACATGAAGCCGAATCTCTATTATACGGGATTTACCGATCTTCAGCTAAAGTCCCATGTATATCTTACCTACAAATTCGATACCGGTTACATTCTCAACGCCATTACGGGAGAGAGAATAAACAGCAGCGCCGAGCCTTATTATTCAAAGAAAAAGCCGCAGGAGCAGACCGAGTCGCAGCAGCTTTACGGCGATATCAAGGGTCACAGGTACGAAAAGGAAATAACAAAGCTCTTTGAATACACCGTGCGCATATCGGACGAAAAGGAGCTGCACCCGGACGAAGCGATCAGCATAGGGGAATTCGGCGAGCTGTGCGAGGCTATAATGGGAAGTCCCGTTATCCCGTACTCCGCTTACATTTACGAGGAAAATAAGGAAACCGGCGAACGCGTACGGATCCCAAATCCCGTACTGGAGAAGAAGCTGACCCGCAAGGAAATAGCCAAATGGTACGTATATCTCTACACAGACTGCGCAAGCGCGGCGGAGCTGGATGGAGTATACAAAGCGCCCTACAGCGACGTTGCCGAGGACAATAAATACTGCGGTTACATTGCCATAGCAAAGGCGAAAGGATATCTTCCCGATACGAAAACATTCTCCCCCAACAGGGGCGTTACAAAGGCAGCCTGCTTGAAGCTTGCTTACGATTACTTCAACAGCGGCGGAGAGTGCGAAACATTGTACGAGCTTATTGAAAAGCTGTTTACAGAAAGCAAAGAATAATCCTCAAAGGAAATGAAAGGTACGTATCATGCCGTGATACAGGCTCAAAATGATACGTACCCGCGTTTCCGCACGATTTAGAAGAACTGTATAAAAAACGCTGCAGGCAAGGAACCTTGCCCGCAGCGATAATTTTTATGTCCTGTTATATGCTGTAGAATCCGACCATTTCATTAAGCAGACTTGCCTGGCTGTTAAGCTCCTCGGAAGCTGCGGCAGTTTCTTCCGCCGTAGCTGTGTTGTTCTGGATTACCGCAGCGATCTGATCGATACCCACGGTGATCTTTTCAATGTTGCTTGCCTGCTCTATGCCTGCCTCGGCAACGAGATCTACAATGCTTGAAACCTCACCCGTACACTTATCCACCGCAAGCATTGCCTCCGCCATTTCGTCCGCTATGGCAACGCCTCTCTTAACGGAATTGTTGGACTGCGTGATGAGCTTTGAGGACTCTTTTACGGCGTCGGAGGACTTTGAAGCAAGGCTTCTTACCTCGTCTGCGACTACCGCAAATCCCTTGCCGGCTGTTCCCGCTCTTGCCGCCTCGACTGCGGCATTAAGGGCGAGTATATTCGTCTGGAACGCTATATCGTCGATAGTCTGCATGATCTTGTAAATGCTCTCGGACGCCTTGCGGATATCCGAAATAGCGTCATGAAGCTGTGCGGATTTGTTCGAAGCGGTCTTTACGTTTTCCTTTGCGGCATCGGAAAGCTCCTTTGCCTTGTTGCAGTTGTCCTGGTTGGCGTTTACGTGACCGGAAATATCATGGAGCATTTCCGCAAGATCGTCTATAGTGGAAGCCTGCTGCGTTGCGCCCTGGGCGATAGCCTGCGCGCCGTTTGAAAGCTGACCCGCGCTTGAATCCACCTGACCTGCACTGTCGTTGATCTGTCTGATGGATCCTCTCAGATCCACAGCCATTTTCGACGTATCCATAACGAGCTGTCTGAAATCTCCCACATAAAGCTCTATGCCCTCGTCGGCTTTTATGGCAAGATTGCCGTCCGCAAGCTGACCCATGACCCGCTTCATGTCGTTGATAATGTTATTCAGATTGTTTATAAGGATATTGGTTTCCTCCGCAAGGATCCCGACCTCCGTCTGATCCTCTATAACGGGAGCGGGAGTGGAAAGATCTCCGGAAGCGAGCTGCACCAATCTCTTTGTGATTTTCTGAACCGGCTCGCCTATCCTGTTGCCCAGCTTTGTGGCTGAAATTACCGTGCCTATTGCGCCTATAATCATTACACCCACTGTAATTATAAGGGATATTCTCATAAGGCTGAAAAAGTCGTTTTCGGGTGCGTGTACAGCCAAAGACCAGCCGTTGGTATTGGCAAGAGAAGCATAAGCCATGTAGTGCTGTTCGTTGTTGATAACAGCCTCCTCAAACCCCGACTCGCCCGCTCTCATTTTCGAGTGTATCTCCGCCTGTGCCTTGATGTTGGGATCGGACAAGGCGTTGTCCTCAATGTTCTCGGCATTCTTTATTCTCGATATATCGGTAGCTGCAATGGTATTGCCGTTCTTGTCGATTATATACGCGTCGCTGTTGTCGCTTACTTTAAGCTCTCGCATCATATCATTGAGGAATTCCTCGTGAGGTACAAAGTAACAAACGCCTACGACCTCCGTACCCTGCTTGCCGTCCTTCCAGACGGGGGCGGAAATGATGATCGTCAGCTTTCCGGTGACCTTGGAAACCACAGGCTCGGACACCCATGTATTTCCCTTAAGGCTCTGCTGGAAATACTCTCTGTCGCTGTAGTTGTTGCCGTCAATACCCGAGCCGTCGAGATGGATGTAGTTGCCTCTCTCCAGATCGTGCATGGCTGCCTTGTCGGCAAGTATCTCTGCGCGCCTTTCGTCGGTAGTGGAGTCGCTGCCCATGAGAACCGTAGTTCCCATATCGGCGGCAATGTTTATGTAATCGTCCAGCTCCCACGTCACGCTGCCGGATGCAAGCTCCATCATTTTCTGCACGTTGGTTCTCACTATGCTTTTGATGATGACCACAGTGGAACCCATATTGGACGCTGCAAGGATCACCAGCGGAATGAGCGCGATAAGCAGCGCGCTGCGTATTATCCTTTGGCGTATTGTTTTTCTCTTTGCCATTATATGTACCCTCTCTTTTGTATTATTTCATCGAAAAGTGAAGATTTTATATATATGTTATTATTATACATCAGAGTATGGCGTATACTTGTTATATTATTATGTCGATTATATTAAATATATGTAAAATCAGCGGAGCAATTTTCCGGCGCCGCCAACCGTCCGCAGACAAAATCAATGCCGCCGGAAAAAACTCCGGCGGCATTGAAAAAACGCTTTCGCTGCGTTATTCGGAATACTTGTTCTGAGCGGGAACGTAGTGAAGCTCTCCGCTTCCCACGGAACGCGCGGTTATCGCCTTGCACGCATAACCCGGAGAATACTTGCCCGTGGATTTGTTGTAGACCACGCCCGCAACGCGGAACTTATAGTCCTTTTCGCCCACAAGACCGGTTACGGTGCATCTGTTTGAACGGACTGTCTTGTATCTGACGTAAGCCTGCTTCGCTTCGTCGTAGATGTAAACTCTGTATCCGTCCGCGCCGGACACCTTATCCCATGAAAGAGTGATCTTTTTAACTCCGCTTACAGCCTTGAGATTTTTCGGAGAAGAGAGAACGGCGGTATTATTCAAGTCGGCGGGCATCTCCATTACGGGAACGGAAGAGGAGGAGGCGGACGCTATCGGCTGCGCCGTTTCGCTGCCCGAAACCGACACGGAGGATCCCGTTTCCGAGGGTTTGACGGTAATGCTTGCATAAACCGCAGCGTCGTATGTAACGTTTGTAATGGCGGCGGTGTATGTGTTGCCGTAAAGCAGACCGTTTACGGTGACGGACGTGGCCTTTGTATCAATGTAAGCCACGGTCTTGCCCGCGCTGTCGGTGAGCTTTACTCTGAAAGTGTTTGTATACGCGCCGTCCGACGCGGAGTTTTCCCAGCTAAGGGTAACGCTGTTCTGACCGCACTTTGCCTTTATGTTCTTCGGCGCGCCGTAGCTTTCGTATCCGCTCATATCCTGCTTGAGCGTAAACTGCGCCGAGCTGTCGATGAACGGAACTATATTTTCCTCGATAACATTGCCGGTCACGGCGACGACGCTTACGGCATATACGGTGTCAACGGTCTTTCCGTTGATATCCCTGCCCAAGGGCAGCGCGGAATAGGCATATACAACGGACGTTTCTCCCTTTGCGGCGCGCACCGTGCTGACCTTTGTACCGTCGGTCCTGCATATCTGTATCAGGTAATAATCCGCCATATCCTCCGCGGTCCAGCTTATTTTTACGCAGTTCCTGTAGGGAACGGGACTGACATTTTTTGCGTAGGAATACGTGGCAAAATTCGCATAATCGGTATTCACCGCGCATACCGCAGGCGCTCCGAAGCCTTCAAGCGCCGGAACCGAGGACGCCGTTACCGCGATGACCGCGAGCATGGACGCCGCTATTTTTTTGAAATATTTCATAAATATTACTCCTTTCGGGAAACGGTTGAATATTTTCAAAGCATAATTTTCTTGCCCATGATTATTGTACCATATTTTTTTGCCGATTTCAACCGTTTGCTCTGTTTTGTAATTAATTTGTGTTTTTTTGATTTTATTTTGTAACAGGCTTCGGGAAAAGCTGCGTTTATATCCATAAATTGCCGTAATTGTTTATAATTATTCATTAATTACTGTGGAAATTATAATAATAATGTGATATAATGTTTTTTATATGATTTTTTTGCGGATAATGTGCATTTATTTATAAAATTCACATCCTGCTTGAGAGGATGATTTCGTTGATCAGCGGCAAAATGCTTAAAGCTTCGATTATTTCGGCTTCGCTTACCCTGTCGGATATGAAAAAACAGGTGGACGAGCTTAACGTTTATCCCGTACCCGACGGCGATACCGGTACAAATATGTCCCTTACCCTGTCAAACGCCATGAACGAGCTTCAGGGTTTAAGCGACAGCGAGGATATAGACAGTGTGGCTTCCTGCGCCGCGTCGGCAATGCTGAGGGGCGCAAGGGGCAATTCGGGAGTAATAACCTCCCTGCTGTTCAAGGGTTTTTCAAAGGGTCTTGCGGGAAAAAGCCTGGCAGGCTGCGACGATCTTGCCAACGCGCTGGAAGCAGGCGTGGAGGCGGCTTACAAGTCGGTAATGAAGCCGGTCGAGGGTACTATACTGACCGTTGCGAGGGCAAGCGCGGAAAAGGCAAGAAAGGTATCATTCCTCACAAACGACCCCATAGCGCTGTGGTCGGACGTATGCAAGGCGGCGGAAGCGGCGCTGGAAAAAACCCCGGAGCAGCTCCCCATCCTCAAAAAAGCGGGGGTGGTCGACGCGGGCGGAAAGGGTCTTGTCATAATTTTCAAGGAAATGCTCAGAGCGTTCAGGGGCGAGCCGAGAACCGCCGCTCCGAGTCTCCGCGCAGCCTCCGAGGATAAGTATTCCTTTGCCGTCAAAGACGACGACAGCGCGGAGATAACCTACGGCTACTGCACGGAATTTATCGTGAACGTAAAGGAAAACGCCGCTCCCCCTGCGGAATTAAGGACATATCTGAGTACTGTGGGCGACTGTGTTGTGGTAGTCGACGACGACGACATAATAAAGGTCCACGTACACACCGACAATCCGGGACTTGCCATTGAAAAGGGACTTACTTTCGGCTCTCTGTGCAATATAAAGATAGACAATATGCGTCTGCAAAGAGAAAAGCGGACTGCGGAGAAAAAAGCCGCAAACGAAAAACCCGTTCCCGTTCCTCCCGAAAAGCGCTTCGGCTTTGTCGCCGTGGCAAACGGAAACGGCGTTGAGAGTATGTTCAGGGATCTGGGCGCGGACCGCATAGTAAAGGGCGGTCAGACCATGAATCCCTCTGCGGACGATATTCTGAGAGCCGTATATTCCGTTCCCGCCGAAACGGTCTTTATCCTGCCCAATAACAAGAACATCATCATGGCGGCGGAGCAGGCGATGAAGCTGTCGGAAAAGACAATGTGCGTGCTGAGAACTACGTCCGTCCCTCAGGGAATGTCAGCCATGATGAACTTCGACCCCGATCTGGATCTTGACGCCAACCGCATGAACATGACCATTGCGGCGGAAAAAGTGCAGTCGGGTCTTGTGACCTTTGCCGCGCGGGACAGCAGCTTCAGCGGACACGAAATAAGATCGGGCGATATCCTTGCCCTTGAAAACGGACGGCTGTCCTTTATCGACAGGGACGTTACAAGGGCGGCATACAAGCTCGTACGCAAGCTCGTCAAAAACCTGAAGGGCAGCGCGGAATTTGTCACCGTCATGTACGGCGGCGATATCACAAAGGACAGGGCGGAAGAGCTTGAAAAGATAATCCGCTCCAAGCTGTCCGGTCTTGACGTCAATTTTATAAACGGAGGTCAGCCCGTATACTACTATATCATCTCGGTAGAGGCAGGGTGATTATTTGAAAAGGATCACGGTAATATGCGGCCATTATGGCAGCGGCAAATCCACCTTTGCCGCAAATTACGCCGTAAAATGCGCGGAAGAGGGTTTTGAAGCTGCTGTTGCGGATATGGACACGGTCAATCCCTATTACCGCACAGCAGATCTGGAAACGGTATTCCGCGAAAAAGGCGTGCGCCTGATCTCGCCCATGTATGCCGGGAGCAATCTTGACGTGCCCGTGCTGGATTACGATATACCCGCCCTTTACGGCAGCGGCGCGAATTTGGTGATCGACCTGGGCGGAGATGAGGCGGGCGCTTATCCCTTGGGAAAATACAGGGAATTTCTTCGTGAGCGTACCGATGAAACGGAAATACTTTACGTAGTCAACTGCCGGCGTTTTCTGACCCGCACCCCCCGCGAGGCGGAAGCGGCTATGAGAGAGATAGAGAACGCCTGCGGTTTAAGAGCAACGGGCATAGTAAACAACACCAATCTGGGCTTTGAAACGGACGAAAGGATCATCGCGGAGGGAACGGCGTATGCGGAAAGGATCTCGGAGCTGACAGGACTGCCCGTATTCTGCCATACGTTCCCAAAAATAAGAAAATGCAGGGAAATTTCCGGGGATAAGTTTTTCCCCGTTGAAATATATATTAAAAATGTATGGGATACGGAAATGTAAGGATACAGCCTTATTCCGATCCCTGCGGCAAGGGAGTGTACATATGGCTAAAATGACTGTGAACAGGGAGCGCTGCAAGGGCTGCTCTCTGTGCGTTTCTGTCTGTCCGAAAAAGATCATCGTTATCCGAAAGGATATCAGAACGGCAAAGGGTTACTGTCCCGCGGAATGCAGCGACGAAAGCAAATGCATAGGCTGCGCGCTGTGCTTTACGGTATGCCCCGACTGCGCGATAGAAGTTGAAAAGTAAAGCAAATCGACACAGGAAAGGAATGAAATAAATTGTCCGACGAAAGAATGCTTATGAAAGGCAACGAGGCTCTTGCGGAGGCTGCCGTAAGAGCCGGCTGCAAATGCTATTTCGGCTACCCCATCACGCCGCAGACCGAGATCGCCGCATATATGGCAAAGCGCATGAACGCCTGCGGAGGCGTGTTTTTACAGGCTGAAAGCGAGATAGCCGCAATAAACATGGTTTACGGTGCGGCGGCAAGCGGAGTGAGAGCCATGACCTCTTCATCCTCCCCGGGAATATCCCTTAAATCCGAGGGCATTTCCTACGCGGCAGGCTGCGACCTGCCCTGCGTTATAGTGAACGTGCAGAGGGGAGGTCCGGGACTGGGCGGCATACAGCCTGCCCAATCGGATTATTACCTTGCCACAAAGGCGGGAGGCCACGGAGATTTTTCAATACTGGTATACGCGCCCTCCTCCGTCCAGGAGATGGCGGATCTGACGGTGAGAGCCTTTGAAAACGCGGACAAATACCGTATGCCCGCCATGATACTTTCCGACGGTCTTATGGGTCAGATGATGGAGCCTGTCAGACTTCCCGAAAATATCGGAAACGCTCCCGAAAAGCCATGGGCGTGTACGGGTCACCAAAACAAAAGAAAGCACAATATAGTAAATTCTCTGTATCTGAAGCCGGAGGAGCTGGAGCAGTCAAACATAGAGCGTTTCAAGCGGTATGATACGGTAAAGGCGGAGCTGCCCGAGGCGGAGGAGTATCTTACTTCCGACGCGGATATCATCGTAACAGGCTACGGAGCGTCGGCGAGAGTTATCCGCTCTGCGGTGAACGCCGCCAGAGCCGAGGGCATAAAGGCGGGCATGATAAGACCCGTCACCCTTTGGCCGTTCCCCGAAAAGACATACGCCGACGCCGCAAACACCGCCAAGGCTTTTCTTGACGTGGAACTTTCAATGGGTCAGATGGTAAACGACGTAAAGCTGGCAATAAGCTGCCGCAGACCCGTGCGCTTCTACGGACGCACCGGGGGCATGATCCCCAAGCCTGCGGAAATTCTTGAGCAAATAAGGATCACCGCAAAGGAGGAATCGGTATAATGGCTGTATATACAAGACCTCACGCCCTTGAGGACGTAAGTATGCATTTCTGTCCCGGCTGCACACACGGCATAATACACAGGCTCGCAGCGGAGGTAATGGACGAAATGGGCATAGAGGGCGATACTGTCGGGATCTGTCCCGTAGGCTGCGCCGTTACGTCATATGATTATTTCGCCTGCGATATGATAGAAGCCGCTCACGGAAGAGCGCCCGCAGTGGCAACGGGAGTGAAACGCTCCATGCCGGACAAGTTCGTATTCACCTATCAGGGCGACGGCGATCTTGCCGCCATAGGCACCTGCGAAACCGTTCACGCCGCCACAAGAGGCGAAAATATCACAGTAATATTCATCAACAATACAATTTACGGTATGACAGGCGGTCAGATGGCGCCCACCACGCTGCCCGGACAGGTAACTCAGACAACGCCTTTCGGAAGAGATCCCGCCATCGCGGGATACCCCGTAAAAGTATGCGAGCTGGTATCAACCCTCACCGGCACGGCATACGCCGAAAGAACGGCGGCTGATTCCCCCGCTCATATCGCCGGCGTAAAAAAAGCGATCCGCAAGGGTTTTGAGATACAAAAGGCAAAGCTTGGTTTCTCTCTTATCGAGGTGCTTTCCACCTGCCCCACCAACTGGGGAATGAGTCCCGTGCAGGCTATGGAACGGGTCAAGACCGAGATGATCCCCTATTATCCGCTGGGAGTATACAAGGACGTTACAGCGCAAAAGGAGGTCGAGTAAGATGACAAGCGAAATAGAGCTGGCAGGCTTCGGCGGACAGGGAATACTGTTTGCGGGAAAGGTGCTTGCATACTGCGGAATGCTTGCGGGCAGAGAAGTATCATGGATGCCCTGCTACGGTCCGGAAATGCGCGGAGGCACGTGCAACTGCTCGGTATGCCTTTCCGACAGCGCCATAGGCTCTCCCATAGTGGACGAGCCGGATATACTGATAGTCATGAACGAGCCGTCCTTTGTCAAATACATAGATACGGTAAAACCCGGGGGTTTTGCTTTTGTGGACAGCACACTCGTCGATTCGGATACGAACCGCACCGATATAAAGACCTTTAGGCTCCCCGCCACAAGGCTTGCGGAGGACAGCGGACTGAAGGGCGGAGCTAATATTATCCTTTTGGGCAAGCTGATAAAGGAAACGGGTATAATTTCCCTTGACGATATAAAAGCGGCTGTGGAAAAGATCGTTCCGCCGAAAAAGGCTCAGCTTATCGAAAACAATCTTAAAGCTGTCCGCTTGGGTTACGAGCATATATGAGCGTAACCCAAACAAGGAAAGGAGATCGCTGCATGAAAGGCAGAAGCGCAGAGGAAAAGCAGGGCATAAGCCTGCTGGGAAACGGGAAAACGCAGTATCCCGCCGATTACGCTCCCCATGTCCTGGAAACCTTTGTCAACAAGCATCGGGAAAACGATTATTTTGTGAAATTCAACTGCCCCGAATTTACAAGCCTGTGTCCCATTACGGGGCAGCCCGATTTCGCGTCGATATATATTTCATATATCCCCGATATAAAAATGGTGGAATCCAAATCGCTGAAGCTGTATCTTTTCAGCTTCAGAAATCACGGAGATTTTCACGAGGACTGCGTTAATATCATCATGAAAGACCTTATAAAGCTGACAGACCCAAAATATATCGAGGTATGGGGAAAATTCACCCCCAGAGGCGGGATATCCATAGATCCCTACTGCAACTACGGCAGAAAGGGTACCAAATTCGAGGAAATGGCGTACCGCCGCTTGTGCGAGCATGATATGTACCCCGAAAAGGTGGATAACAGATAAACGAAGAGCCGTGCGGAGCTTGTTTGCTCCGCACGGCTCTTTCCGCAGTATATTATCAAGCCGTGAGATCAATTTCATGCCTCGTTCAGATCGGAAAAATAAACCTCGTACCATTTCAGAAAGATAAATACCGTCCATATTTTCCTGCTGTTGTCATATTTACCCACCCTGTGATCGTCAAGGAGCTTTACAAGCAGCGGAACATTGAAAAATTTTTCCGACGCCTTTGAGGTAAACATATCCTTAACAATGCCGTAGTATTTGTCCTCTTTCAGCCATACCCTGATAGGCACGGGAAATCCCAGCTTTTTCTTGTCTGCGGTTTTCTTCGGAGCGGATCTTAAAGCCGCTCCTCTCATGGCAAGCTTGGTATTTTCCGTGCTTACGCGGTATTTCCACGGTATCTGCCGCGCAAGATCCATTACCTCCCTGTCCAGAAAAGGCACCCGCAGCTCGAGAGAATTCGCCATTGACATTTTGTCCGCTTTCAGCAGTATGTCCCCCGTCATCCAAAGATGAAGATCGAGATACTGCATTTTTGTAATGCTGTCCTTATCCCTTACCTTGTCGTAAAAGGGAGCTGTTATCTCCGTGGGATCGGGTGCGGATGTGGATATCCTCAGCAGCTTTTTCCTGTCCTTGGGAGAAAAGATATAAGCGTTTCCTATAAAACGCTCTTCCAGATCCTTGCCGTTTCTCACAAGGAAATTAACTCCTCTTTTCTGCGGAAGACGTTCGGCAGCCGCGCCTATCCCCCTGCGGATAAATTTGGGCAGCGATTTGTAGGCATGAGAGCCGAGAGGTTCCTTGTAAACGTTGTATCCTCCGAATATCTCGTCCGCGCCCTCTCCGGAAAGCACGACCTTCACGTATTCCGAAGCCTTTTTGCATACAAAGTACAGCGCAATGCACGACGGATCCGCAAGAGGTTCGTCCATGTGATACTGTATTTTTGAAATACTGTCCCAGTATTCCTCGGGGGTAATTACCTTACTGATGTTTTCCTTTCCGATATACTGGGAAAATTCCTTTGCCCAGCCTATCTCGTTGTATCTTTCGTCCTCGCCGAAGCCCACGGTAAAGGTTTTATCCACGTTGGCTGCCGCAGCGGCATAGCTTGAATCAACTCCGCTTGAAAGGAAGCTGCCCACCTCCACGTCCGCGATCTTGTGAGCCTGCACGGAGTCCCTGAAGGTACTGTCAATGCGGTTTATCCACTCCTCCATATCGGGGGAATTATCCTCGCTGAAATGAACGTCCCAGTATCTTGTTATCTCCATTTTCCCATCCCTCAGCTTGAAGTAATGGGCGGGAGGGAGCTTAAAAACATTCTTGAAAAACGTTTCGTCGGTCGGGGAATACTGAAATGTCAGATAATTTTCCAGCGCCGCCGTATTAAGCTCCTTTTTGAAAGCGGGGTGAACGGTAAACGCCTTTATTTCCGAACCGAATAGGAACGTACCGTCCATATCCGCATAATAAAACGGCTTAATGCCGAAAAAATCCCGAGCGCCGAACAGCTCGCCGTTTTTTTTGTTCCATATAACAAAAGCGAACATTCCGCGCAGCCTGTCAAGGAGCTTTTCCCCGAATTCCTCATAGCCGTGGAGCAGCACCTCGGAATCGGTGTTGGTGGTAAAGCTGTGACCTTTGTCAATAAGCTCCTTTCTGATATCACGGTAATTGTATATCTCGCCGTTGAACATCAGAACCATGGATCTATCCTCGTTGAATATAGGCTGATCGCCGCTGTCGGTGATGTCGATAATGCTCAGTCTGCGAAAACCCATGGCTATCTGCCCGTCAATATACCGTCCCTGTGAATCTGGGCCTCTGTGAACGATCTTATCCATCATCCGACCCAGAACCTTGTTCGAATTATCCGTTTTATTTGTAAAGCCAACAAAGCCGCACATAAAAAATCATCTCCGTAAACCCTTTTTGCCCGGCGGTATGCCCGCAGAACAGCAGTATCATAATAATTATACTGTACTCCGCCCTCCGGTATGCATATCGGAACGGCATACATATATAATAACATTTTATTCCCGAAAGGTCAAGGGGCGGTGCGGAATTTTTTGACATCAGATTCAGTATCAGTCAACGGTCACGAGCTTTCTCCACAGAAATTTTATTACCCTTACCGACAGCATATTGATAAGGGAGAATACAGCAGTAAGAATAAATACTAAAGCTATCCCCAAAACCGGATTTTGCTTTACGATAACAAACGAGATCATTACGGGGATCCAGTGATTAAGATATATTGTTAATGACAGCGAGCCGCAGTGCCTGAAGATATTATGTTTGAATAATCCCGACACTAAGCTTTTACCGCTGAATGCTGCCGCTATCAATGCAGGGATCAGCAGCATCGCACAGAATAATGTTGCGGGAGTGCTGTAACGGAAAAGCCACGTATAGAAAAACAATACATTAAAAATTATTTCCAAAGCAGTGACAATCAATCTGTATCGTTTTTTATCCGGGAGCTTACAAAGCCGATCGTATATCAGCCATGCAACCGCTCCGAAGCATATACCGCAGACAGCTCGGAAAAGATTAATAAAAAATTTCGCTCCTTCTCCCCACTCTATTCTTATCTCATATGTCATATCTTGGCGAATATGGAATAGAAAGGCAAACAGCAGTATCGCTGCGATAGGAGAGAAAACATATATATAAAAATCCCTGTTCCGAATAAGCATATAACACATTGGAAGCATGGCAATCAGCATAGCCGAGATGTACCAGCCGGGCGGATTAAACGGAAAATTGAGTCTTGTATCGCCAAGGGCTAACAGCTCGGGAATAGCTCTTATTATGTAATCCAAGGGATCGTAACCGATCTCTTCTATAACATTGGATGTCAAATGTGAACCATATATATATATATATATGGCAAGTATTAAATAAGTTGACATTGCTATTACTACCGATACAATAAACGGCAGCGAAATTGCCTTGTATTTTGCCGAAACATACGAAAATGCGCTGTGACCGGGACTGGTGCAGACATTATTTCGATATTTTTTATCAATGCTTTTGAGCATAAGAAAACCGGATATAACAAAAAACACATGAACGCTGACCCACCCAAAATTGAGCATCTTTTCTATAAGATCAGTATTCTGCGGATCTACTAACGAATAGCAATGACTTATTACAACCAAAACAGCACACACCAATTTCAACGCATCTATCTGATAATTTCTGCCCGAAGAAGCTGCCGCACTATTCGTTCCCATAAAATTTTCACCTCAAATTTTATTGTTTATCCTTTTCCGTTTCCAGCTCCCTCACCCTTTTCTCCAGCAGCGCCTGCAATTGGGTAAGCCTGTAGATCCGCTTGTTCATATGGGAAACTATCATGGTAAGAGTAAAAATTATAAGCAGCATAAACATTCCCGCAAACAGAAAAACCGTATTCACCGGAGCTGCTATTCCCACAAGATTCCCTATCATCTCCACCAGCTTCGGAAAAAATGCAAGTATCAGCATACCGAATCCCGCCGCCAGCCAGGTAAGGGAATATTTAAGGTTGAGCTTGCTTTTGGCAAGATAATGTATGATTATCGCCAAAAAGGCAATTACGCATAATATAAGAAAAATCTGCAAAACGGGATTCACGGCTTTTTCCTCCTTGTTCTTTTGATCCCTATCCTGCATATTATCAGAGCAAGGGATACCTTTATCATATAATAGACCGAACGTTTGGCGTTAATTGAGGAAACGCCTCCCGCCCTCTCTTTCATGACCACGGGAACGTCCGCTATACTAAAGCCGTTCAGCGCAGCCGCAACTATAGCCTCCGGCTCGGGATAGTCCTGAGCATAATTTAATGAGAAATATCTGGTTGCCTCGCTGTTTGTGGCTCTGAAGCCGCTGGTGGTATCCGTAACGGCAACTCCGCAGCATATTTTTATAACAATACGGATAATATTTATCCCGAGCCTGCGCATTGCAGAAGTCTGAAATCCCTCTTTTTCTATAAACCGAGAGCCTATTGTCATATCAGCCTTGCCGTCGATAATGGGTTCTATAAGCTTTTCGATATATGCGGGATCGTGCTGACCGTCGCCGTCTATCTGAACGGCAATATCATAGCCGTTCTGTACAGCGTATAAATACCCGCACTGCACTCCTCCGCCGATGCCCAAATTCGCAGGCAGAGAAATATAATTGTAACCCCGACTGCGGATTATTTCCTCGGTATTGTCTGTGGAACAGTCGTTGATTATCACATAATCGTATTGGGGATAATTATTTATAATATTATCCACTACGCTTTCGATATTATCCGACTCGTTGTATGCGGGGATTATTATCAGAACCCTTTTATCCATAATTCGACCTCTTTCTGCAGCTCGGCGGTTTGCTTTTGTCGCCGTTCTCATGTATTACGATAAGATGATAAAATGCGTCTTGTCAATACGGTTATCCGAATATGCCCAGAAGCTGATTAATATAATTTGATTTGCATTCAATCCTCTTGAATCCGTTCCCAAATTTCCTCCGCCCTCCCGCACACACCGACTGCTTCGATAGCCTCTCCCTCTTTAAATCCAAATCCGTACGTTACCGCCACGAACCGAACCTCTGCGTCCCTTGCCCCCAAGGCGTCATACTCGCTGTCACCCACCAGAACGGTTTCCTTAGCCGTACACCCCAGCTCTTTCATGCATTTTAATATAAGCTCCCCCTTGGTAACAGGCTCCGTTACCCCCGCAATACAGTCGAACCGTTCCTTAAGTCCGAAGCACTCAGCTATTTTGTCCATAGTCCCTTGAGCTTTTAATGTCGCTACAGCGGTAAGATACCCTTCGCTGCGCAGCTTGTCCAGCAGATCTAAGATCCCGTCATAAATCCGCAGCTCTCTGAAGCCTTGCTTTACCGCATATTCCTTGTGGTATGCCACCGCTCTTTTCAGCTTCTCACCCCGAAGTCCGAAATTCCTGTTATAGGATTCCTCCATGGGCGGTCCCACATGAGAACGCATTTGCTCCGCACTTATCTCCGGAAGCTGCATCATTTTCTGCGCGTAACGTATGCTGTTGAATATACCCTCGGATGTATCGGCGACGGTGCCGTCAAAATCGAAGATCACAAGCTTATATTTATTCATGCTTTTCCCCCTCTTGTCATGGCGATACACAGAAAACAGCAGCACAGCAGTCTATACCGCCATGAAACAGCCGCGTTCATTTGTATGAAAAATCGGCTGTTTGGCTATTTGTATTTGCTCATCAAAAGCCTACCACAGCAATGCTTACCCCGTCTCCGATAGGCATTAAACGAAGATTTTTGAATTCCGTTTCGTCCATAAACTCATGAACGGCTTTTTTTACGCTCTTTTCATAGGGTCCCCAAAGATAGTCGTGAATTAAGATAACTCCGTTTCTGACCATTTTGGGAGCGAATAAACGCAGACCCTCCAGCGTCGGCTGATACAGATCCATATCAAGATTGACAAAGCAAAACTGCGAGGTTATCCCCTCGGCAGTCTGCGGAAAAAAACCTTTATGGATATGTACTTTTTCCGGATGGCTCATTTTTTTCATAACAAGATCCTCGCTTGTACTTGCAAATTTACCGGAATAAGCGTCGGATAACCCGTTTTCCCGATTTACGTCGTTTTTAGAAAATCCCTCGAAGGTATCGAATAAATGCAGCGTCCTCTCGGGATAAAGGCTGTTAATATGCTTTGCAAAATCACCTTGGAATACTCCCGCTTCAGCCACATTGATGTTTTTATCAATATTTTCCTGAAGGTCCGACAAAGAACGCAGCCATTCTATCCTGCTTTCAACAGGGTATGAAACAAAATCCGAGATTATTTTCGTCCTGTCTATACCCCCCCCCCGTATTTCGGCAAGCTGACCGAATATTGAATCCCCGCACATTGTAGTGAGTACAATATAGTCATAGGGGTAGTCGTTTATGCTGTCCGGCGGGATTATCTCCTTTCCCATAAGAGTTTGCCCATGCTTTGAAGCTTGATTATCCGCAAAAGCAATGACATCGTATTTTTCCGTTATTTTGCCGTAGAGATGCTCGGCTGTACCGCCTGCTCCGAAACATATTACCTTTTCCATATTCATACGACCTTTCTTAAATTAAAAAATTTCAAGCGGCAGCCGATAAAGACTTTCCCGCACAAAATCGGCAATACTATGCTTGCCCTTTATCCTTGGCTGTCATATATCGTCGGCGTTATAAAATCTATCTTCATAACCTTTCGCATTTCGGTAAAATATTCAACAATTGCGGCGTTAATCGCGCTTTGCCGCTGCGTGTTGATATTATCGGCAAGGTTCTCGTCAAAATAGTTCTTCGCTCCGGCATATTTAAATCCGTCATATCCGGCAAGAAACAGACTGTTTATCCCTGCTTTTTTCAAGACATTTATCAGCATAAGCCCCGAATTATCGTAGATCACCTCGTTATCATTGAGGTAATTGGAATAATTTACACGGCAAATGCTGCTTTCAGCGGCAATATTCGATGTGCATATGAGCTTGTCCTTAACCTGTGAAACAGCGTCGTCAAAGCTTTTGAAACGCTTGAGATTGCTGATAAATATCCTGTCGCAGTCATAAAACTTCGGTATATGATTTATAGCGAACACCACCGGCGCATTTTCGGAGATGAACCTGTCAATGGCGCTTCTGTGAGTGAGCAGACTTTTTCCGGGAGCCAAAATAAGCACCCTTTTGCCGCCGCAAAGCCTTGCTATATCCTCTATCGCCCCGCTGTCGTCAATGCTGTGGGACTGAAACTTCAGATACAAACCGCTTATAAGCGCCCTGTCAAAAAGGTGCTTTTTCTCATCCGGTATCTGCTTGATGATCACGTTTATATCTTTAATGCAAAGGGTCTGGCGGTCGATAAGGTAGGAAGCGTAATTGGGGTGACAGTCATTGACCGCTGCAATGTAGTAGGGCGCGGAGTAACCCCATGGGTGATTGGAATAAATGGGCATGATATTCTCGTCCATGGTTTCGAGAATCGGTATCAGATCATATTTTTTTTCAATATTTTCGTTGATGTACTGGGTCATCAGCTCCGTGCAAAGATTTCCTGCTCCCCGTCCCATGCCCAGGACAGAGGTATCGATGATTATATCACGTTTTAAATGGACCTTAATAAGCTCCTGTGCATTGGAGAAAGATAACTGCAGATTGTTATGGGAATGAAATCCGATTTTTATATCCGGATTCAGATTATTGTTTACGAGATAGAAAAACCTTAAAACATCCCTGTTCCGCATTGTCCCGAAGCTGTCAACTATATAAAAAGCCTCCGGAGAGTTCGCGTTTGCCCATTCTATCAGCTCCAGCAGCTCGCTGTCCTTGTAACCCAATGTATACATAGGCTGAAAGAAAACCCTAAAGCCGTTATTTTTCAGCGCAAGGCAAAGCTCCTGCGCCTCATTCCGCTGATGCTTATGGAATGCTATCCGGATTATCCCGATTTTTCCTCCTTGATACTGCGGGAGATCATCGGGTTTATATTCACCGCAGTTTACCATAAGAGCAAGACTGTCCGAATCTATTCCCAAGCAATAATCTTCCGCCTCTGAAACCTCGGAAAATATGCTTTGATTTTTTCGGGATTTCTTTGTTTGGCTTAAAAATCCGCATTCTATCGCTTCAATAGACGCTTCCGACAGATTTTTTATGATCCGCCTGATATTATTCTCGCCGAATTCCCAATCGTTCACATATCCCCCGTCACGAAGAGTACAGTCAAGAATTTGTATACTCACTTTGCAGCTCCTTTCAAAATTATTGATCTGCATATGCCGCCGTAAATATCTGAAAAATGA
This sequence comes from Ruminococcus sp., assembly GCA_023667165.1. Classification (GTDB taxonomy): domain Bacteria; phylum Bacillota; class Clostridia; order Oscillospirales; family Ruminococcaceae; genus Huintestinicola. The sequence goes on along the minus strand of JAMPAO010000005.1, from coordinate 37,481 downwards.
ATACTATTTTGACATCGCCCATTCGATCATTGTCTTCAGCCCATCCTCTAAAGCCACTTGAGGAGTAAAACCGAGCGCGTCGTGTATTTTGTCATACGAGCAGTAAATACCGAATTGATCGCCCCGTGTACTGCCCTTGTATTCAACGGTTATTTCAAAGGGCAGATACCTTTTCATCAAATCAATAAGCTGTTCGCAGGTGGTTTTACGGTTAGTAGCTACCGTATACACGTTATACAAGTCTTTTTCCTGACCGTTTTCGGCAAGTATAAAAGCATTCACCGTGTCGTCTATATACACAAAGTCACGGAATCTGTTCTTATCGCCCAAAACAGTGATATGCTTGTTCTTCAAGGCGTGCGCAAGGAAAATGCTGACCATTCCCTGCATAAGGTTTTCCATATTCTGACCGGGACCGTATGTGTTGTTTAATCTCAAAGCCGTGCACTTTATACCGTATTGCTCCGAATATATCCTCATATAATGCTCGCTGGCATTTTTACCCACAGCATAAAAGCTCTTGGGCTTTATATCGGCGTCTTCCCTTACCGGGCAAGGGTTTTCATCTCCGTACACGGACATGGAGCTTGCATATATGAATTTTTTGATTCCGTTTTCTTTTGCATAGTCAAGCAGCAGCAAGCTGGAAGCCACATTTGAATTTAAGTCATAAATGGGATCGCTCCAGCAGGTAACTCCTCCGCTTTGTCCGGCAATGTGATAGATCGCGTCAAATTTGCGGTTTTCCAGCTTGGCGATCACCTCCGGAGAAAAGGTATCTCCCTTTATAAACTCAACTCCCCTGGGAATATTTTCCATTATGCCCGTCGACAAATTGTCGATAGTCACCACACTGTGACCCTCGTTTACCAGTCTTTGAGCCAATGCAGCTCCGATAAATCCCGCTGCACCCGTTACTAAATAATTCATACTTTTTCCTCCTGATATTTTTTGTATATCGTCAGTATCGGGAAATCTTGAGCCGCCGTTTCCCGATACCTGTCATACCGTTATAAAAATATCATTACGGAGCATATAATTATTCTTATAACGGAAATCCTGTTTCGGCGGCTTTTTCCCTGATCCGTTCCAGATCTTTCTGCGTGTCCACCGACATAGATTCGGTTTCCACCTCGACTACCTTGACCAGCTTATGATTTTCAAGCAGACGAAGCATTTCCATATCCTCTATTGCTTCCAACCGACCCCTGGGAGTGCTTCTGAAAAAATCAAGAGCCTTATTGGTAAACGCATAAACCCCCACATTTTTGTAGTGACTGTAGCCTAAAACAGCCTTGGGAAAAGGGATCGGAAGCCTTGACATATAGATAAGCTCATTCCTGTCGTTGACTGCCAGCTTAATCGTGGAGTTGTTTATCAAATCAACTCCGTTTTTAAATTTTGTACAAAGCATGCCCGCGTCATATCCGCCGAACATCCCGCTTATCATTGCCCTTATATTATCGGGAGAAATAAGCGGTTCATCGCCCATGACAACAACATACAGATCGCCGTCGGTTTTTTGAGATACCTCGGCAACTCTGTCCGTACCGGTAAGGTGTTTCTCCGACGTCATGATAACGCCAAGACCCTCTTTGTCACAAACGGACTTTATCCGCTCATCGTCGGTCGCCACATAAATTTCATCGAATTCCTCAACCTTCCTGCATTGCTGATAGACCCACCAGATCATAGGCTTACCGCATATATCAGACAATGGCTTCCCCGGAAAACGGGATGACTTGTATCGGGCAGGGATAACGCCTATAATTTTCATGCCGCTTCACCTCCTTTAATGGAGGCAGAACCGCGAACAAATTTGGGCATTATCAACAAATATTGTTTGTAATGCCCCCCCCCGTTGTGCAATTTGCCTTTTGTAAGATATGCATATAGCTGTAAACGGCGTCTGCGATCATAAAATCATCGGGGGTGTCTATGTCTATAGCCTCTATCTCAGATACCTCAACCATACAGGGAGAATCTCCTATTCGACGGTTATGTTCACGGATAATATTTCCGGTAAACACATACACACCCGAGGTTTCCTTGATAAAAGGTTCCATGTCCTGAGTTCTGGGAATATTATCAAGTGAATAATTTAAGGGCGCATTGCCTTTCCAAAAAAAATCATACATCTTCTCCACGGAAAAGGCAGAATCGTATTTGCCGCTTTTTACCGCGTTGACCGCTTTTTCAATGCTTGCTGCCGATAAGAACGGAGCCGTTGCATGAGATAAAACATAAATATCGGAATCGACATCCTCCGAAAAACATTTCAAAATGGTATTCATGGATGTTTCCGCTGTGTCAAGCTGCGAACTTCTTTTTAAATATTTCACACCCGGAAGAAGATAATTTTTTATCTCTTCCGTGCTGCAATAAACATACACCTCATCTATCTGAGTGCATTCAAGCAGCGTTTTTTGGATCAAATGGATCAAGGGCGTACCGTCGCTTAATGGTCTGGTGTTTTTGCCCGGCGTACGCTGATTGTTCATTTTGATCGGTATGACCGCAACTGTTTTCATAAAATCATCTCCTAAATCAAAAACATTTATTTTTTTAAACTTGCCAAAAGATACGCTATTTTCTTTCGCTTTACAGCTATCACTGACAGACACGCCAACAGCACCCCGTAGCGAATGAGCCAATAATCGTATATCATTAGCATAAAGAATGCCGCCAATATGACCAGCACCGAAATAACCAAAACGGTTTTTTCATCATAAACCTCCATACCGTCCAGCTTCTCTCTGCATACTCTCCTCATAAAAGCATAGTGGATAAGGGCGTATAACCCATAGCACAAAAAGGTAGTATACCCCGCCGCATAGTAGCCGAATATCGGTATCAAGAGTGCATTCAGGAAAATATTGGCTGCCGCCCCCGCAACGGAAGCAATTGCCACCAGCTTGTTTTTTTCAAAGAAAAACTCAACATTTGAAAATACCGTGTACAAAAAACCGAAAAAGGAACTTAAAGATATTACCGGCACGAGTTTTATTGCGCCGTAATACTCATTTGTCGCAAACAGCTTTATAAACTCGGGGGCGACTGCGGAAAACATCAATATAAACCCGCCCACGGCAATCAGAAGAATATTTACCGCCGATTTGACTGCCTTAAAATCTTTCTTTCCCAAGGCGTCGTAAACAATAGGAACTATCGCATTTCTGATTGCTTCGGTAACAATGTTTATAGCAATAGCTATTGTATAAACAAAGCTGTATATTCCGGCTTCGGAAGGCCCTACTATATTTTTTATCATAACTCTGTCCGATTCTCCCAAAATTACCGATGAAAGAAAGTGAGGTATCAAGGGCAGGTTAAAGCCTATGGCAAATTTCCAATACTCACGGTTAAAAAAGCATTTCCCTTTAAAAAAGTTAAATACCGTAAAACCGAACCCGAAGCAGACCTGAACTGCAACGCCTGCATAAATAACAGCAGACAGACGGGTATTTTCATCGGACATATACCCCGCCAGAATGGGCATTGCAAAATACAACAGCGAAAAAGCGACCGTAGAGATCACCATATTCATGTACCTGTATTCATACCGCTGCTTAGCCGTCCATACGGCATAGCTTTCCGTAAAAAACAACTGGATAAAGATCAGAAGAGAATATTTTCCGGGAAGTCCGAAAACGACGTTCCATACGTCTTTCAACGCCAAATACACGATAAAGCATATTGTAACTCCGGTAATGCTTATGCTTTGAGCCGCCGAGGTATATTCATCTCTTCGGTCAGGATACTTATACATGGCGTTATTGAATACTTCCGTACACATCTTAAGCGTGGCAAAAATTGAAATAATATTTATCCAAGAGCGGAAAACACTGTATATACCGTATTCTTCGGTCGTAAGCAATCTCACCAGAAATGGCATAGAAAGAAAACTTGCTCCGTTTTGAACAGCGCTGCACACCGTAAACCAAAATCCTGCCTTTACGGATAAGGGCAATCCTCGGTATTTTTCAAGCAACCCCTTCTTCATGATTTATTATCAAAAAGGGAGTCAAAGTCGACGCGTGGAAAGACCTCCAGCATACCGCCCCGGGTGGCGTTATAAATTTGGAAATCCTCGTGTGTTTCGCAGTAGGCTTGGGCTGATTGATAAGTCTTAATCATATTATCTTCAACGCTTCCTTCTGCATCCATCTTCTCATTTGCATACTCGTATCCTTTATCATCAAAATGTTTTTTGGAACCGCTGTAATTACAATCACATCCAAGCAGATATACTTCACTAAACCCCATGTATGCAGCAATCTGCATACATGCATAAGTTACCGACGCGCCTCCGTACACTACATTGTATATATTGTCGGAAAATGATCTTGGATATCCTATTTTTAAAAACTCCAATAAATTGGTAGGCAGCATCATGTCATTCTCACATAAATTTGCAACATTAGACATTTTATCGCCAAAAAATTTGACTTTAAGGTCATTCATAATAGGATTATTTAAAAAAAGCTCAAATACCCATGGATCCAATACCACATAATATGAGGGACGCCAGTCTGTTTTATCAAGCAGATTTACAATAGAATTCATACTCAAGCAAATCTCATTGTTTTCTTTTAATTTATTAACATCTTCCACGGTAAGACTTGGACCTGTGCAAACAATAAAGCACCGCTTTCCCTTGTGAATATTCTCAAACTGCCTCAATTTCACATAACGAGGATCATTCCATCCGTTTCTTCGTCTGTTCATATCACGGTTAAATTTAATCATAGTAAACTGCACCCAGAGAGTATATACATTGTGCCCGAATTGCCATAACCCCAGCTTGACGCAGATATCTCTGCACATATTCCATAGCTTGAAAGAAAGCTTTGTATCAGAAGCCATTTTATTATCCTCCGTTTATCAAAAGAAAAACATTAATTAATTTTTCTTCTGCCTGTTTCAGTCTTTCGTAAAACAACCGAACTTAAAAAGCCGATTTAGTCAATACTTTCTTTAATTATATTGTATCATAAACAAACGCTATAACTGTTATACTTTATAAATCATACCATAAAATCCGCATAATGTCAAGCAAACGATTCATTTTTCTTGTATGATTAAACAGTATGTGTTCTATTGAAAAAAATTTGGCAGCATTAGCCGACTTAATTGTTCATTTTTCCATAAGCCATTCGGCATGCTTGTCCTCTCCGACCTCCGTGCCGTCGGCAATAAGCTCCTTGCCAACCTGTATCTCAATGATCTCCGTGTCGGTTATGGCTTTGAGTCCGTGCATAACGCCCTCGCCGATGGAAAAGGTGTCCCCTGCCAAAGCCTCATGGGCGCGGTCGTTTACGGTAATTATGCATTTGCCGCCGATGACCGCCCATATTTCCGAGCGGTTTCGGTGACGCTGATACTCAATACAACTGCCTGCCTTTACGGTCTTTCGCTTTGTAAGCGACTTTGTACCATCTCTGCCTATCACCAGATCCAGCACCTTGTACTCCCCGTAGCCACGTTCCTCATACATTGGGCGCCTGTCCATGTCCTCCACATACTGCTTGATATAGGAACTTTGTTCCTTATCCGCAACCAATATGCCGTCGTGTCCCGCTGCCACGACCATATTTTTGGCTCCCATTACTATAACAGGTACGTCCAGCTCATTGATAACATGAGTATTTTCGCAGTCCTCCGACAATTTCACATCGCCAATAGGCTTTTGGCTCATGACCTCCGTCAGCGTGTTCCATGTACCCAGATCTTTCCATTCGCCGCTGTAGGGAACCGCCGCTACCCGCTTCGCCTTTTCCACCACCGCATAATCGAAGCTGGTTTTTTCCAGTTTCCCGTACTGCCGCTCCACATCCCCAAAGGAATCAAAGGAAATGATCTCCCGAAGATTTTCGATCAGATAAGACAGCTTGAATGCAAACACGCCGCAGTTCCAAAGAGCGCCCCGGGAAATAAATCCCTCAGCAGTGTTTACGTCCGGCTTTTCCTTGAACTCCGCTACCCGCATAACGTCCCCGCCGCGGTCTTCGGGAATAATATAGCCGTACTTTTCCGAGGGATAAGTAGGCTCAACGCCCATGAGAACAATATCCCCCGCATTGTTCTGCACAGCCCTGTCCAGCTCGTGAATTTTCGCAAAATATCCGCTGTCCACGTAAGGATCCACCGGCAAAACCACTATAGTTTCATCGGAAGGAACATTTTTTTCATAATAGAGAAACGCCGCCGAAAGGACGATAGCGGGAAAAGTGTTGCGCCGTTCGGGTTCAATGACAACGGAAACCCTGTCACCCAACTGACTTTTGATAGACTCAGCCTGTGCAGCGCTTGTGGCGATAGTGATAGCCGCGTTGAGCTTTGCCTCGTTCATCTGACGGTAGACGCGCTGTACCATGGACTCAATTTTCCCTTTTTCGTTTTGTACGACTTTTAAAAACTGCTTTGAACGGACATCGTTGGACAGCGGCCACAGCCGCTTGCCGGAGCCGCCGGAGAGTAAGATCAATTTCATTTTTTTACCTCTTTGGTTCTGATGATATTATTTCAAATAAAATTCCCCGATACACCTGCATACATACTCTATCTGCTCGCTGCTCAGCGTTACCGAAGACGGCAGCCAAAGTCCCTTTGAAGATATTTCCTCCGTTACGGGGAACGACAATTCATTATATCCGTAGGCAGGCTCTGCGTGCAGCGGAGGGTAAAAGGGACGTGAACCTACTCCATGTTCCTTTAAAAATCCCATCAGCCCTTCTCTTTTTTCACAAAGTATATCAAAAAACCAAGGAGCTGTATCATCATAGTTGGTTTTAATGAGCTCCACGCCGGGAATGTCTTTCAGAAGCGAATCGTACAATTGTCCCATTTCCTTTTTGCGGAGAACTCTTTCGGACAGCTTTTTCATTTGTTCAATTCCGATCACCGCCTGCATATCGGTGAATTTGAAATTCCAGCCCTTGGAAAGATAATGATCGCTGCCGCTTTTTTCTCTGCCGAAGTCACGAACCTTAAGTATTTTGTTATACAGCTCCTCGTCATTCGTCACCAGCGCTCCGCCCTGACCTGTAGTAATGATTTTCGGGACGGAGAATGAAAAGCTGCCTATGTCGCCTATTGTTCCGAGATGCCTGCCTTTCCGGCAGCTTCCCAGGGATTGCGCGGCGTCCTCAATAAGCGTAAGCCCGTTTTCCTTGCATACCGATACTATTTCATCCATTTTATTTGGATACCGTCCGTTTATGGATACAACGATAACAGCCTTGGTTTTTGCCGTGATCGCTTTTTTCATAGCCTCTGCGTCCATACAAAGAGTATCTCTTTCTATGTCGACAAATACGGCTTTAGCGCCTATCAATTCCGCCGAATTGGGCGTTGCGACCATGGTGTAATCGGGAACTATCACCTCGTCTGCCGCTCCGACGCCGGAGGCTATCAATGCAGCCGAAAGGCTGATAGTACCGTTGGGCATGATCGAACAATATTTTGCCCCCGTATAATCAGCTATCATTTTTTCAAACTCACGGGTTTTCTTAAACTCCATCAGCCAGCCGCCGTTTGCCATATACTCGTCCATAGCCTGCCTTTCATGGAAATCAAAGGACGGCTCCATCTGTGCAATAAAATCCACTGTTATTTCCTCCTTTATATTCTGTACCGATCGGTTTCAGCGCCAAGATACGGACCGTTTTTCACTTCCAGAACCTTGGTATTGTCCTCAAGTACCTTATACCCGTGTCCGCATTCCAGCAATATCAGTATCTCGCCTGCCTTGACCGTAAACGTGTCAACAGGCTCACGGTCAAGGCCGTATATTTTTGCCTCGATAGCTCCGCTTATTACATATAAGGTTTCACAGGTTCTTGTCGCTGTTCTCGGTATCTCATTATGGATATGAGCCAACAGATCCTTTCCCTTGCCGTAATTCCACGCCCCTACCTGTATGAATTCCTCGTCAGCCGAAAAAAAGCTCAGCCCCTCTTTTATATCCTCCGGCTTAATATGCCGTGCAAGAACGGTATCGCCCTTTTTTATCTCATTCATTTTTCTGCCGCCTTTCTGTAATTTATATACCATTCCACGGTTTCTCTGACGCCCGTTTCAAAATCAATTGAGGGCTTCCACTGCAGAAGTCTTTCACCGAGGCTTCCGTCTACGGTTTTATAGGGCGCTCCGTCAAGCTTGGACGTGTCAAATACAAGCTCGCCCTCATAGCCCACGATCTTTTTGATAAGAAGAGCCATATCCTTGATGGATATTCCCTTTGCTATTCCGATATTGATAGGATCGGCATAGGGTTCAATATCCATTGCCCTGATCATTGCATATGCGCCGTCGTCAACGTGCAGCCATTCGCGGACAGGCGTTCCCGTACCCCAGACGCATACGTTGGGCTTGCCGTTTTCCTTGGCGTCAACAAACTTCATTATCAAAGCCCCCAGCGCATGCGAGCGCTCGGCTTCAAAATGATCCTCCGGACCGTACATATTGGAAAGGATCAGATTTACCGTATCCGTATTATACTGCCTTTGATACGCTACAGCGCCTACATACGACATTTTCCTCACCATTCCGTATATCAGCACGGAATCATGAAGAGGTCCGTTCCAAAACTCGTCTTCCTTAAACAATGTTGCCTCTCCTGGATAAGCGCAGTTCGAAATTGGATTGACCAGCCGTTTTACATTGTATTTTCTGCACGCCTCGAACATATTTACCTGCATCAGCAGCCCGTTCCTGTACATTTCCGCTGTGTGCTTCATGCCAAACTGAATACCTCCCACATACGAAGCGCAATGCAAAACATAGTCGGGTCTTGTCTCTTCAAACAATTTAAGGGTCTGCTGCTCATCTCTCAGATCCGTACCCAAACTAAGCGACGTTTTTTTATAATCAAGCTGCAATTCATCCAGTTTTTTACATACCCTTTTCCCCAGAAATCCCGTTGCACCTGTAACCAGTATCATACTCAAACCTCTCCTTTAATCGCTTTCACATCATTCTCCGTCATTCTCCTCACCAGCTCCTCAAAGGAAGTCTTCCTGGGATTCCAACCGAGAATTTCTTTGGCTTTGGTCGGATCGCCCAAAAGGGTAACAACATCCGTGGGACGGAAAAACTCCGGCGAAACCTCTACCAGGATCTTTCCGGTTTTTTTGTCTATTCCTTTTTCGTCGATCCCTTTTCCCTGCCACTCCAGCTCAATTCCCGCAAACTTAAAGGACAGGGTGCAGAAATCCCTTACGGAATACTGCTCTCCGGTGGCAATAACAAAATCGTCCGGTTCAGTGTGCTGCAAAATAAGCCACATACATTCAACGTAATCCTTTGCATAACCCCAGTCCCGCAAAGCGTCCAGATTTCCCAGATACAGCCTGTCCTGTCTGCCCGCCGCAATATTGGCAGCCGCCAGCGTTATCTTACGGGTAACAAAGGTTTCTCCCCTGCGCTCGGACTCGTGATTAAAAAGTATACCGTTGCAGGCAAAAATGCCGTAAGCCTCCCGATAATTCCGCACTATCCAAAACGCATACTGCTTTGCAGCGGCATAGGGCGAATATGGATAAAAGGGCGTGGTTTCCCTTTGGGGAATTTCCTGTACCTTGCCGTAAAGCTCGGATGTTGACGCCTGATAAAACTTGCAGCTTTTCTCCAGTCCCGCCATTCTTATGGCTTCAAGCATTCTCAGAGTGCCCACAGCGTCTGCGTCCGCCGTGTATTCCGGTACTTCAAAGGAAACCTTAACATGACTTTGCGCCGCCAAATTGTATATCTCATCGGGCTGCACCTCGGCAACCGTCTTTACAAGACTTATAGAATCGGTCATGTCACCGAAATGGAGATGAAAATTTTTCTCGCCCATTAAATGCTCGATCCTGTCCTTTTTGTCCACCGAGCTTCTGCGGACAATGCCGTGGACGTCGTAACCCTTTTCCAAAAGAAATTCGGAAAGATAAGACCCGTCCTGACCGTTTACGCCGGTTATCAGTGCTTTTTTCATTTCATGTGTTCCTCCAAATCAAATTTTTTACGTGAAGCGAATGCGTATGCAAAGAACGCTATTATTATTTTGCATATAACGGCAAACCAGCCAAATTTAACATTGCATTCCCGCATTACGCGGAAATCTTCTTTTATAGAGATCAAATTTGCCATCACTCCTCCATTGCTTGCCCCTCCGGCACAAAATATTACCAAGGGCTTTATTATTGCCGATGATTTAAGCGATGTATCTTGAAATAATTTGACCTGAAACTTATAATCGGCAGCCGACTTATAAGATATATCATATGGACCGTGCTTATGAAACAATTCTCTTTTATAACACAAGGTGGAATTTGCAGCCATCCAACCCAATTTCCAGTTGCCGGGCTTGCCGCTCCATTGGCGTGTGATCACGCCGTCTTTCTGAAATATTATTCCACCGTATACATAATCATAGTTTTGTTTTTTTATTTCCTCAGCTATTTCAGCTATCGAGTTTTTACTGTAATACGGATCTGTACACCAAATCATGTAATCGCCTGTTGCCATATTGCAGGCTTTATTTATTCCGTCATATAATCCGCTATCCTTTTCGGAAAACCATTTCAGCACTTTTCCCGCTTCACGGTATTTTGCTTCATATTCCTGCAGCAGCTCAACGCTGCCGTCTTCCGATCCGCCGTCAACTATGCAATGCTCAATATCAGTGTACGTTTGGCTTAAAACCGTTTCCATAATCGTTTTAAGTGATTTCTTGTCATTGAATACCGTTGAAACAACGCTTATAATCATTATTAATTCCTCCAATTATTATTTTTACCCGTACGTTTTCATTTGTCCGGCTTTGATTTCGGAAAGCACGGGGCAAGCAGCAAGGGTGAGATAAAGATGTTTTAGTAAAATTAGCGAAACCGTTTTCAGAGCCAATATACAACAAACAACGAAAAAACAGTTATTAAACAAGATGTTATTCCGCCTATTTTAACAAGACATTCATCGAACTGCATGATATTGGGTGTATATTTGAATTTGCAAAGCAATGGATTCGCAAAAAAAATAATAACAAAAAGTGTAAGCGGAATAAAATAACGTCCCTGTATTCCAATTGCCAAAACACCCCCCACTCTGTCTTTTATAGCAGCATAAGATAAATACATACTGAATACTATCCCCATAAAAGAAATAATACTTGCAATTAATGACAACATTCTAAAATTTAATTTCATATTTTTTACCATACACACTTCAATAAGGCATGATATTATTAAAGCAATTGTATATGCCACAAGATACGGATACGGTATATGAACATCAAAGTAACCTAAACATCCAATATATTCCTCCCAATATTTTGATCCATATTTTTTAAATGTTTCAAAAATAATTATGGGAATTTGATTTAAATTTGACATTAAATATTCCTGTTGTTGGCTTATTCTTATGTCATCGATATAACCCGATTCTATAGTAAGAGAATGTATTATTAACCTTGGAACAATATAAGCTATTATTGCTGTAAAAACAATAAGACCTATACAAAAAAAATATCTCTTTTTATTTCCAAATTTTTTTATTTCTATAGCCAAAAGAACTAATGTAAAAGTTGCGAATACTCCTCCTTTAGAACCAAAAAGCATAAAACTTGCTATGCATACTAAGCAGATATCTTTGACAGTAATAATATAATTTTCCTTAGAAAAAAATATATTATTACTAACTGCAAATAATAAATATACCGCTGAAAAAGTTATAGCGTCATAAGAAATAGATGAACATTGATATAATGTCATTGGCATTAACCCCAATAAAAACATAGTATTGTTTAGAACCCTTGATTTTCTAATGGAATAGGACATTACTACGGCTGCGAACAAAAGATTACTACATCTTCCTATAATCATTAACGTATATGCAGACGGAACTTTCCTTAATAATGTTTGAGCAATTGACATACCCAATCCGGAAACCAAATACCCAACAGGATTAGATAATCCGATAGGATTAAAAGTGGGATTTAACGGTTGTTTTTTATTATAATAATATTGAGCGTCGCTATAAGTGAAAGTTTCCGGATAAACACTCTTTCTATACACTGGCAGCAATTCTACCTCATCGTAAAAATTTAAATATCCCAAACGACCGTTTTCATCATGTTTACCAAAAAAGTTTCCTCTTGATATGCTTACAGCAACATTAAAATGTACCTGCTCATCAGGCATTGAATTTGGGGGGCATAAAAAAATAATCATAATTCCAAAAGATATCGACAAAATCAAATATAATTTGGAAAGCGTAACCTTATAAGAAGATTCAAGGACAAAGACGGATTCATTACGATATTTCGAAATAATCCTTAATATAACACCGTCAATTTGCTTTCTAAATGTGAAATATACCATCAAAATTATTATAGCTAAAATTATGCTCACTATTATTAACCCATAATTTATTTGTATTATATTATTCAATCCCCCCCTATGCCATTCTATAGAACCCAATACAAAAACACTGGACATATCAAATCTTACTCGTGTATAGACAGCTTCGTACGGCAATTCAACAAAAATTTGCGTAGCATCTACAGGCACCGGAACATAAATAGATTTAGCTTCACTTAATCCTTGGTCTTCATCCACCGAGTAATATATTTTTGCGTCACCACCCGTATAAACAGGTTCTGCAAAATTAATTGTAATTAAATTTACTGTTTCTTTTGAACATGGAATATTTATCTGCGGAGCATCATTTATAGGAGTTAAAGTATAATTCTCATAGGTATACCCTCTAACAGTTATATTGTCCAAATTGACATCCTCACTGTATACAGCATTAACAGCTTTAACTATAGTAACCGACTTGAACACTATAACAAGCATAAATATAACTATGACAATGTAAACAGGGTTTGTTAATATTTTTTTTATTTTATTAAGCATTTTTTCTCCTTTTTTTACTGTGAGCCTAATCATTATTATATCATTAACATCACAAAATGTCAAATAGATTTCACATTTTTAAATAATGCTTCCGCACTGCATGTATTCCCCTCTCCCTCACAACCGACTTTGCAGATTGCCTTTTATCCCTCCAATTTCTTCAGCATTAAATAGCTGTTGTGGTCGGAGCAGTAATAATCCTTGTGAACTCCGAAAACACGGAGTATTTTTTTTGCGATGAGCTTGAGCCTGTCTTTAGCTCCGCTTTTTTTGTACATTCTCCTAAAAGCCAGTTTTTCGCACATTGCCTTGAACTCGTCGTCCTCAATGATGCTTTCCAGCTCCGCCGCTATGGCGTTTGACGGAGGCTCCAAAACGAAAATATCGCCAAAGTCTAATTCACGGCTGTATTTGAATGCATTGGCAGAAACGTTTTCACAGCCTGCCGGCAGCATAACTCCGTCGCTGCATTCAAGGGTATCCGTATATTCGCGGAATTTTGCCGGAGCGCGTTCCTTTTTGAATTTCGGATAATCGGCTGCATATACGGTGAACTTTCTCCCCAGGGACTTCGTCAGCAGCAGATCGTAAATATAATTGTGCCGTATATTCGTAAAATACACCAGACAGTCGATATTGTTCATCTCCAGTATATTTTTCAGACTTCTCAGCCGCTCCCTGTACGGATATTCATAATACAAAGCGTCCTTTTTTTCGGGAGCAAGCCTGTGCAGCGGCGTGATCTCCTTAAAGGGCAGCTCCGCCTCCCCGTCATGCTCGGTTATATAAATAATTTTATACCCTTTTGACCGCCATACCTTTACCGCGTTTTCCAGCGCGTTCAAATCGGTATTTTTATCCGCGTAAACAGCCGCCTGCTTGGTATATTTATGGGTGATCTGCATACTGACGGAATTTTTTGCCGCATTAAACAGCTTTACATTCCCCACCCGAAGATGCTTTTCAAACGCCGCAATAATATCCGCAGGATCCGCATATGACAGCATCATGTCATATCCGTTTCCGTAGCTCATCGGCTCCAGACGGAGATACCACCGTTCCACTATGCCCTGAAGTCCTCTTCGCAGGTCTATCTCGTAAGCCTCGCGGTAGCGTTCGCCCATTTCGGAAAAAAGCTTTTTTTCGCTTTCCAGTCCCGTTACCCGCCTGACAATGGTGTAAAACCGCCGCAGCGTGAGCTTGTGATTGCCCATAAGTCCCGATCCTAAGCTGTATATATGGTAAAATTTTCCCTTTGCGTCCCCGTAATAGGACTCGGCGCAGTCGGATATGAGCATATAAACATACATATCGTCGCCGTTTATAATGTATTCGTCGGTGCATTTCTCCATGGCTTTTTTGCAGACGTCCGTCCTGTAGATCTTATTCCACAAATTCCATGTGTACTTGTACCAGGTCTTTTCCTCATGGGGATTTTTCCCGAAACAGCCGTCGAAAACGTCATTGCCGTAAAGAAAGCCGTCATAGGGCGCCATGAAATCCTCCTGCCATTTCCGCTGATTTTCCGTAGTGGGAGGAACGGCTATTACGCGGGAACGGAAATGAACTATATCCGCGTTCTTTTCCTTTGCCATGGCGTAAAGCTCCTCGGCTGCGAAAAGCTCGTATTCATCGTCCTGATCCATGAACATCAGATACTCTCCCGAAGCGTTTTTCACGCCCGCTTTTCTGGAATATACCGTTCCCATATTTTCCTCCGAGGAAACGAGCTTTATTCTGGGATCGTTTTCCGCCAGCTCACGTATTATCTGCGCGGAATTGTCCGTGGAACAGTCGTCGACGCATACTATTTCTATCTCCCTCAGGGTCTGATGGCAGAGAGAGCCTATCGAGTCCCGCAGCCCCTCGCCGCCGTTAAATACAGCCATTAATACGGAAACCTTAGGCTTCATACGCTCCCTCCTCTTTCCAATATCTCATCATTCTTTCAAACATTTCTTTAAGGTCATACTTTGCTTCCCAGCCCAGACTCCGCAGCTTCTCCGCTGAAAGGTTCATTTTAAGCGGCGGAGCGTAGCCGAATTCGGATATCTCGCTTTCCTGTATCTCCACACAGCAGCCTTTCCCCAGCTCGGCGGCAGTCTGCGCCATCCGATAAACGGTGCAGTAGGTATTTTCGTTTGCCGCGTTGTACGCCTCTCCGCAGGCGCCCTTGAGCATAACATAAAGCACGGCTCTCGCGGCGTCGGCTGTATAGAGGTAATTTCTTTTTGTTTCTCCCTTGGTGCGGAGAATGATATTCTTACCCGTTACCGCATTGCGGGCAAAATCCGCAAAGGCTCTGCCGTCGCCGAACTCCGCTCCCGCGCCGAAGGTCTGGGTAAGACGAACGATACCTACCGCAAGACCGTACTGCTTTGCATAGGAAACGCACAGTGTTTCCGCAAGTCTTTTGCTTTCGGGATAGCTGCTTCTTACGTTCATATGATCAAGGTATTTGTAGCTGTCCTCGTATATTTTTTCATCGGTCCCGGGAATGCCGTATATCTCCATTGAGGATAAGAATATCGTCCTTTCGGCGTTTTTTTTGCGCGCAAATTCCAAAACGTTTGCCGTGCCTCCCACAGCGGTCATTATAACGTCAACAGGGCGTTCCGCCATCATTTTGCTTGACGTTACGCTTGCCCCGTGAATAATATAATGAACGCCGCCCGGATAGGATATCCCGCTGTTGATATCTCCCTCGCAGATCTCAAGCCTGTCGTTCCCCGAAAAATCGGCAAATACTCTTTCCGCCTTTTCCCTGCTTCTTGCCATGGCGACAACCTTCACACTGCGGTTTTCAAGGCTTAACAGAGATTTTGCCAGTACGCTTCCTATAAGTCCCGCAGCTCCCGTAATAAAAACCGTTTTCCCCTCAAGCATATCCCAAGGTATTCCGGTATCGCCTATGACCGACAAAATATCCTCTCTGAGAACAGAATTCATTTATATACGCTCCTTAACCGAATATCTGAGAATTTTCCCGCGCCTCAACAATTGCCCTGAATGTGTAAAAATCCGTGGGCGTGGTTATTTTTATATTGTCAGTGCTGCCCTCCACTGTGTGCAGCTTATATCCGTAATGCCTCATAAGACAGGCGGAGTCTATAAAATCGTTTTTGCCCTCCGCTCTCGCCTTGAGATGGGCGTCCAGGATATCTTTCAGAATAAAGCTCTGCGGCGCTTTGGCAAGCTGACAGCGGTCGCGGGTGATTATCTCGCCCACCTCGCCCTCGAATTCTCCCTTTACCGTGATGGTTTCAATGGCGGGAGAAACGGTAACTCCGCTGCCGCAGCTTTTCACCGATCCGATATTTTCCGTTATAAGCTCCGCAGTGATAAGAGGACGCACAGCGTCGTGAATGAGCAGCACCGTATCCTCCGGAAACAGCCGGGAAGCCTTTTCAATGCCGTTGAATATGGACTCCTGCCCCGTAGCGCCTCCGGGAACTACCGCTTTTACCTTTTCTATACCGAATTTCTTGATCAGCTTTTCAAGGTATGCTATATGGGATTCAAGACAAGCGATAACTATCCCGTCTATATCGGGGTGATTGTCGAACTGCTCCAAGGTATATATGATTATCGGCTTTCCGTGAAGCTCCAGAAACTGCTTCGGAACGGCAGCCAACCGCATACGCTGTCCTACTCCTCCCGCGAAAATAACTGCCGCGTTCATTGGCTCTTGTCCTCCTTGTAATTCATAAGCTTCTTTATCGCCTCTGCTGCCGCCTTGCTTCCGCAGCCGTCCTCGCGGCTGCCCTTGCTTTTAAGGAATTCATCGATCTTCCTGCTGTATTCGCCGCCGTCAAATTCCTTTATCACCCGCGAAAGCTCCTTATTGTTCTTTGCCGCGGGGAAAGGGGACTCGGAAAGAGGGTAATAGAAGCCTCTCTGCATATCGTAGTCCTCGTAATCGGGAGTGTAGAGAAAGGCAGGCTTGCGGGTATACATATAATCGAGTATCCAGCTTGAATAGTCGGTAACTCCCGCGTCCGCCGCGATCATAAGCTCCTGTATGTCGGGATAATCCGTGGCGTTGCAGATCCGGTGACGCTCGGCAAAAACGGAGCTTTCCGATTTGGCGTTGACGAAGTGGGCGCGCATAAGAACGCACCATTCTCCGCCGAATTTCTCCTCCAGAGCGCCGCATAAAATATCGAGGTCAAGTTCTTCCGATTTTTGTCCCGACGGCTCGGTATCGACGATTTTTTCCCTGAAAGTAGGCGCGTACAGTACCGCCCTTTGATTTTCGGGAATACCGCAGGCACTGTAAACCTTTGCTTTGATAAGCTCGGCTTTCTCCCTGCCGCAGGATATCAGTATATCGTTTCTCGGATGTCCGCATTTGATAAATTCGGTTTTCTGCCAATTGGAGGTTCTGAAAACATTATCCTCGAAGTCGCTGTCGGAAATGATATAATCGTTGATTTGGTTATATAACATTGAAGTCATCCGTGTTTTTTTCAGTTGATTTCCGTCAAGCCGCTTAAAACCCAGCGAACCGTGCCATGTGTTTATGGATATTTGTTCCTTTTTCTTAAACAATTTATTTCTGAACGGCAGCACTCCGTTGTCAATGATTATTTTTGACGTCATGATCTCAGCCATAGCCTGCGGAGTTCCCGATTTTACAAGTCTTACACGACTTGGAAAATTGGCGTCCTTCTTTCCGCTTTTATCGGCTATCCACACTATCTCGAAGGGCAGATCCTGTCTGAGAAGCTCCTCGCAGATATATTTGGGATTGCAGGTGTAGTCGTTCTGAAAAGCATGGAAAAGGATCTTGTTGGGATCTACTTTCAAAGTAAAATAATATTTTACCTGCCGCAGAAGGTTTTTGGCTTTGCCGCCGATAAATTTCAGGTCAAACAGCGGACGATTTGCCCGTACCATGCTTCCGTTTTCGGTTTTATAGGGTCTGCGTTCTCTTTTGCCGTAACGCTCAAAATGCAGCAAAGGACATATACCGCTTTGCTTTACGTCGCTGTTGAGCCGCAAATATTCTGTTGAAGAAAATTCATCCGAAGGATCGAATCCCTTGCGCCAACCTATGTTGAGATAGTGATATTCGGGAGGAAGACCGTATCTTAACGCCTCGGGATACTTGCTTATATACTGCCCGCGGTTAAAAAGCCTTGATTTCCCGATTACGGCGGCAGCCTGCGCCGCAGATCTGTTATTTTTTCTGATATCCGCTAAGTTATCCGCTTCAATGACCGCCGGCTTAAAGCCGATGCCGGAAAAATGACCGAAAAAATCACCCTTCGCATTATCCAAAAAATCGGCAAATTCGGATGATGCCAGCATTTTTTTCGATACCGCGATAAAATGCGGCTGCAAATGCTCCACGCCGTTCGGCGAAGCTTCCGCCGCTCCGGATATGCTCCAAAAATCCGGACTATCCGAAAATCCGTCTATTTTTCCGAACAGCTCTTCAAAGCTGCAAATCGGCTTGGAAAAAAAATCATCCAACAGAACAGCTTCAGCATATTTTTTATCAAGACCGTTTTCTTTTATATATCTTATTCCCTCGGAATACGCGGAAAACGGCGCTTTATTTTCGGAAACCAGCACCTTATCCGATATTTCTCCTATTTCTGCCGAAGCGCTGTCAGGGCAATCCTTGCTTACAGAGGTTATGATATATGAAAAGCTCTCTCTCGCAGCTTTCAAGAGAAACAAGGCATATTCGTCAGCTTCTTCGGAACTGCCGCTGTACGCAAAAACAGCAATTCTCTCTTTCATTGTTTATCCTTTCATTTGTTCATATACTTTCTGCAAATCTCCATGCATTCCCCGTCCTCAACCATTCTACCTTTTTCCAGCCATATACACCTTGTACAAAGGGATTTGACCTGATCGATAGAATGGGAAACAAACAGCACAGTTGTATTGTCCGACATCATTTGTTCTATGCGGTCGTGGCACTTCTGCTGAAATTTGAAGTCGCCCACCGCCAGAACCTCGTCGACTATCAGTATCTGCGGCTTCACAGCAGTCGCAATAGCAAAACCCAACCGTGATTTCATGCCCGAAGAATAATTTTTCACTGGAACGTCAATAAATTCTCCCAGCTCCGCAAAATCAATTATTTCCTCTATGTGTTCGTTTATATATTCCTTGGAAAAACCCAAAAGATAGCCGTTGAGGAAAATATTCTCCCGACCGGAAAGATTTCCGTTGAACCCCGCTCCCACCTCTATAAGAGGCGCAACAGAACCCTTTACCGTGACCTTACCCTCCGTGGGTTTCATGACTCCGGCAATTATTTTCAGCAGCGTGCTTTTTCCCGAGCCGTTAAGTCCCACCAAACCCAGCACTTCGCCTTTCTTCACCTCAAAGGAAATGCTGTTGAGAGCCGTGAACTCCTTGTACATCAGCTCTTTTTTCATGACCTTTATGAAATATTCCTTTAGAGAATCGATCTTTTCCTTGCTCATATTGAATTTCATGGAAATATTGTCCACGGTTATGACCGTTTCCCTCTCAGGGGAAATGTTATCTGTATTCATATTATCTCCTCAGATATGCAGTATAAACTTATCTTGGCATTTCTTAAAGCTTATAAGACCTATTGTCACCATCACAAGACCTAGCGAAAGGCATATAACATTTTCCCGAAAGGTCGGCAGCACGCCGTCGAGCATCATTCCTCTGAACATTTTGATAAAATGATACAGCGGATTTATCTCAATGACGCTCCGCGTCCTTTCGGATACCGATTCAATGGGATAAAACAGCGGAGTAAGATACATCCAAAGTGTAATAAATACTCCGTAAAGATGCTTTGTATCTCTGAAAAACACGTTAGCCGATGCCAGTATAAGTCCCAGTCCCGTGGAAAATATGAACACATACAGCATTGGAAGCCATATAAACAGCATAGTCCACTTTAAGGTAAGTTTTGTGGCGATCATTACGATAAGCAGCGCTATCAGCGAAAAGAACATATTCACCAGCGCCGCAATTGAAGAGGACAGCGGGAAAACATATTTAGGCACATATATTTTCTTTATCAGCGACGAATTGGAGATCACCGCATTCATGGCGGTTTTTGTCGCCTCCGAATTGTACTCGAATATCAGCCTGCCGCACATCAGATATATGGGAAAATTTTCTATATTGTTCTTGAACATTCCCGAAAAAACCATAGTAAGGATCACCATGGTAAGCAGCGGGTTCAGAAGACTCCACAGCAGTCCCAGATAGGATTTTCTGTATTTTAATGAGATCTGAGTTTTCGCAAGATACAATATAAGATTTTTATATTTCAGAAAAACCCGAAAATATTTACTCATAGACTTTTTTACTCCAAATCATATAATAAACATCCTGCCGCAAGGGTCAGAATTTAAATCCCAGCTCCTTAAATGCGGGGTTTTTCATATCCTTCTCGCTCAGGCAGACCTCTCCCTCCGGAGACAGCTTCCATTCCACACCGATATCGGGATCGTTCCACATGATACCCCCCTCGTCGCTTGGATCATAGTACCGCGTGCATTTGTAGGAAAAAGTCGCGGTATCGGTCAGCACGGAAAATCCATGCGCGAACCCCTCGGGTACATAGAACATCTTCTTGTTCTCCGCGCTCAGCACCGCTCCGTACCATTTACCGTAGGTCTCACTGTCCCCCCGCAGATCCACCGCCACATCAAAAACCTCTCCCTCAAGGCACCGAACCAGCTTTCCCTGAGGGTTGTTCTTCTGAAAATGCAGTCCCCTAAGCACGCCTTTTTTTGATTTTGACTGATTATCCTGCACAAAGCTTGCAGGCGAGCCGTCCAAGTGCTTTACGTACGGCTCAAACTCCGCATTATACGTTTCCATGAAATATCCGCGGCTGTCGCCGTAAACCGTAGGTTCTATCACATACAGATCCTTTATTCCCGTTTCCGTAAAATTAAATTTGCCCATAAAAAATCAACCTCCGATGATAAAGACGAAATATTCCAAAGCCATTTAAATCATATTTGACTTTCCGAAATGCCGTTTCCGCTTATTTCACCTGTTACCGTACATTCTTTCGTAATAATTCCTGTATTCGCCGGAAATGATCTCTTCCCACCATTCCCGATTGTCGAGATACCATTTAATGGTAGTTTTAATACCGTCTGCGAATTTGGTTTCCGGCAGCCAGCCCAATTCACGGTGTATCTTGGCAGGATCGATAGCATAACGCATATCGTGTCCCTTTCGGTCGGCAACATAGGTTATAAGGCTCTCCGGCTTTCCCAGCTCCTTAAGAATGATCTTAACAATGTCGATGTTGGCCATTTCGTTGTGACCGCCGATATTGTAGATCTCTCCCTCCTTGCCGTTGTGGATAATAAGGTCGATAGCCTTGCAGTGATCCTTCACATACAGCCAGTCTCTGACATTCTCCCCTTTGCCGTAAACGGGCAGAGGCTTGTCGGCAAGAGCGTTGGCGATCATAAGAGGTATCAGCTTTTCGGGGAAATGGTAAGGACCGTAGTTATTGGAACATCTGGAGATCGTCGCAGGCAGTCCGAAAGTCCTGTGATACGCCATCACAAGCAGATCGGCGCTCGCTTTTGAGGCGCTGTAAGGACTTGATGTGTGAATGGGCGTTTCCTCCGTAAAAAACAGATCGGGTCTGTCAAGAGGAAGATCTCCGTACACCTCGTCCGTGGAAACTTGATGATAGCGCTTTACGCCGTGCTTGCGGCAGGCGTCCATCATTACCTGCGTACCCATTATGTTGGTTTCCAAAAAAACCGAAGGATTTTCGATAGAGCGGTCAACATGGCTTTCAGCGGCAAAATTGACGACAATGTCCGGCTTTTCCTCGTCAAAAAGTCTGTCCGCCGCCTGACGGTCGGTAACGGACGCTTTGACAAAACGGAAATTGGGTTTGTCCATAACGCTTTTCAGTGTGGAAAGATTGCCCGCATAGGTAAGGCAGTCAAGACAAATTATCCGGTACTCCGGATATTTTTTCATCATATGAAAAATGAAATTGGAGCCTATAAAGCCTGCTCCGCCGGTTACTATAACAGTCATATTTTACCTCCGTAAGCCATAATTCGACAGTTAAATCGCAGAGCGTATTCAGCGCTTCCGATCAACTTATTTTCCAAGCCGCTCAAATTCATTTGTTTTCCGGTAATTATCCATAAAGACTTTGAGAGCATCCTGCCACGTCCGGAACTCGTCCCCAACCGCCGCCCGCAGCATACAATTATCCAAAGCCGAGTATTTGGGACGTTCGGCAGCCTCCGGGTGCGCCGCCGCATATTCCTCCGAGCTGCACGCCGCAACATCTGCCTCTATACCCGCCAGCTTGATTATCTCCCTTGCAAACTCGCACCAGGAGCATTCACCCGCTCCCGTGGCGTGATAAACGCCATATTCCTCCGTGTTAAGAAGCTTTATAAGATGGTGCGCTAAGTCGGCGGCATTAGTGGGGTTTCCCCGCTGATCGTCAACTACCGTCAGCTTGCCGAGCCTGCGCCCCGCGTTTATCATGGTCTTAACGAAATTCTTCCCCTCATATCCGTAAAGCCATGCCGTGCGGACGATAAAATATTTACTGCAAAATTCCCTCACATACTGTTCCCCCAACAGCTTGGTGCTGCCGTAGGCGCTTTTTGGAGCGGGCAGATCGCATTCTCTTTTGGGAATATTCCCATCCCCCGCAAAAACATAGTCGGTGGATACATGAATGAGCTTTGCATTATGCTCGTTACAAGCTATGGCAAGGTTTCTCGCTCCAATGGCATTAACTCTGAAAGCGGCATCAAAATTGCTTTCGCAGCCGTCCACATTGGTGAACGCCGCACAGTTTATGACCGCCTCAAGGCCCTTGCCGGCAAAAAAATCCTTTACAGCTCTAATATCCGTAATATCCAACTCATCCACATCGGCGGCTGTGATCTTGTTTTCCGCTTTGAGCGCCTCGGGGACGCCTATTTCGGTGAACCTTCTTTCAAAGCATCTGACAAGCTCCCGACCCAGTTGACCCTTTGCACCGGTTATCAATATATTCATATATGATACGCTCCCATGATCTGACTGTTTTATATGTTTATAGGCTTTGCAAGTATGTGAATACACATACGCTGAAATTCATCCTTTTGCGCCTAATCTCTTTCAAAAATATCCCTTGTGTAAACCTTTTCCCTCACATCGTCAAGGCACTTGTCATATCTGTTGGCAATAATAGCGTCGCTTTGCGCCTTAAATGCCGCCGGATCGTTTACCACAAGACTGCCGAAAAAGGTATCTCCATCCTTTAACGACGGCTCGTATATTATCACCTTAGCCCCTTTTCCCTTTATCCTCTTCATAACGCCTTGAATGGAGCTTTGCCTGAAATTATCGCTGTTTGACTTCATCGTCAGCCGATAAACACCCACAGTGACCTGCTTTTCACGGCTGCTGTCGTACTCGCTTTTTTCGTTGTAAGCGTAATATCCCGCTTTCGCAAGGATTCTGTCGGCAATGAAATCCTTTCTTGTCCTGTTGGACTCCACAATGGCTGACATCATATTCTGAGGAATATTCTCGTAATTTGCCAGAAGCTGCTTTGTATCCTTGGGCAGGCAATAGCCGCCGTATCCAAAAGAAGGATTATTATAATGACTGCCGATCCTTGGATCAAGGCACACTCCGTTGATAATATCCTTTGTGCTGAGGCCTTTTGTTTCCGCATAAGTATCAAGCTCATTAAAATATGACACTCGCAGCGCAAGATAGGTGTTGGAAAAAAGCTTGACCGCCTCCGCCTCGGTGAAACCCATATATAATGTTTCTATATTATCCTTCAGCGCACCTTGACGCAAAAGTCCGGCAAACGTGCAGGCGGCTTTTATAAGATTTTCATTCTTCATATCGGTTCCCACAATTATTCGGGAAGGATACAAATTATCATAAAGAGCCTTGCCTTCCCGCAAAAATTCGGGACTGAATAAAATGTTTTCCGATCCGGTAACTTTGCGTATTTTCTCGGTAAATCCCACCGGAACAGTAGATTTGATCACCATCAACGCGTTGGGATTGCATTTAATAACTGTCCCGATAACGTTTTCAACGGCAGAAGTATCAAAAAAATTTTTTGCGGGATCATAATTTGTCGGTGCGGCAATAACCACGATCTCCGCGTTTCCGTAAGCCTTTGCAGCGTCGAGAGCGGCAGTAAGATCCAGTTTTTTTTCAGCCAGATATTTTTCAATATATTCATCCTGTATAGGAGATTTTCCGTTGTTTATCATATCCACCTTTTCGGGGATTATATCCACCGCTGTCACAGTATTATGCTGCGCCAGAAGCACAGCCAATGACAGTCCTACATAGCCGGTACCGGCAATGGCAATTTTCATGATTTTTCCTCCATGTTTAAAAATATATCTGCTATTTCGCTGTAATGATCGGAAAGCATATGATTTTTTTCAATATCCGATTTGGCATTTGAAACTATTTTTTCTCTAAGCTCTGCACTCATAACAAGCTGATATATAGCATCCGCCCATTCGTCAGCCGCATTGTCTTTTATAAGAAATCCCGTTTGACCGTTAATCACCGCCTCATTATACGGCTTTATAGCCGTACAAACGCACGGCAACCCAAGAGCGGCATATTCAAAATATTTAAGCGGACTTTTAGCATAATTTAAATCTATTGAAAGATCCAAGGGGGCAACACCGATATCAAAATCATTCACCTCTTTCAACCACTTTACAAATTCGGGATATGTCTTTGAATCATTCGGCACTTTAAGAACATCGAACCAATCTTCTTGTTCATTTGAACATCCGACAACAACAAGAACCGCTCTTATGTCTTCATTTTTCAATCTATTGTTAAGCATTTCGATAGGCTCTTTCAATATTGCCAAATCACGACAGTGAGACGATGTGCCAAAATAAAGAATTTTCACAAATTTCTTTTTTGAAAAAACTGTATTTTTATCCGTTATGTTCCATAGCCTGTTGTCTATATAGTTAGGTATTACCGCTACGGAAGTATTTAACCCTTTTGAGATCACTTCACTGGTAGTAATAATCTTAGAAGCTATTTTTGAGATACTCCTTATCTTATTAATATTATTTTCATACATGGAATAATGGGGATGATTCTCATTAATACTTATCAGATTATCATCTATTTCAAAAATGATTTTAAGACTTGGATATTCTTTTACCTTTTCTTGGAGAAGTAAAACAGAATCATTATCAATCTTTTCCCTCTGAACAAGAACAATTATATATGATACTACCTCGCTTTCAAACGGAATATCCGAAGCATGGCGAGCTTCAGCAACCGTTAAATTTCGCCGAATTACCGGATTATTCATAATAGGCGATACTACACGAATATACGATGAACCGTGATATTCTCCTGTTCTGATATAGTTATTTACCCATATCATTGTGCCCCTTTCGATATCATTTAAAAAACATTTATTAATTATTTTATCATACAATGCAAGATACTCTGTTCCCATTCGTTCTATTGAATGAATATCAGCCTTTTGAACCTGTTCACATAATTCAAAATACTTCTCCGAAAAGGAAATATCTATGATTTCCTTGTATGTTTTTTCCACATCGTCAAGATCGGCTTTAATGCATCCCCCTTGAGCGTCTGCACGCTCCTTAAGTGTACCTATGTCAGATACAATACAAGGAACTCCGCAGCTCCACGCTTCTGTAAGCACATGACAATAGGTTTCAGGCCATATGGAAAAAATACCGATATAAGCGGGAGCTATCTCATTCACCAACCGCACGAAATCCTCCCTAACATACTTCCCGTGATATATGATCTTATCCTTGAACTCCTTGGGCAACTCTGTTGACAATGCCCCCATACAGTGAAACTCCAGCTTTTTTTCCTTATCAATATCGATAAGCTTGTTAATATAATCGCCGCCCTTATTCATATTTATATTTCCCGGCAGAAGAATGACGATCTTATCCTCACTCGGGATCCCACCTCTGTAATGTCTGTCATAATCAAAGTTTCTTCCGTGTTCAATAACATAAAATCTGTCCGAAAGCTCCGGATAGATCTTTAAATATGTTTTCTTCGTATATTCGGAAGTAGTAACAAACGCTTTGATCTTTGTATATAATTTTGAAAGCTCTGCTCTCCAGATTTCTTTGGTCCATTCATTCAAAGGATACCGCACCTTAACGTAAACCGACGGAGTAACGCATTTTTCATCGCACTCTCTGCACTCAGCATTGCAATATTTTTTGTCACTGTTCACTAAATTTATACTGGGGCAAATAAAATAAAAATCATGAAAAGACAGTATGACCGGTATGCGCAGTACATCGGCAATGTCCACAATATCAAAGCTATGCTTAAAAAGATGTCTGATATGAACAAGCTCTATGTGCAAATTACAGAGAACATCGAAATAAATGTCCGCATATTCGGGAACATAAAAATTTGATATATCCCATTTTGTTTCCAACTTCCATGTATGAAGAAGATTTAAACTGCCGTCTGACTCCGAATAAAGCTTCATTTGACTTGTATTTGAAGTAAGCATGAAAACTTCATAATTATTCTTCTCCGCAAAATGCATAAGATCCTCATTGGTTTTCACGGTTCCTCCGGTACCCTCATGCAAAACATACAGCAGCCTCTTTCTTAAAAAAGGAGCTGACTGCTTATTATCAACAATATCCTTTATCCGGTTTCTGTTTGCAATAAGCTCCGGGGACACAGAAAATTTAGTTATCTCACTGCTGTATTCGGGATATCTTGCATCCAGTATCTTTCTGTTTTCTGTAATAAGCTTCTGTTTTTCATCTTTGAATGAAGCGCTTCTTTTGTGATAGATATACGTATCATCGGCAATGATATTTATAAATCCGGCATTTTTAGCTCTCATGCAGAAATCATTTTCCTCGCCGTATCCTCTCGAAAACGCCTCATAATCAAGAATACCTACCGAATCAATAGCTTTCCTTGTTACATACATACAAAATCCATTACCTGTAGGCACGTCAACATAGTCAAGCTTTGAGCAGCGCTCTGTAACGCTGGACATTGTTTCAAGATCAAATTCTGCGGGTATATCTTTATTTTCACCCATAACAGGTACACTGAACGCTCCTGCAGCGTTGGAAAAAGGCGTTACCGTTGCAATATTGCCTTTATGATACGCAGCCACGGCAAGTTTTCGCAGCCAGCCCTTGGTGACCTTGGTATCACTGTTAAGGAATACCACATCATTTTCACTGTGAGTTATCCCGTAATTTACCGTTCTTACAAAACCGAAATTTTCTTCATTTTCAATGACAGTCACATTCTCGTTTTGTTTATATTTATCAAGTAACGGACTTATCCTTTCATCGGTGCTGCAATCGTTGATAAGCATAAGCCTGTAAGGAAAATCAGTATTTTTAAGCACATATTCTATGCACTCAGCCGTTTCCTCATATGCATTGTACACCGGAACAATGATCGTGATTACTTTTTCTTTCAGTGCCTTTAGTCTTTTTGAAAAAAAAGTATAGCCAAACTCTCTGTAGCTGAATTCCGATTGATGATCATTTATAGCTACAGAAGATTCATTGTTTTTCAGTGTCTTCGGAGAATTAACCGTCTTGCTTTTTTCTATGGGTTTAACATTTTTCTCCGGCCTTACCGCAGTATTTTTTTTCGGCAGATTTACCCCTATTGCCTTCCTTCCCTCATCCTTCCCAAAAACAACATAATGCGCAAAGGGATTGACCCCGCTTTTTTTCACATCCTCATAAGCAGCAAGATATTTTGCGGAATCAAAGCTTTCGGAGGGATTTCTTCCCTCATATCCCCCATACCATATATAATGGAGCAGCGGATCCATGCCGCTTTCGGCAATATCACCGTATTTTCTGCAATAATAAAGCACATCAAAGCCGCCGTTTTTCCTTATGATTTTTATAGCGGCAGCATTTGTTCTTGCAGCAAAAAAGCCGCGCTTCAGCGCACACGCAGCGGCATACCTGCCGCCTGTCCGGCTGCCTGCCGAAAGAATACTGCGGGCAGTTTCCCTGTCGCTGCGAATAACCGCATTTGCGCTTTCAAGCTCTTTGATCTTATTTTCAATTTCCCTGTTCTTATTTTCGATCTCTTTCTCCAACTGTTCATTTTTCTTTGCGCTTTCATATTTGAAATCATTATATTTCTTTGTATTAGACCCAATGACGCAGTTAAGCTCGAAAACCTTGCTCTCCAGCCTCTTCTTGTCGGACATAAGTCCTGCTTTTTCTCCCTCCAGCCTCTTCTTGTCGGACATAAGTCCTGCTTTTTCTCCCTCCAGCCTCTTCTTGTCGGACATAAGTCCTGCCTTTTCGCTTTCCAGCTTCCTGTTATTTTCAAGCAGATCCTTGTTATCCGCCGTTACCTTATCCATAAAAGCAATTGCAGACAAGCTGTTAAAAGGATAAATATCCGCTTTAATACGGAATTTACGCGATTTATTTTTATTTTCAAATATAAGCTGGGAATCAAAATGATCAAAAACATAAAAATCCCCATACTTTATTCCATTGTGACAAGTTATATCTGCCTTTCCTTTTTCTGTCGAAACCCTTACATTCTCCGCAACACAAAACGATCCGCCTACAGGATCAAAACGTATCCTTTCCGGAGCATTTTCAAAAGTATGTTCACCGTAAAAGCTTTCACTGTCAGCGTCATAATTTCCAAAAGCAACAGCCGTATCCTCCGAATATCCTTCTCCGTTATAGTCCGGATACAGCTTGGCAACTACCTTAATCTGCTTGTCCTTCGAATTCTTAGGATCTATGGAATAAGTAAATACAGTCGGTGAATGTACAATATAATGCTGGTTCGACTGCTTGCATTCAGCACACTGGGCAATCTGATTTTTTTTCTCCTTGATCTGATCCAAATCCATATCAAATAAATTGCCTAAAGTTTCATTTTCTGTCAATCGGCAGCAGGGCACTATTTTCCAGTCATAGGACAATACAATAAAATCATCCTGAGGGCAGCGAAAATGCGCCGGCGCCTCTGACGCTCTTTGGCTTAAAAGGTCCTCAAAGATCTGTTCTTCCGACATTTTTTTCATTTCATCAGGCATAGATTTGTTCAAAAAAGCCTGAAACTGTTCAAAATCATTGTAGTATGCCAAACGGGGAGTAAATTTTATTCCCAAATTATTGAAATGATCTTTTGCCTTATTGATTTCATGACAATTAAATTTATATACCAAAAAAGTAATATCCATTACATTCTGCTTATTGGCAGCTTTAAGCATATCACAAAATTTTACAATATTATCCATTACCTTTGTAAAATTCAATGAATGGGTAATAGAATAGCTTTCTTTTGAAAATCCCGACAATGATACTCTGAAGCCGGATAGATTTGTTAAATATTCCGCATTTATTTCTCTGTAAACAGACGCATTGGTAGATAAATGATATTGAAATCCATATTTTGTTATTATACCGCAGATTGTATTTATCTCCGGATTCAAAAAGGGTTCTCCCCAGTTATACAGCTCGATCTCTGTATTTTTGTCAATTATCCCCTTTTCCATCATATAAAAAAGACCTTTTTCAAAGGACTCAGCAGACATAAATTCCGTCTTGTCACTGCACCCGCTGCGATTTTTCTTTCCCGTTGTACACCATGTGCATTTTGCATTGCAACCGCTTGATATTTCAATTGTCGCTTTCTTAAAAGCATTCATTTATCTTCATTCTCCTTACTTATCTGATCGTATCCTCTATAGGCAGCACTGCACTAAAAAGCGGCTGACGCCTTTGCGCACATATTGCCTATATTTCATATTCTTTGGCGTCAAGAAACAATATACGGGCGTTTTCCGCCCCAATATTCAGCTTTATCAGCAAAACACCAGCTCCCCCGCCGCCGCCAAAAAATTCTGTTTCAAAAAGCCGTACCTTATAAGCCTTGCCGCCCTTATCGCCTTGCAGTGAGAGGGTATATCGGCATATATTTCAAGAACGCGCCTCGCGTCGGCTTCGAGCCGCTCTCCGTAGTATTCGTAAAATCTTTTCCCCTGCTCATAAGTGACCTCAAGCCGCCGCTTAGACCGCCTCTTGTCGCTTATCAGCCTGAAAATCCCCGCCAAACTCCTGTTATTCACCGCCCCAAGCTGATTTCCTCCATGCTGCCGGTACTTGACCGTGGCGCGGTCCACGAACCCTATTTCTCCGAAAGCCGCCGCCGCCAGGCCCGCCCACCAGTCATGCATGAGCATATATTCGGCAGGAGCGTCTTTCACAATATCCGCCAGCGCCCTGTTCACCATCACCGTGCACCCCGTGATATTATTCTGGCAAAGCAGCCGGTTAAGGCTTTTGTACCGGGCTTTAAGTCCTTGATATCTCATAAACGACCCCGCCGTAACATTAAGCTCCCTGTCGACTATCTCCAGATCGGTGTGTATCAGCACGGGTTTCTTCGGGTTTCCTTCCTCAATCTCGCGCATTTTATCCAAAGTCACCGCAATTTTATCCTCATGCCACACATCATCCTGATCGCAGAACATCACATATTCCGCCGAACTTTTTCTCAGCATTCCCATAAAATTACCGCATGCAGACCTCGCAGGCACACCGTTTACAGCCGCAAATATCTTCCCGGGATATCTTTCCGCGTACTCCTCCGCAATATCCGCCGACCCGTCCGACGACCCGTCGTCGCAAATAAACAGCCGCCATTCCGTATAGCTCTGAGAAACGACCGATTCTATCTGCTCCCTCAAAAACCTTTCCCCATTGTAAACCGCCATCAGAATATCGACCATTTTTCCACCCGTTTTTTGGTATTGTCAGCATTTTAAGCCGCAGCGAAAGACTTTTTCCGACCTTTCATACCGGTATAAAACATATTATATTTTATTATACCACAAATCCCCCTGCCTTGTCAACACAAATTTTGGAAATCCCGCAAAAATCAGTTTTTTGAAATAAAACTTTTTAAATTAGGAAATTTAAGATGTTATTTGCAAAAGCCGGAGCATTAAGTTAAAAGTATTTTTATATACTGCGAAGCATCAAACCTGTCGAACCGCTTCTTGCCTCTTGCTCCTTTCAAAGCTCCGTTTTCAACAAGCAGAGGGCGTGCTGCGCACACCCTCTGCGGTTATATTCCCATGCGGCTTCCCGCCCTCATTCCAGATCCACCGTAACGATCTTGCTCAGATACGTATCGAAATTTATGCCGTTTTCCGTTGCCGCCACATATTGCAGTGTCTTGGGACCCGTGGCGCGTATATAAACGCTTGCTTTTTCATAAACAATGTTAAGACGGCATTTTTTCTTCATAACGCCGCTTATGGGGATCTTATTCGATACCGCCTCCGGCAGGGGAGTATAATATACCTCGAAAGTATCCTCGTCGGCGTCGGTGAAGTTGTACCAGATGTTGTAGTCGGGTTTTCCCGATACCGTCATGGGCGCGCCGTCGCCGTCAAGCACCGTAAAGCAGCCCCTCTTGTTGCTGCCGATAAAATACTTGAAAGGTATCTCGTCCTCCTTTGCGCTCATTGCCTTGCGCTCGATAACGCCGCCCTTTCTGCACTTGATAAGTCCGAACGCAACTCCCGTTTTTCCCGTGGGGTGCTCAAGGCTTCCCCTGTGAGGATCCGTTCCCCGCTTTTCCATGATCTCGTACGCCTCTTCCGTTCCCAAAGGAGGATAGAGGACAAATTCAATGTCGCTGTCGCTGTTTAACGCTTTTTTCAGCTTTTCCTTGCCCTGCTCGAATTTTTCGCGGAACAGCTCCGGAACGAGCCTGCTTCTGCACGAATTGCCCGCCAGCATTATGTTTATCCTGTCGGGAACGGACGCTCCCGCCGAGGAATAGGCAAGGCTCATGGACGCAAAGAAATTGTCAATGCCCGAAGAAATGCTGTCCCTGATTATCCGGATCAGCTCGTCCTCGGATACCTCAAGCTCGAACCTCGGTATCAGCTCGCCGTTTTTGTCAAACAGATCCACGCATATTATGCCGCGCTCCAGCTCGTCCCTGTTTTCCTCCGTATCCTCCCACAGGGGGCGCAGACGCTCCATCATATGGCGCATATTGGCCTCCGCCTCTCTTGAACGGGCAACTACCGCCGTCGCACCCGCAAATTCGCTGCACCCCGCAGGCAGAGTAAAGGTGATGTTGTTTTCCGCGATCTTTGCGTAATTTCCTCTGAAAACCGTCACCGCCATCTTTGCAAGGAGATTTTCTCCTCCTAAGTATCTGTCGCCCCCCGCGCCGTAATTAGTTATGGTATAATCGAACTTCCTTTTTTTGGATACCTGGCACACGCCGAAATCAAAGTCCGTAGTACCGCCGCCGAAATCGAATATGCCGTAATGAAATTCGGCGCTGTCCTCGGGATATACCCCGTACTGCTCCATAGCGCACACCGCGTATGCCTCCGGCTCGCTTACCGAGCCGTCCACGCGGAAATCAGCCAGAATATCCTGGCTTGCAAGGACGGAATAGGGAAGAGATTTGAGAAGTCCCCGCTCAAAGCTGGACGCTATCCTTTCCCTGACGGTCTT
This sequence comes from Ruminococcus sp., assembly GCA_023667165.1. GTDB lineage: Bacteria > Bacillota > Clostridia > Oscillospirales > Ruminococcaceae > Huintestinicola. The sequence continues at coordinate 5,059 of JAMPAO010000005.1, read as the reverse complement.
TTCAAAGGTCACGGGGAACGACAGATAATAGTCGAGATATATACCGCTGCGCATATTGTTGATGTACAGTCCGATATAATACGCGTATATCTCTATAGGGTCGAACTCTGCGGGATCGTCGCTCATATAGGGCGGCAGCAGGTATTCGCCGCCGTTCCTGTCGCATATGCGCAAAGGATAATTGCCCTCCCCCGCCCATTGCTTTAGGTCGCAGAAAAAGGAATAATAATCCTTGCTGGCGGCGTTTTTCATATCCGAATAGGCTGTGTGAGAGATAGGCAGAGTTTCCCACAGCGTTTCCGGTCTGCCGCCTCTTGCGCGGTACCTGGAGAGGAAACTGTTCATATCGGTAAATTCCATTACCGTGGGATTTTCGTAATGCTCCGCCTTGTCCGCGTCGGACAGCTTTCCCGTGCCGATAGCCATGGGCAGCGTATGCTCGCTTGACTTCTGGAAAACCACCACGGTGCTTTTCGTGCCGAAATCTATGGCTATAACGCCGTCGCGGTTGATATCCTTAACGGGGTTTCTGGCAATGAGAGGCTCGGCTATCTCGATAGCGTAAGGCGGCTCGGCGTTTCCGCTGCTCCACAGATCCCAGTGCCCCCTGTTGGGATCGCTCAGGAGCTTCGAGTCGTAGGGATCGATGTCCGCCCTGCGCTTTTCGCAGCCCAGCAGGCTCATTTTCAAAGCGTCGGTAAAGTCCATGTCCGCCTTTATGCGCGTGACCTCCATAAGCCTGTCCATGGAAAAATCATAGCCGTTTATGCTTCCGCCCCATTTTCCCGACGTAATGTCCCCCGATATTTTAGCCGCGTCAAAAACGATCCGTCCCTCGGAGGAAAGGCTTATATAATTGCCGTCGGCCTTACGCAGGGCGATGAGATCGGAAAAGCTGTTTTTGTCGCTCTCGCTCAGAGCTTCGGGGATAAGCTCATTGTCCGCAAAAATAAGTATTGCCTCCTCTCCTCCCAAGGGCAGACCGTTTTTCCTTGTAAAGCGCAGAGAGGGTATGCACACCGCCTCATGGTGATTGGCGGTATTGAAGCTGTAGGTAACGTTGCCCGTCATATCCACGGCCTTTACCGTGCCGCCTTCCTTGTAAGCGAAAAAGCTTTTCCGGAATTTTTCAAGCTTGCAGACTTCCGACGCCCTAAGCTCGGGCAAAGACATAAGCGTTCCCTCGAAGCCCTCGAAGCTGCGGTTGAACTTGCCCTCCACAAAAGAGAAAAAAACATTCTGCTTCGACGGCTCGAAGCTGTCGAGATCGGGAAATATCCCGCTTACGGCGGTGTTGAACCACACCTGCTTATTGCCCATTTTCACCCATGTGCTTTTCATAAGCTCCAGTATTTTTCTTATAAGCGGTTCGAACTGCTTTATCTGTAAAGCCGCCGTTTGAGGTATCCTGTTTATGACCGAATTGGTGATGTACTCCTTTTCCGTTGGTATCAGGTTGATCCTTTTTGTATCCACCGTCTAACACGCCTTTCTTTTTGTATTGTTTATGTTATTCAAGAGTAATATTTCGTATAGTGACAGACTTCTCAAAAAAGCTCGACTATCGCTTTTCTGATGATCCTTCCGCTGCCCGCCGCGGCGCAGCCCTGCATAAGCACGCGGGAAACGCTTCCGCTTCTGGCGGTACCCGTATTGTAATGCAGCTCTTCGCTGAAGCTGTCCCCCGCCCTTGCGTCCGTGAGCCTGTATACGGGCTTGGAATAGGTTGAGTTATAGCAGGAAAGAAGATATACATACAGCTCGTTCAGAACGGCTATATCCTTTTCTCTGCCCTCCGGACCGTTTTTTATGAGCTGCTCGGTGTAATCCCGCAGGCTTTTCAGATTATCGATCTGAACGCCGCACAGGAATATGCCGTTTAAGCTGTCGTTTTTGAATATCTGCTTCATGATCTTCATCACAGGCTGAGAAAGGGTCTTGTATTTTTCATACAACGCTATCTGCGCGCCGTAGCTGACGGTGTAAAAGTTAAGGGAATCTCTGCCCTGCCGCACCTTTTGGGTCAGATCCTTGTTTTCTCCGGAAAGCCTGCCCAGCTCCAGCTCCAGCAAAGCTATCTGCCTTGACAGCTCCGCGTTTTCCGCCGTCAGAGCGGACGCGTCGTTCTGCGGGAACAGTTCCGTCTGACCCTCTATACGGTCGCGCCCCGCCTTTTCGGTTATTTTTCGGATAAGCTCGGCTTTTACGGTATCGTCGCAAAGAGCCTCCGTAAATATATCGTACATTTTTTCGGGGTTCATCTGAAAATCATTCCTATCATATATAAAAGAATAAAGGACTGTGCGGTCAGCGCGCCTTGAAGCGGTTTTGTTCCCGGTCGTAGACGAAGCCTGCCGCCTCCAGCTTTTCCGTCAGCTCCGCCGCGGAAATATCCATATCCCCGCAAAGAGCCTCGATGTCGGGATAAAAGTCCCGCAGCTTTGTGTTTATAACGCTCATAAGCATTACAGGGTCGTTTGGAAGCATATATATTCAACTCCTCAGTCTTTTCGACATATAAAGCACCAGATCGTCGTCGTTGCGGCAGTTTTCGTACTGTCCGCACACGCGGTCGAGATACCATACCCCCGACCCGTCGGGGATATATCCCCGTTTCACGTACAGCCTCTGGGCGCTGCCGTAGCCGCTGTGAAGTCCCACGCCCAGATAGACCGTATCGGCGTACCGAGCCGATATCATTTCCGCAGCGTCAAGAAGCCTGCCTCCGATCCCTTTGCGGCGGTATCCCTCCGTTACGGCAAGATCCACTATTTCGGGAAGTCCCTTTCCGCCGAATGCGCCCCATTCACAGGCGGGATATACGCTGACATAGCCGGCGATACTGCCCTCATACTCTGCGGCAAGGGGTATGGCTTTCCCCTCTTTTTTGTGTTCGAGCCGCATGATGAACTTTGCGGGGTCGCTGCTCCAGCCCTGCTCAAGCTCCGCTTTTACTATTCCGTCAATATCCCGTTCCTCGAGATCTCTGATAATAATATGCCCGTCGTTTAAGTATATCATCACGAATGCTCCTTGAAACCGTTATTGTCCTGCGGCGCCGAATATGATCTCACTGCACGTTCTCTGCGGAAAAACGTTTTCCCGAGCCCGTGCCGAACCGCTTGCAAACGGTTCTCACCGCCCCGCCGCGGCAGAATGCCGCATACTTATTATATCATATTGTTTGCAAATATGCAATGCGTAATTTCAATTTTTTATACCGCTTTTTTGCCATGCCGCCGCAAAGACCGCCGATCTGAAGCTTCTTGAGCCCTTTCGCAAATACGGATCCAAACGTACGCACCGTTCCGATTTAAAGCGATACCCCGCAAATACCGTCTTAACATTTAACATTTCTCAAACAATACTCAAACAAATCCCAAACAATACGGCGCTAAAATATATGCAGCAGATGTGAAAAAAAGCCGAGGAAGCAAAGAAACGCCCGAAGAGCGCAAAATAGACTTAAATTTTAAAACCTGCTTTCGGCAGTTTGCTGCAGATACACGCAAACTGCGATATATAGCCGTTTTCAAGGCTTCTTTTTGGCGTTATTTCCCTCCCGTCATTTTCCTATACATCTTCATAAGCTCCCCCACACACTCGCTCTCCGTCATAGCTTTCACATCAAACCCGTAAGCCTGCATAACCGCCCTGTCGTTGTTCTGGTGAGCCTTTCTAAGCTCCTTCGGCATAGTAAGCTCGTCATACAAATCCGCGAGGGAACATTCTGGATATTTTTCCCTTGCGTCAAGTATCGCCTGCGCGGTCTGCTCAATTTTGGCTTTTTGCTCGTCCGTTGGCGTACACCACGGAAAATTGTTGTAGACAATACTCCCCGTGTATCTGTAATCACTTTTTAATCTTCCCGCGACGGTTCTCGTCCAAGCCATATGTACGTTAGATGTAAGAATACCAAACTGATATAGCGTTCCATTGGGTATAATTGATACTGAATTGCTTGCTATAACATTAGGGTGTAAAAAACCCATTGGAATATATTTTCTTCTTTCAGATGATGTACTCGGGACAATTATGTAATCTGTTTCGGGTTGTGAAATAAAGAAAAACAAGTTAGGTGTGTTAGCTTTCTCCCTTGTAGGCAAAGCTGTACTATTCAAACGCATTTCTCTTACATTTTCAAGTCTTTTATGTAATTCCTTGCTTTTACTTATTTCAGCGGGGGTAACATCGGTAAGCCAAAAACAAAATCTTGTCTTTCTATTTATAAATTCCACTGCTCCGATATAAGGACGTATAAATTTTTCTAATTGAGGTTCTCTTTTTAGTATCTGGTTTTTTTCCTCCTCTGATATGATAAAATTTCCTCCGTCTGCCGGTTTATTGCCCAAAATCATTGGACTAACATTACATAATGGTTTACTCCTGCTTGGTATAAAAATGTTTGGAGCGTCCATTAAGTACGCATTTATATTTTTTGCGGTTTTTAATTTGTCATTTTCATAAATAACTTTGTTTTTCTTATCCTCAATAATACTGAAACCTATAATAACACAATGGACGTGTGCTTTTAAACTTGCCTCGCTGTCCCAGCGAAAGGTTTTATAAGCAAAATTAATATGCAAATTGTATTTTTGAAACAATGTTTGCCATAAGGGCGCAACTTGTTCACCTTGCGTTATACTATTTGTGGATACAAGAGCTGCCTTAATATCTGTTCCTAACATTATTTCACAAGTTTTAAAATACCACGCGCCAACATAGTCTATGCTGTTCGATAATTTTATTTTACCAAAAATATTAACTGCCTCTTTTTTCTGTTCAGCCGTCATCATTGTTGCACCTACAAATGGCGGATTTCCCATAATATAATTAAGCTGATTTTTGGACACAACATCTTCCCAGTTCACCCGCAAAGCGTTGCCCTCCGCAATATTCGCATAGCTTTTAAGCGGCAGAAAATCTAACTTAACGTTCATTATTTCCTCTGTTTCGTGAAGCATTTGACTTTCCGCTATCCATAATGCCGTTTTTGCAACCGTAACCGCAAAATCGTTAATCTCAATTCCGTAAAACTGACCTATTGAAACCTTTATTG
>JAMPAO010000059.1 GCA_023667165.1 Ruminococcus sp. | reverse complement strand
TCAAATTTGCTTACTCTTCTTCGCAGATTTTAGCCTATGTGGACAAGTTCTAAGAGATAAGATGTAAGAAGTAAGATACTAAAATGACCGTTGAAAAAAGCGATAGGAGCAAACGGTGCAAGGCAAAAGTTTCGCCCGCCTTTTCAAAGGCGGCAGAGGTCAAGGGCAGCGCCCTTGGCTGCCGTCGGGCAGAGGTTCCTTTTAACGGCGTCAGGCGGGTTTGAAAAAAATTTCCTTAAATCATTGACAAACAGACGAAAATAATGTAAAATTATAAAAGATGTACCTTTTATTTAAGCAAGGAGATGCTGCCGCGTTCCGTTGACGGCTCACGGCATGATCTTTTGCCGATAAGATCAATAAGGATAAGCTGCGGCAATATATAAGACCGACCGAAGCCGGGCAGGTAAACCGGAATTGAGCAAACGACAGGCTTTGCGCTCTGTCCCCCGCAAATCCGGGCGGTCAATTTTATGCCTTGACCCGATAGCTTCCTTTGATATAAAACGGAGGTTAAACGCTATGGCATCAATAAAATTAACCGATCTGATCGACGTAAGCACTCTTCAGGAAATTCAGGACGGATTTTCCAACGTTACCGGTATGGCGGCGCTGACTACCGACGAGGACGGCAATCCCATTACAAGAGGCAGCAACTTTACGGATTTCTGTATGAAATACACCAGAAAAAATCCCGTTGGCTGCCAAAGATGCGAGCAGTGCGACCGTAAAGGCGGCGAACAGACCAAGGCTACGGGCAGAGCGGCGGCTTATGTCTGTCACGGAGGTCTGATGGATTTTGCCGCGCCAATTGTTGTAAACGGCGAATTTATCGGCTCTTTCATAGGCGGGCAGGTTCTTACCGAGGAACCGGACGAAAATAAATTCCGCAGTATCGCGCGTGAAATGGGCATAAATCCCGAGGATTATGTAAAAGCCTTGAGAAAGGTTCCCATTGTTCCCGAGCAAAAGGTCCAGGCGGCGGCGGATTTTTTACATACCATAGCCAAAAACATTTCCTCCGTGGCATACACCAATTACATGATGTCCCGAAGCAACAGCGACCTTGAGAATATTGCAGCCAATGCCACGGGCATTATCGGGCACATAGAGCAGATCGCCGAAAAGAATATAGAAAATATCTCGTTGATGGACGAGAAGTTCACCGCTCTTGCCAAGATCGCCGACGAGTGCGAGGAGCAGGTGACAACGGCGCTGGAAACGGTCAAGAAGATACAGGATATAGCCACAAATACACGTATTCTCGGCTTTAACGCTTCCATAGAAGCGTCAAGCGCAAAAGAGAACGGAAAGGGCTTCGGAGTTATCGCTCAAGAGGTCAGAGTTCTTGCGGACACATCGCAGATCTCGGCGGATAAGATAGAGGAAAACATGGCGTCCATAACGCGCCTTGTTTCCAAAATAGACGAAGACGCGCGCAATGCCAGAGAGCTTGTGGATTCAAGCGTAAGAGGCATGAAGGAGCTGCGCAGAGTCATTAAGGAACTCAATAAGGATCAGCGGCAGGCAGGAGAATGAGCTTGAATAAGGATATAGATATTTCTGCTCTCAAGCAGAGATTTATAGATATTTACAATAAGAATATAACCAGAGAAGGAGCGGACAAGCTGCTTGAATATCTGATGTCGGGCAAGAGCGATTTTTTCACCGCCCCCGCAAGCACCCGTTTCCACGGCTCCTACGAGGGAGGTCTGCTCGAACACAGTCTGAACGTATACGACTGTCTTAAGGATTATATGAACCGTCCGAGAGTAAAAGAGGTCTACAATTTATCTGCGGACAATGAAACCGTCGCTCTTATCTCTTTGCTTCACGACGTGTGCAAGGTGAATTTTTACAAGACGGATTTCAGAAACGCCAAAAACAGCAGCGGTGAATGGGAGAGAGTTCCCTATTATACGGTGGACGACGCCCTGCCCTACGGTCACGGGGAGAAGTCCGTGTACATAATAGGGGGATTTATGCGGCTTACAAGGGAGGAAGCCTTTGCCATAAGGTTTCATATGGGTTTTTCGGGTACGGAGGACATAAACCTTGTGGGCAGAGCCTTTGAGAAATTTCCCCTGTCTTACGCTCTCCATGCGGCGGATATGGAGGCAAGCTATTTTTTGGAAAGGTGATATTTATATTATCCGGAAGCCGGCTACGCCGATCACGGAGGATAAAAGCGCGCCGAATACGGCGTCTAACGGGAAATGCACTCCCGAAACCGGACGCGACGCAGCCACGGATGCTGCGATAATAAGCATGACCGCCCCGAAAGCGGGATCGAGATAACAGCAGGTCAGGGCAATTATAAATGCGCAGGCGCTGTGACGGCTCGGACAGGAATTTCCTTTTGACGATTTATGCACCAGCGGTACTATGGGATATTTTTCATACGGTCGCGGTGCGTTTATTTTTTTCCTTATCAGGGTGACAGCGGCAAAAGCCGACGCGGGAACGGCGACCGTGCGCAGCAGTCTTTCGGAAAGTCCGTATTTTACCGCGGCATAGGCGAGGGCGGCTGCGTACGCGAAGTATACCGACAGTGTGAGCAGCTTAGATATTATCACGAAAACGGCTTTCAATTTTTTATGACGGGAAAAAAATCCGAAGATCTTTATGTACTGCCTGTAATATGAATCGCAGTGATTTTGATATGCTTTTAAGATCATAATGAAATTAACCTTTCCAAAGAGGAGCGATAGTATGACCGGAAAAAGGAAGTTCTCCGCCGTCGCCGCCATGATCGTCGTAACCGCGCTTATGGCTGTTATAAATCTGTGCTCGTGGATAAGTCCCGCCTTGTCCGATTTTTACGCCGATAAGATATTTACAAGGATATCCGGCTTTTTTTCGTCTTTTACGGGTCTGCTGCCCTTTTCGCTGGGGGAGGTCATGATCGCCGCGGGAGTGATCCTTGTAATTGCGGCTTTGCCGGCGTTTACCGCGCTGCTTATCAAAAAAAGACGCCTCGCCGCAAAAAAGCTGGGGAAATTTTACTGTATGATACTTGTTTTTATCCTTGTTACCGAAACTCTTAACTGCTTTGTGCTGTATCATACAACGGAATTTTCGGAAAAATATCACGGCGCCGCAGGGGCGGAGGGTTTTACCTCCGAGCAGCTTGTACAGCTTTGCGAGAGAACCATAGCCGCCGCCAATTATCTTGCCGGAGAAACGGCAAGGGACGGACAGGGTGAAATGATAGTCCCCGACGATCTGAGAGATGAGGCGGAAAAATGTATGAACAGGCTGGCGGAGGAATATCCCGCCTTAAAGGGCGGCTGTCCTTTGCCTAAAAAAATACGCTTTTCCGTGCTTATGACGCAGCTCGATCTTCAGGGGATATATTTCCCTTTCAGTCTTGAAGCCAATTACAACAGCGAGCTTTGCCCCGCAAGAGTACCCTGTACGGTAATGCACGAGCTGAGCCATCTGAAAGGCTTTATAAGAGAGGACGAGGCGTGCTTTATAGCTTTTCGGGCGTGCATGAGTTCCGACCTTTCCGAGGTGCGCTACAGCGGAACTCTTTCCGCAATGAATTACCTTTACAATGCGGTAAAGGAAAACGCTTCTCCGGAGGAAGCGGCAAGGCTCAGGGGAATGATATCCCCGCAGGTGCTTGCGGATAACCGTTTCGTAAGCGAGGAGTTCAGAGAAGCCGTGGAACAGAAAGCTGTTATCCCCACAAAAACGGTCAGCGCGGCGTCTGATATGGCAATGGAAACTACGTTAAAGCTGAACGGCGTATCGGACGGCAAAAAAAGCTACAGCAGAATGGTAGATCTGCTGCTTGAATATTATTATTGCATAGGCGCCGAATAAGCCGTCCCACAGATAAAAGCTTTCCTTGAGGGAAAGCGGTACGGATCCTTACATATCGTCCTCGCTGTAGCGGTTTATAAGGATCGCGGCGCATACGACGGAAACGGCGCAGGCTGCCGCGACGCAGATAAGCGCGGCAAGCTCCGATCCCTTTATGAGCAGTATTTCCGCCGCCAGCGCGCCGCCGTTGAAGGAAAACGAAAATAGGAGAATGGCTGTCTTTGTGGAGGTGCGCAGCCATTTGGTAAGAGATTCGTCGATGACGGATATTCCCGCCGCGCTTAAGAGAGAAAATATCAGCAGAATACCGAAGCAGACCGATTCCGCCGCCGTATTGCCGCACACAAGGGCAAAAAGGTAAGCTATCCCCCCTGTCAGGAACGACAGAGTAAGCAGGAACCTAAAGAATGTATTGCCGTTTTCCCCATGCATCGGGTCAGCCTCCTTGAAATTTTTTGCCCTGCCAGGTATTGTCTGCGGAGAGCTTTTTGTCTATCTCGTTTATGACCGTAAATTTTTTCAGGCTCCATAAGGGCGATATAAGAGTATCTCTTCCGCCGTCCCCGGTTATTCTCTGTATGATAAGCTTCGGAGGAAGTATTTCAAGCTGCGCGCAGATAATGTCCCTGTACTCCGTCAAGGTCATGGGTCTTATAAGTCCCTTTTCGTACTGCTCAGCCATGACGGTGCCTTTCAGAATATGCAGCAGATGCAGCTTTATGCTGTGAAGCTCAAGACGTGACATTTCATAAGCCGACGTCATCATCATGTCGGGATCTTCCTCGGGCAGACCGTTTATCAGATGAACGCAGACGTTTATATCACGCTTTCTCAGCCGTTCATAGCATTCGAGAAAATCCCTGTAGGTGTGGCAGCGGTTGATAAGCCTTGCCGTGCGGTCATGCACCGTCTGAAGTCCCAGCTCCACGGTGAGATAAGTGCGGAGATGAAGCTCTGCCAGATAGTCCAGTACCTGCTCGGAAATGCAGTCCGGACGTGTGGAAACGGCAATACCCACCGCGTCTTTAAGAGATAAGGCTTCCTCCGTCATTGCCCTTATCCTGTCAACGCTGCCGTAGGTGTTGGTATTTGCCTGAAAATAAGGGATATATTTCCCATAACCCCATTTTTTGCTCATTTCGGCTTTTCCCCGTTCAAACTGTTCCCTTACGCCGAGTATCGGATCTCCCGCGAATTCTCCGCTGCCCGACAAACAGTAGGTGCAGCCGCCGACGCCCTTGGTTCCGTCGATATTGGGACAGGTAAAGCCGCAGTTTAAGGATATTTTCATCACCTTGCAGCCGAACCGCTTTTTCAGGTAATAGTCCTGGGTATGGTATCTTTTGTTGCTGTCGGAAAAGGGAAAGGGATTTTCCAGAAAAAACACCGCCGTTTTTATGATATTGGCGTTTCCGAAAGGAAAGCCGCTTATTTTGCAATGATGAACGGCAAATTGCCGTCAGGTAACGGGATAAAAGCGTTTTCCCGTTATGCTCCCCGTTTTCTTTATTATACTCTTTTTTTCACAGCAATGCAAGAGATTTGACGTTATTTTATGCCATAATTTATAAAAATAAAATTTAGAGGGAAAAAATCTTGATTTTTTTTTATATTATGGTATAATAAAGGTAGATATGATAATTCGGCGGAAAGGGGCGGAGATGTATGAAAACGATACTTATAACGGGCGCGGCGGGACTTATCGGAAAGACGGTCGCAGGCGCGCTGCTGCAAAAGGGTTTTAATGTGATCGGGACGGATAAAGCTCCGTCCCCCTTTGAGGACAATCCGAATTTCAGTTATATTCAATGCTCCGTGACCGATAAGGATAAAATAAACGGTATCATCAACGGCAGCAAGATAGATATGCTGCTCCACCTTGCCTGCACGGCTGACAATGATTTTCCCGATGTGTTCGGTCCTGCGGAGGAAAAGGAAAGCTCCGCTGCTGACAAATATCTGTTCAGATCCGCCGAGTCGGCGGGTATAGCGGATATTATTATGATAAGTACATACCAGGTGTATGCGGTGCAGAAGACCAGAGAGCCTATAAGAGAAACTGCCGATGAAAAGCCGGTTACGGTATACGCCAAAATAAAGGCGTGTACGGAAAGAGCTTTGGCGAACGCGCTGAAAAAATCACGGACAAAGGGCGTTATTATGAGGGTCTGCCCCGTTTATACAAAGGATTTCACGGACAATCTCAAGGCTAAGGTGTTCGACGAAAAGGAAAACTGCGGCTATGTGTACGGCTACGGGGATTACAGCTACTGTTTTACCTGCGTTCATAATATATCCGATTTCGTTTACGGCATACTCACTGCCGACGAAAAAATAAACTACACCGGCATTTACAATGTGTGCGATACAAAAAATACCGCCGCAAAGGATATCATAGAGTTTTTGCGGGGCGAGCATAAGATAGGCGCGGTGCTTACAAGAAATTACAGCACGGAAAACGTTAAAAATACGATCTTCGGCTCTAAAGAGGCAAAGACCAACTACCGCTACAACGATATAAGCGTTGCGTGCAGCAATATCACCTACGACAACACAAAGGCGCAGCGCATAGCTACTTTCAGATGGAAGCTGAGCAATACCAAATAGGCGGGTCTGCCAAAAACGCAGTCAGGGCAGACCGGATCCCCGGGGAAACGCCGGTCAGGGGCAAAGATCCAACAGATTGGGAGCGATATATGTGATCACAAAAATATTACTGCTGACGGCGTTTGCAGGACATCTGCTCTGTGCGTGGTGCGACAGGCTGCTTATATGCACGCCGAGCGGAAGATTCGGCTTTGCACATATGAACGACAACGAAAAAATGTCGGAAGTTTTTGAAAAAATGCCGCTCAAAAATCCGCTGACGTCTATCCTGCTCGGAGTTCTTGCAATGACAATGGAGCTTTGCGGCTACATCGGCTTATATGAATGGATGAAGCAATTTTCCGCCGTGTACGCCGTAATTATTATCGGGTCTGCGGTACTGCTTTTTATGCCCGGGGTGGTGCATCATGTTTTCTGCGGCGTGATGGAATGGTTTTATATCCGCCTTGGCAGAACGGAAAGCTCGCGGCAGGCCGTTGTGGAATTTTTCAAGAAAACCTCGGTGACGATGTATCTCTGCTTTCTTGGGCAGGCGATCTTTGCGGCTGCGTTTTTTATTGCTGTCGTCACGGGACAGACGCCGCTTCCGCAGTGGTGCTGCGTATTCAATATAGTGATCTTTCTTGCCGCGCTTGCGCCGTTTAAGATACCCGGCTCGGGAAATCTTGCGGGGGCGGCGATGTTTCTGGGATTATTTTTCTTTATCTGACGTGAATTACAGCCGGCAATACAAAAAACAGGCGGGGTGTGAGAAAAGTTAGACAAAAAACCAATCGAAATAATATGCAGGGGAATTTCCTGCGGGAGGTGAAAGGATGCGCATACTGTTCTGATAAACACAGCAAGACAGAAATATTTTTTCGGGCGGAGCTTGTGATTTTTTTACAGGCGGTCGCTGTCTTTGCTGTGGGTGCGGAACGTATGCGTATCCTTTTTTTTGCGCGTCACTGACGGTGATACGCATTTTCGGGACTGCGCATTAAGCTGATTACGATACGGGAGTAATCTTCGTTTCGGACGCCGAATTACCCTTACTTGCAATAAACGGCGGCAAGGGTAAAGGCTCAGCCTTTTTCCGCAGTCCCGTTTTTCCGCCCAAAAGGAGAAAAGCATATGTCCGTTATAAATATCAGCGATCTTACCTTCGGCTACGACGGCAGCTATGAGAATGTTTTTGAAAACGTCAGCTTTCGGCTTGATACCGACTGGAAACTGGGATTTACAGGAAGAAACGGCAGGGGCAAGACTACCTTTCTGCGGCTTCTTATGGGGGAGCTTGAATACAGAGGCAGCATATCCGCCTCGGCAGAGTTTGAGTATTTCCCCTATGAGGTAAGGGATAAAAACGCTCCGACCCTTGATATAGCGGCGGAGCTTTCCGGACAGGCGCACGACTGGGAGATAATAAGAGAGCTTTCCCTTATGAGCGCAGACCCCGAAATACTTTACCGTCCTTTTTCCGCTCTTTCGGGCGGAGAGCAGACAAAGGCAATGCTGGCGGCTATGTTCCTGCGGGAAAACAGCTTTCTGCTCATCGACGAGCCTACAAATCATCTTGATATGAACGCAAGAGAGCTGCTGGGGCGGTATCTGAACTCGAAAAAGGGCTTCATCCTTGTGTCCCACGACAGGGCGTTCCTTGATAGCTGCACGGATCATACCCTGTCAATAAACAGGGCGGATATTACGGTGCATAAGGGTAATTTTTCGTCATGGCTGGAAAACAAGGAGCTTTCGGACAGACTTGAAACTGCCGAGAACGAGCGTCTGACAAAGCAGATAAAGCAGCTTCGTACCGCCGCGCGGACTGCAAGAGAGCATTCCGATAAAATAGCGGCGGACAAAATAGGCTTCGACCCGAAAAAAACGGAAAAATCCTCAGCCAGACGGCCCTCTATGGCGGCAAAATCCAAAAAGCTCATGAACAGGGCAAAGGCCATTGAAACAAGGATAGATACGCAGATATCGGAAAAGTCAAAGCTGCTTCATAATATCGAAAAAGCGGAGGCAATAAAAATAACGCCCTTGAAATATTATTCAAACGTTCTCTGCGAGGTCGATAATGTGAGCATATACTATGATGGCAGGTATATATGCCGCAATATCGGCTTTAAGATAATGCAGGGTGAGCGGATCGCCCTTTGCGGGAAAAACGGCTGCGGCAAATCAAGCCTGCTAAGGCTCATTTCGGGGGAAGACGTTCCCCACACCGGCAGAATAACAGGCAATGAAAAGCTGAAAATATCGCGGCTGCCCCAGCACACCGACGGGATAAGCGGCAGTCTTGCGGAAATAGCTCAAAGGGAGAATATAGATGAAAGCCTTTTCAAGGCAATACTGCGCAAGCTGGATTTTTCGCGGGAGCTGTTTGACCGTCCCGTTCAAAGCTACAGCGAGGGACAGAAGAAAAAGACGCTTATCGCGGCGAGCCTGTGCAGCCGCGCTCACCTGTATATATGGGACGAGCCGCTCAACTTCATAGACGTGCTGTCGAGGACGCAGATAGAGCAAATGCTGATAAACTCGGAGGCGACGGTGATATTCGCCGAACATGACAGAGCGTTTGCGGAAAATACCGGTGCGGAAATGATATTTATCGACCGCGGCGGAAAGTAAATATCTTTTTCAAGCGGCATTGTCTTTTACCGGAACCCCCGATCTTATGCTTTGCTCCGGCAGAGCCTTTACGGATATCCTCGCTTGCGGCAATAGCGGTAACGGCGGCAAGGTTCGGGAACATTATAAGAACGTTTATCAGATCGGATATGCCGAAAACCGTTTCCGTTGCCATTATGCCTCCGATCGCCGTAAACAGGCAAATTACCGCCTTATAGCCGTTACCCGCCGAGCCTTTCAGATATGTAAGGCATTTCTCGCCGTAGCTGCTCTGCCCCAGCACCGCCGCCCAGGCAAAAAGGCATATGCAAAGGCATATGAATATACCGCCCCGCGCTCCGAAAGCGTTCTCAAACACAAGGGTCATTGTATCGCCCTGCGGCGCGCTCTCTTTTAAGGTCATCACCGTAAAAGCGGTCAGAGTGCAGCAGACCATTGTGTCCAGAAACACCTCGAATGCCGCCCATGCGCCCGTGTTTTCGGGAGAGCCGAAATCCGCTTCCGAATGCGCCATAACCGAGCTGCCCATTCCCGCTTCGTTTGAAAATATGCCGCGCCGCAGACCCACGGAAACGGTCTTTTTTACCGTTATTCCCGCAAGTCCTCCCGCCGCTGCGCGGGGAGCGAACGCGCATGAGATTATTTCCGCAGTCATTGACGGGATATCGCTTTTTTGCGTTATCAGTAGGGCGATGCAGCCGGCGCCGTAGAGAACACTCATCAGCGGGACTATTTTGGCGGCGGCGTTCATCACGGCGTCGGAGGTCTTTTTTGACGAAAAGATCACCGCCGCCGTAAGAGCCGCAGCCAGCAGGGAGCATGCGCCCCCGGGAAGCGAGGTCTGCGAGGACAGTGCGGCCGCAAACGCTCCGGACTGGCTCATGCAGCCCATGCAAAGAACCGCCGCCAGGCAGCCTGCGGCATATATTTCAGCCGCTTTTTTTGATCCCGCTCCCTTTTCTATGTAAAGCATGGGTCCTTTGACCGAATGGGGATATCTAAGCGCATATTCCGCTCCTATGCGGTTTTCGGCATAGGCAAGAGCCATTCCTCCCGCCGCTGAGATCCACATCCAGAATACCGCTCCGGGACCTCCCGCGGCTATGGCGGCGGCGCAGCCTGTAATATTTCCCGTACCCATCGAAGCCGCCAGCGCAGAGGAAACGGCTTTCAGCTTGTTTTTTCCTTTTCCGCTTTTAAGGAGCTGCGGGAGCTTTAGCTGGATAAAACCCCACCTTACCGTATGAAATACGCCGCAGGCGAGTATGACAATTATTGTAAAACGCCCCCACAGAAGCATATTGAGCTTTTCTATTATTTCGGGCAATTTTATCCTCTCCTCCGTTTTTTGCAGACGATACGGCGGCGATCCGCGCCGCTGTCTACAGTTTATTCGCGGAAAATACGGCTTATACCGAATATGTCCGATATTTTGCGCCTATACCGGCGACGGAGGAGATCCTCCGAAATTGTAAACGCCGCTGCTGTGATATTAACAAAATAATCCTTGACAAGAAAATCCTGCGGTGATATAATAATAGAGTATTATACTATACATTTACCGTCCCAAAGGGACGTTCGTTAAGAAAGGAAGCGTTTTTCAATGTCCAGAGTCTATAATTTCTCGGCAGGCCCCGCCATGCTGCCCGAAAAGGTGCTTAAAACCGCAGCGGAGGAAATGCTTGATTATAAGGGTACGGGTGAATCCGTTATGGAAATGTCCCACCGTTCAAAGGAATATCAGGCGATAATCGACGAAACGGAGGCTCTCCTGCGGGAGGTGATGAGCATTCCCGAAAACTATAAGGTTCTGTTTTTGCAGGGCGGCGCGTCCACACAGTTTGCCATGATCCCCCTCAATCTTATGAATAAGTCCGGCAAGGCGGATTTCGTCCTTACAGGTCAGTGGGCGACCAAGGCTTATCAGGAAGCCTCAAGATACGGTGACTGCAAGGCTGTGGCTTCAAGCAAGGATAAGACTTTCTCATATATCCCCGAAATAGACAAAAGCGAGTGCAGAGCGGACGCGGACTATTTCCATATCTGCCTTAACAACACGATATACGGCACAAAATGGGCGAGCCTGCCCGATACGGGAAATGTTCCCCTTGTTGCCGATATGTCATCCTGTATCCTTTCGGAGCCTGTGGACGTGAGCAAATTCGCGCTGATCTATGCGGGCGCGCAGAAGAATATGGGTCCTGCGGGTCTTACGGTGGTCATAATAAGAGAGGATATGATAGGAAACGCCAGGGACATCACTCCAACCATGCTCAATTACAAGACCCATGCAGACAACGGCTCTATGTATAATACTCCTCCCACATACTCGATCTACATTCTCAAGCTGGTGCTTGAATGGGTAAAGGAGCAGGGCGGTCTTGAGGCTATGAAAAAGCTCAACGAGAAGAAAGCCGCCGTTATCTATGATTTCCTGGATAATTCCAAAATGTTCGGCGCGACCGTTCGGGGCGAAGTTCGTTCTCTTATGAATATCCCCTTTGTTACGGGTAATGAGGAGCTTGACGCCAAGTTCGTTTCCGAGGCTAAAAAGGCAGGCTTTATCAACCTTAAGGGTCACAGAAGCGTGGGCGGCATGAGAGCGTCCGTATATAACGCCATGCCTTTGGAGGGCTGCGAAAGGTTAGTCGAGTTCATGAAGGATTTTGAAAGGGGTAACGGCTGATGTCTGACCGATTTGTAAAAAAGTATTCTCAAGGCACCCTCAGCAATATGCAGATATGGGTCGACAAAGAAACGGGCGTAAACTATCTTTACAGAGAAAGCGGCTACTCCGGCGGACTGACCGTTCTTGTGGACAGAGAGGGCAAGCCTGTTGTTGATGATGTCCCGACGGGATTTGACCTTAATAAAGATGAAAGAGGCTGATTACAATGTACAATATTTTAACTCTCAATAAAATAGCTTCCTGCGGCACGGATATTTTTGATAAGTCAAGGTACAGCGTTTCCGACGACTGCGCCGATCCCGCCGCTATAATGGTTCGTTCGGCGGTAATGCATGATATGCGGTTTTCAAAGGATCTGCTTGCCATTGCAAGAGCGGGAGCGGGCGTGAACAATATTCCCGTCGACCGCTGCGCCGAGGAGGGGATCGCGGTGTTCAACACTCCCGGGGCGAACGCAAACGCCGTAAAGGAGCTTGTTATCTGCGCTCTTTTGCTCTCCTCCCGAAAGATAACGGAGGCTGCCGCATGGGCGGCTTCTCTCAAGGGTACTCCCGACGCTCCCAAAACCGTGGAGGGCGGCAAGAGCAAATTCGCAGGTCCGGAGATAGCCGGCAAGACCCTGGGTATCATCGGACTGGGCGCAATAGGCGTGCTGGTGGCAAATGCGGCAATGTCTTTGGGAATGAATGTCATTGGTTACGATCCGTATCTGTCGGTAAAGGCGGCTTTGTCCCTCAACCCGGGGGTAAAGACGGTAGGCGACGTCAACGATATTTTCACACAGTCGGATTACATCACCATTCACGTTCCCTACAACAAGGATACCGCCAATACTATTGACAGCGAGCAGATCGCAATGATGAAGGACGGCGTTCGTATCATCAACCTTGCAAGGGGAGAGCTGTGCAGCAGCGAGGCTGTTGTCAAGGCGGTAAGAGAGGGCAAGATCGCAAAATACGTTACCGACTTTGCCGACGATACCGTACTCGGGGAGGAAAACGTTATCGTTTTGCCTCATCTGGGCGCGTCAACTCCCGAATCCGAGGATAACTGCGCTGTTATGGCGGCACGGGAGCTTATTGAATTCATCGAGAACGGCAACATCGTAAACTCCGTAAACTTCCCCAATGCCGAGCTTAACGCTTCCGGAACAAAGATATGCATTATGCACAGGAACGTTCCCGCCGTTATCTCGGAAATAACCGCAGTTCTGGGCGGCGCGCACATCAATATCGAAAATATGATAAGTCCCTCAAAGAAAAATTACGCCTACACTTTGATAGACGCTGTGGGCGACATCACCGACGATATTGCCGCGAAGCTGTCTGCGGTGGAGAACGTTATAAGGGTAAGGGTCATAAAGTAAAACCAAATAAACGGGCGGGTTTGCTGCCGTGACGGTTCGCGGCGTTTTCCCGTTTGAGCGAGGAGAAGATCACGTATGAAAACAGAAGAGCAATTCAGTTCCTCAGACAAGAGCGAGAACATTACTATGGGCGTGGTAATGAGCATACTGCCGTTCCTGTTTTTCCTCCCTCTTGTGATGGATGACAAGAAATATTCCCCTTACTGCAAATTCAGGGCAAATCAGTGCCTGATAACCTTTATCGTAATGGCAGTGCTGAACGCCGCCGCCTTTATAATCGGTCTTGCCCTCGGCTTTATACCGCTGATAGGCTCGCTGGCGGGACTTGTGTGCAATATACTCAAGATCGTTTCGCTTTTGTATTATCTGCAAAATCTGATATTTGCAATAATGGGCAGCGGCAAAAGGGTGTTTATAGCGGGCGAGCTCGACCTTATAAGCTGACGCCCGCGCCGAATACGGATAACATTACGGCAAAAAGGTGAATTTTACCGAAGCGGCAGGCAGGTATACTATCGATCCGCAGGCTTGATACATCTTACTTCTTACCTCTTTAAGCAAATTGTTGGGTCAATTATATGCTTTGTTCTAAAAAGGACTTTCCGCGTAAAATACGGAAAGTCCTTTTTATCTGCAAATTATAATAACCTTCGTCACTTTCGGCACAGCCTGTTTTCGATGAATACGGGAACTTCCTTTTCGGAAATGCCCAATACACGGGAAAATTCCTTGTTCATCAGCTTTTCGGCGGCGGCAAATACCTTTTCGTCGGAGGATATAAGACCCTTTCTTCCTTGAGTGCTGCGCTTTTCTTTTTCAAGGTAAAGCGCTTTCATTACGCCGAGTATCTGACGGTAGTCATCGCTTCTGAGAACCTTTCCGAACATCTCCTTGCGTTCGGATCTGTTTTCGCTCCATTTAGCCTGCGTCTCGGGCATTTCATCTATCACTGCCAATATTTCCTCTCCCGTGAGAAGAGGTCTTACACGGCAGCTCAGCTTGTCTTCCGGTATATAATATGACGAGGAAGCCGATTCTTCCGGTATCAGACGGAAATATACCTGCTCGTTCACTCCGTCAAAGCACCTGGTCACCTTGCTGTCTATACGGCATATCTCGCTGCCTGCGTATACTACGCTTTGTCCTATGTCAAACATGACGATCCTCCTTGCCCTGGTTTTATATAATTATATCATATTTTTGCTTTTTTTTCAAAGGGGATTTTGCACAAATCGCACATAGCATTTTTCGGACATTTTTTTGTTCTTAGGTTGAATAAAGCCGGCAAGTATGCTATAATGGAACAAAGCATAAAATTGATCTCACGGTTTGAGAAAAGACAAAAGAAGCAGGACGTAAGAATTATCAAGCCTGCGGCTGGATATGATGCTTACCCGCTTCGGATATTATTTTGCTGTAATGAGAGAAAATTATCATGAAATATTCAAATCCGGTCATAAAGGGATTTTATCCCGACCCCAGCGTTTGCTTTGCCAACGGGAAATATTACCTTGCGGCAAGCTCCTTTCAGTATTTCCCGGGAGTGCCGATCTTTGAGAGCGCCGACCTTGTGAACTGGAAGCAGATAGGTCATGCTCTTACGCGGAAAAATCAGGTGGAGCTTGAGGGAGTTGCAAGCTCGGGAGGCGTTTTCGCTCCTACCATACGCTTCCATGAGGGAAAATTTTATATGGTCACTACCAATGACACCACTCACAGGAATTTCTACGTATATACCGACGATATCTACAGCGGACAATGGTCGGATCCCGTTACGGTGGAGCAGGACGGCATCGATCCGTCGCTGTTTTTCGACGGGGGCAGAGTATATTTTATCAGCAACGGCACGGACGACGACGGCGTCGGAGGAGTGGTGCAGTGCGAGATAGATATCGAAACCGGTAAAAAGCTCAGCGGCAGTAAATGTATATGGCACGGCTCGGGAGGGCGGTATCTCGAAAGTCCCCATATGTACAGGATAAACGGAAAATATTATCTTATGGCGGCGGAGGGCGGCACGGAATACGGTCACATGATAACATACTGCCGCTCGGACAGCGTATGGGGAGAGTTTGAAAATTATCCCCGCAATCCGGTGCTGACAAACCGCAACAAAGCGCCGTTCATCATTCAGGGCATAGGTCACGGGGATCTGATACAGGATCAAAACGGCGGCTGGCATATACTTTCTCTCGGCTTCAGGCAAATACATATGTGGATGCCCTATCATCATCTGGGCAGAGAGGTTTTCCTCACTCCCGTCAAATGGGACGGCGACGGCTGGTTTACCGCGGGAAACGACGGTACGACGGACAGTGAGTATGAGCTTGACGGTGATTTCGGTCAGACGGAAAAAACCTTGTATACCTTTGAAAATACCGACTGGAATATCGACTGGTGCTATCTGCGGCACCCGAATAACGATAAATACGAGCTTTATCCGAATAAAGCGGCGCTTTACGGAACGGACGTTACCCTTGACGAGGCGGCATCTCCTACCTTTATAGGCATTCGCCAGCGCGATTTTAACATGGAGCTGTCCGCCGTCGTTTCCATAGACCGAGGCGAGGGCGGAATTACGGTATATTCCTGCGAAAACGAGCATTACGACATTGCTGTCCGCAGGCAGGGGGATAAATTCGAGGCTGTGCTGCGGCTGAATATCGGCGGGATAAAGCATATCCAAAGCTCCGTACCGCTGGACGGCGGCAGTGCAAGGCTTGTTATACGGTCGGACAGTCAGATCTACAATTTTTACGCTGTAAGCGGCGGCGAGGAGATACATCTCGGCTGCGGAATGTCGAAATATCTTTCCTCCGAGGTGTGCGGCGGCTTTACGGGAGTTGTGACAGGTCTGTACGCCGTAGGGGATAACAGGGCGGAGTTTGAGAGCTTTAGGCTTGAGTTGTTCCCCGACAAATAATGACAGCGTACGCCGAATAGCCGCGTGCCGACTGTCCGTTAAAAAGTGTTTATAATAGACCTCCTCGGAAATCTCCGAAGCACCGCCTGACTTGCCATTTTGTTGTCATGCTTTGTCCGTTTTCCTTGTAATACACCAAGTATTTCTGCGGAAAACGTACTTTGCCTGACAACAAAATTGCTGCGTCATTCGGCACTTCT
>JAMPAO010000058.1 GCA_023667165.1 Ruminococcus sp. | reverse complement strand
CTGTATTCTCTGAAAAAAATTTTCAGATTATTTCCGATAAATTCATCTGTCATATACAGTCTTGCAATATCTGTAAAATCTTCGGCTGAAGAATCCGAAGAGAAGTCTATGTCCCCATCGCTGCGGAAAAAGGTATCTTGATATTTATCAAATATGCCGTGACGGAGTTCAAAGGCATTATATGTAACAATTTCCGAATGATTTTCGCCGTATTCCGCACCCAGATCATGTTCAACGATGTCGGTATAATGATAAAATTCTCCCGACGCCAGCCTTTGCAAAACTAAGAAACAGTCTGTCATATCAAGCAGCTCATTCTTCAGCTCATCATTTATCTCTGTTATATCTGTGCTTATCTCCGCTTCGGAAGCTGCAGCAGTCTGCAGCGAGGTTTCCTCGGTATGTAATACGGTTGTTTCCTCCGCGGAATCAACAGTGGTCTGCACTGTGTTTTCCTCGGTATGTAAAGCGCTTGCCTCCTCTGCGGAAGATACAGAGGTCTGCAGCGAGGTTTCCTCGGTATGCGGGGCGGCTGTTTCCCCGCTGACCGTATCCGTTGTTTCAATTGAATTTTTCTCATTTGCGCAGGCTGTCACAGATATCATAATAGCCGCCGCAATAAATAATAACGCAGGATATTTCATAGACCGGATCACTTTCCTTTCAATTTACAGTATATCACACTATTTTCCAAAAGTCAAGAAGATCCAACGCTTTTCAAGCTTTGCGGTTATATTGCCGTACTTTTCCCTTTAATCGTAAAGATAGCTGTGATCTGCGGAAATATTGTCCATATAAGCCAGCTTCCACATATCGCCGTCCAAGGTAAAGATATATTGCATCACTTCCGTGATGTCGGGGATCTCAAAGTGCCTGTCCACTCTTACTATAATATATGTTTCGCCGTAACCCATGACCCGAAACGTATCTCTTTGATTTTCCCCTCCTCCGATATGATCGAATCCGGTGTACAAATAAAGCCTGCCCTCATGCTCCCAGTAATAAGCGGGACTTACATAGCTGTACTCCTCCATTACCTCATCGTCCCTGAAATATGCCCGTTCAAGAGTATTTCCCGCAAATTCGTCCGTCATATACAGCCTTGCGGTATCAATAAAATCCTCCGCCCGCGAATCGGAAGAAAAATCAAAATCCCCGTCATTTCGGAAAAAAATTTCCCGATATTGGTCAAACATCTCCCTATCTATTTCAAAAGCGGCATAGGGAGCAGTCTGCGCATACTTTTCCCCGTATTCCGCACCCATATCGCGTTCAATTCTGCCTCCGTAGCTGTAAAATTTTCCTCCCGCAATATCTTTCATAATAAAATAACAATCTATTATATCAAGAAGCTCTTCTTTCATACCGTCCTTTATCTCGATATAAGCCTCGGAATGCGCTTCGGCAGCAGTCTGCGGCACAGCTTCAACGGTTTGTATTTCGACCGTATCCCATCTGACCGTATCCGTCATTTCGATGACCCTTTCCTCCTCCGCGCAGCCGGTCAGAGCCGCAGAAATAACCGCTGCAAAAGATAATACCCAAAATAAACGTTTCATATATTTATCTCCCGACATTCAAGAATTTTCAACAACATAATTATACCACGGCTGCCGGTTACAAATCAAGAAAATAAATGCCAAAAAACGGTTACAAACAAAAATGCTCATTACAAAAATATTCCCGTTAAATCATACGAAAATGTTTGCACGGCAGGAAATATTTTAAAAATATCTTCCAAATATTTGTCTGCCGCCCCGATTCGTCATTATTTCCGTCCGTGCAATGGTAAAATTCAAAGCGTATCAAGGGAAATATTCTATTTGCTCTTACAATATTTTCTTTGAATAAAGAGAAAAAACAAGTCAAGACTAAATCAGAAAGGATTGGTGCTGTGAAAAAGCTAAAAGCCGTTATACTACCGGCGCTCATTTTTTCAGCGGCAGCAGGCGCGAACGCCCACGCATACGAGGAGTCGCTGCCTGTACCGGACGTTAATACCGATTTCAAAACATACATGGATTACCGTGCCATAACCGACACCGGTTCCGTGCAGTACGACCTGCAAAAGCAGGCGTACACAGACAGTCAGGGTATCAGGCGTATCGACGAGGATGTGTGCGTTGCTCTCGGAACGGCATACGCCACCGACTGCGGGGAACGATTTGAGATAACCCTTGATTCGGGAAATATTTTTACAGCTATCGTGGGCGATATTAAAGCCGACACCCATACCGACCCGTCAAACAGCTATGTGGAGCTGTGGGAGGGTCACGGAGATATGGTGGAATTCATCGTTGACACAAAAAAGCTGGACAAACATATCCGCATTATGGGCAGCGTAGGCGAATACGAGGACTACAGCGGCAATGTGGTGTCTATAGTAAGGCTGGAGGATTAGCTTCTCCCTATATACCTAACAGCAATAACCTATTAACGGGCAGGAACTTTTCCGCCCGTCTTTTTTGAAAAAAATATGTTGATTTTTCCCGAAATTTGATTTATAATATAAATATGTCATGCCGAGCGGCAGGTAAATTTCGGTTTACGGAGGTTCATAGCGTTTATAGCCTTTATTATTTTTCTTTTAAAGCAAAAATCGAGAAGCTGTGATTAAAGGAGGAGTTGAAAATGCAAAAGGTTATAGTTATCGGCTGCCCCGGCAGCGGGAAAAGTACGTTTTCAAAAAAGCTGCACGATATTACCGGACTGCCGCTTTACCATTTGGATATGATACGTTGGAATACCGACGGAAAAAAAATACCGAGATCCGATTTTATGGAACGGCTGAAAGAAACGCTGAATAAAGACGCCTGGATAATTGACGGAAATTATCTCTCAACTATGGAGCTGCGGATACGAGCCTGCGATACGGTCTTTTTCCTTGATTATCCGACGGATATCTGCATAGACGGCGTTAAAGCAAGAAAGGGCAGAGAGCGGACAGATATGCCGTTTACCGCCCTCGATGATGAAGATGATGAATTTATGAAATTTATCAATAATTACAATTCCGAAAGCAGACCTGCGGTGACGGAGCTGCTGCGCAGATATTCTCACAAACGCATTATGATTTTTAAGAACAGAAGCGAAGCCGACAGCTTCCTTTCTCAAAAATCATAAATATCTCGCGGGGAACTGCTTTTTTATTTTGAAATTATTCTGTGCTTATTGACTTTTCGGATCCTTTCATTTATAATATAAATATGCCGGACGGTTGGCAAATTGAAATTTAGGAGAAAATATATGACGGAGATATATTCAATGACCCAAGGTCATCGCTTTTGGAACGAAACTGTTTCCCTTGCCGAAAAATGCTCTTGGAGAGCGGGACCCAAATTAGCCGAAATGATGAAAAACAACGATTTCGCCCAATGGGAAAGAGTGTTTGCCGCCTGCGTTGACGGAAAAGCGGCAGGATTTTGCACCCTTGCCGAAAAGGACGAGCTACCCTCAAAATATGAATATACCCCTTTCGTCGGCTTTGTATTTGTCGATGAAAAATATCGCGGCAAAAGACTGTCGGAAAAGCTGGTAAATGCGGCGGCAGCCTATGCAAATTCGCTGGGATATGAAAAAGTATACATATTGAGCGGAGAAACGGGGCTTTACGAAAAATACGGATTCACCGGATTGGGCGATTATGAAACTGTATACGGCACGGTCGACCGGCTTTTTGTAAGGAGTGCATTACCGTAATTTCAACTTGCGGAAAAGATAAAATAAGCAATTTTTTGAACCCATACCAATTTCAAGCCGAAAAGCTGACAGATACACGCAAAGCAATTAAAAAAAGGGATAACCATATAATAAAACATACTGTGTATCCGTGTGTGCTGCTCCGAGCGAAAAATGCATACTGCTTGAAATATGTACTTCGGTTTCTCCGTGCTGTCAAGTCAAATGCTTGTATCCGATACCCTGCGGAGATAACCCATGCGTCCGGCATAGCGAACGAACATTATTTCCCCGGAAACAGGTACGCGGTAAAATGATCTGCGCATGCGATTTCAGCATAGATAAAATCGATAAAGTAACCGTTATATTTCCCGAAAGCGATCCGAAATTATTCGCCTTTTCAGAACATCATGTAAAAATACAGTTCTGACTTACGGCGTATTGACGGCAGTGTTTGCATTCTGTTCTGTTGGTATGACAGTTATATACTTATTCGCATTTTTTGTATAAAAAACAGAAAGGGAAACCGCGATGATAAAAATAATGTTCGTATGCCACGGCAACATCTGCCGCAGTCCCATGGCGGAATTTATTATGAAAGATATGCTGCTGAAAGAAAATCTTGAAAGCAGCGTTTATGTGGAATCGAGAGCAACAAGCACCGAAGAAACGGGCAATCCCGTATATCCTCCCGCCAAAGCCGAGCTTGCCCGCCATGGGATAAAATGCGGAGGAAAATATGCGCAGACTCTTCGTCCCGAGGACTATGACGATTTCGATCTCTTCGCCCTTATGGACGGCAGCAATCTCCGCAATATCAAGCGTATTTTCCCGGACGACCCGCAGGGTAAAATACATAAGCTTCTTGAATTTGCGGGAAGAAACGGAGATATTTCCGATCCGTGGTACACAGGGCGCTTTGACACCGCCTATTCCGATATATACGACGGCTGCAAGGGTCTGATGAAATATATAAGATCAAATATTACCTGAAAAAGGCTGCCCGAGGAGGCAGCCTTTTTGATCATTCCTTTACCGAGCCGTTTACCAGTCCCGCATATATCTGCTTTTGCAGCGACAGGAAAATGATAAGGGTAGGTATTATGCAAATAACGATACCCGCAAAAATTATCTCCCATTTCGCCCCGTAAGGTCCCATAAATCTGTACAATGAAGTGGACACCACCGCAAGTTCATCCGAGGGCATATAAAGCTGAGGAGTGTAGAAGTCATTGTATATGGAAATGACCTTGATAATAAGCACGGTGGCAATGGCGGGTTTAAGAAGAGGAAGTATTATCCTGAAATAAACGGTAAAATAATTCGCCCCGTCAATGATCGCGCTCTCGTCCAGAGAATATGAGATATTGGAAAGGAACTGAATGAATATATAGATCGAAATAATATCTGTGCCGATATATAAAATTATCGGCGCAGCCATTTTTCCCACCAATCCCAGTGAGTTCATTATGCGGTATACCGTTACCTGCATGGATATGGAGGGAAACAGCGTAGCCAAAAGGAATGCTGCTTTCAGGATCTTTCCGAACAGAGTGTTGAACCTTTGAAGAACATACGCCGTCATAGTACCGGTTATGATCGTACCCGTGCAGGAAATAATAATTATTATCGCCGTATTTTTAAGTCCCAGCAGCACCTTTCCGTCAATAAACGCCGTTCTGTAATTTTCCCATTCCACGGAAGAGGGAAGCGCAAAAACGTTTGAGGAAAGAAATTCGGTATTGTTTTTCAGCGATCCCAAAAATACAACTATCAAGGGGATAAACACCGCAAGGCAGGCGATCACAAGTATCGTATATTTGAGAAAATTAAAAACGCCCGCCGAAAAATTTCCGCTGTCAGCGGAGCTTTTTGCCGTCCCGTTCATCTCATTTTTCCTCCTTGAATATCAGTTTCTGTATCACCGTAACGACTACTATTATCAAAAACAGCACCACAGCCATTGCCGAGGCAAGTCCTACCTTTTGGAACTTAAAC
This sequence comes from Ruminococcus sp., assembly GCA_023667165.1. Classification (GTDB taxonomy): domain Bacteria; phylum Bacillota; class Clostridia; order Oscillospirales; family Ruminococcaceae; genus Huintestinicola. The sequence goes on along the minus strand of JAMPAO010000058.1, from coordinate 10,604 downwards.
GCCGTTTCCGTAGTCTGTATAACGAAGGTGCTTGACCCGAAGCGTCCCCCCGTAATGATAAAGGGAATTTCGTAAACGCTGATGGCGCCCTTTACCGCCAGTATCATCTGAAGCAGAATTATAGGACGAATACTTGGTGCGATAATATATCTGAATATTTGAAAACGGTTTGCTCCGTCCAGATCGGCAGCCTCGTAAATATCCGGAGATACCGACTGTATCGCGCCTATGAACATTACCAGATCAAAACCGATATAACGCCATATCGATACAAATACCAGACAAATATTTACAAGTCCCTCCGTGGACAGAAATTTTACGGGATCTCCTCCGAAAAGAGATATTATCGAGTTAAGCGTACCGTCCGTATTGGTGACGCCGTCGCCTTTCTGAAAAAATCTGCGGAATATAAGAGCCACCGCAACGGTATTTATCATATAAGGGAAAAAAAGCACGCCCTTGAAGAAATTTGAAAAACGGATCTTTGAGCAAAGTATGGTAGCAAGAAAAAGCGCAAGTCCGAGCTGAATAAACGAACCGAATAAATAATAAATGCTGTTTTTGAACGCCGCAAAATATTCGGGCGTTGTAAATACGGTCTTGTAATTATTAATTCCCACGTTTCTGACATTTACTCCGAACTGATCTCTTTCCTCAAAACTGTATTTTATCATTTCCGCAGCGGGGATATATGTGAAAACGAACAAAAGAACAGTGGGAATAAGAAGGAACAGGCATACGGTGATCATTTTTTCCGTATACGATCTGCTCAGCCGGCTGCCGCCTGTATGACCTTGTTTGCTATTTTTCATCAAAACGCCCCTCATTCCTGCAAATTTGAAATGCCCTGCACGGATATGACAGACCGTGATCTCCGTCATATCCGTCAGTGCACGGAATAATTAAAATATCCGTCAACCGAGTATCTTATCTCTTGAAGCCGCCCATGCCGCGTTCACGTCGGCGCGGATCTTGTCATATTCATCTCTGCCCTTGCCGTCGAAAGCCGCCTCAGCCATTCTGAACTTGAAATTTGTGGAAGCGTCGCCCCAGGGATCGACCTCGGATGATTTTGCTATCTCGTCAAACTTGCCTATCAGCTCGTCCGGAGTGGGATCCTCAACAAAAAGTTCAACGCCCAGCTCTTCAAATGAAGAAAGTGTGGAGGGCATCGGTGCGCCCTTAAGTCCCGATATCTCTCCCTCGTTCTGAGAGAAGCCTGAATCGGAACAGAACCACTCAATATACGCCTTTGCTGCGTCGAGATTGGCTGAATTTTTATTTGCGCTCATCATATAGTCATTGGAGGATACGGAATATATCTTTCCGCCGATACTGTTCGGAAAAGGCATATATCCTATATCCGCCCTGTCCGCGCCCACTTGATCCGCAGCCTCTTCGAATTGGCTTATTGCCCATGAGCCAAGAACCATTGTCGCTATCTTTCCTTGGGCAAACGCAGGCTTGCAGCCCTCCCAGTCCGTGGTCATGGGATCCTCCTCGTGGAGCGCAGGATCGGAATAAATATCGAACATTGTACCGTATACCGCGTCATAAGGACTGCCGTTTGAGAAAAGATCCTCTTTCTGCGTAAGAAGTCTGTTGTTGATATATCCCGGATCGCCGGACGCGCCGACAACCAACGACTGCCACTGTACAATGCACCAACCCGCATTGTAATTTGTGTAATAAGGGATAGCGTTAGTATTCTCCGCTATTTTCCTAAGACAATCGAGAAATTCGTCGGGAGTGGTCGGAAGCTCTGTGATACCGGCGTCCGCCCATACTCTTTTGTTATAGAGTATTCCCGACGCCGTTCCGCCTGTGGGAAGGGCGTATACCTGACCGTCAACACTGTAATTTTCAAGCCAGTAATACTTCTCCGACAGTTCGTCATAGCTGCCCAAAGGTGCGAAAAAGTTCGGAAGATCAGACTGCTTGAGAGCCTGTGGCGTCATAACAACGTCGCCGTAATTATCGGACTGCATCATGGTTGCAACATCGTCCGCATAGTTCGTAAAAGACTGATATTCAACCTTTACATTAGGATATAAAGCGTTAAATCCCTCAGTCAGCTTTGCCATAGTGCCGTCCTGATCTCTGTCGGTGCGGTGATGGAGCACCTTTACAGTTCCCGAAAGCCCGCCGTCATTTCCCGGCGCGCCGTCGGCGGGAGTATCTGCGCCACCGACAGCGGAAGTATCGCTTGTATCATCGGTACTCTCTTCCGTCCTGCCTCCGCAGGCGGTAAGGAGAGCGCCTGTCATGGCAGCCGCCGTAAAAACAGACGCAGCCTTTTTTAATCTCACATTCATATAAAAAACCTCCTGTTGTTAATATAATACATACCGCATAAATTATACAATTTTTTTACCCGTAAAACGGATATATGTCTTTCTCTAAACAGCAGCCGCCGTAATCTCACCTTTACCGTGATATTACGGCGGCATAGCTGTACGTCAGCTTTTGTAATACCGATCTCGGGACGGATCGCAGACGGCGTCCCGCCGCGGTCATATCGGAAATCGGCAAAAAACGCAAGCTCTTTCCGAAGAATATTCGCGCTTTACTCTTCGATCTGCTTTCCGAGAAACTGAGCAGCCGCCTGAATAAGATTTTTCTGTACCTCGGTCGCGGGCGACTCATCTCCCGCGTTCGGTGCAAGAAACGCCACCGCGCCGGTAACATCGCCCGACGAAAGAATTGGCGTGCACGCAATTGCGGGACGGTCTATTCCCTCTACCGGGAATACCTTTACATCATCCGCAGAGGAATAGATGTAATTTCTGCGGTGTTCGAGAAATTCTTCAAGTCCCTGCGACACCCGTCTTTCGTTAAATTCCTTTTTGCCCACTCCCGCAACAGCTACCACATGATCCCTGTCGAAAACCACCGTAGGGCAATTTGCCAGCTTGGTCATGACCTCCGCCACCTGAGAAGCGGACTGAGCCATTTCATTTATCGCGGAATATTTCTTGAAGATGACCTCGCCGTCCGAGCTTGTGTATATCTCCAGCGGATCGCCCTCTCTTATTCTCATTGTTCTTCGGATCTCCTTGGGGATAACAACTCTTCCCAGATCGTCTATTCGTCTTACAATACCCGTTGCTTTCATATTTAATTTACATCCTTTCTTAACCTTATTGTATGTCGGAAAAATCGTGTTTTTCTGACATTTATCTGCTATATCGGGACTATGCCTGCAAATTAACTGCAATTATAGTTTTTCTCACAAGGGGAAGAATATTCATTGGAAAGGCATAACGAAAAATTTTCCGAAAAGAAACACGGAAAGCTGAATAAAATGCTTTCCGTGTTTTAAAGAGATATAGGAGAAATGCTCAGCTTATGCCCTTGTAATATATTTTTCGGACGATAAGGCTGAAAATGTTCGGGTCAAATGCCGGCTCTGCCCATTGCAGAGTACATAAGCCTGCGCAGTCAGCGCGGTTTTACAGATATGGCTTTAAACTTTCAATATAGCTTTGTTCTTTTTTCAGATATTCTTTTGCCGAAGCTATTGCCTCGGGCGACTCGCATCCCGTGTGATTTATCGTCTCCGTTAAATCAATAATTCCCGCGTTTGTACCTTTAATGAGCATTTTTGCTGCATTGGAGGGGGAATGATCTCTTCTCATTTTCAGTGCGATACTCGCTTTTGTCATCATTCTTGCACCCAGAGAAGGGAATGTGGGTGTGAGATTATCCGCTTTCATCTGTCTTGCGGTAATTTCTGTCTGCCTTTTATATCCGTTATACTGCTTGATCAAAATGTCCTTCATATTATGATCTCTGACTGACGGAATGATCTGTCTGAGAGCCGTAATTCCCATCGCGGCATTCTGATAAACGCTGTTTTGCAGGTTATTCTGATCCATTTTAAGCATCCTTTTGACTTTTCTGCCGGACTTTTCGTCCGACGTTAATATTATATATCGAAGAAAAAAAAATATTTAAGGAAAATATATTGTAAAAAAGAAAAAAATGCTGTATAATGATAGAATGAGTTGTTTTGCACCGTCTGCAAGATCGCAGCTTCAAAAGGGAGGAATGCTTATGATAAAGGAAACACAGGAAAAATTTGCCAAAAGAGCCGCAAAAGGAATGCTTTGGTGGCTTGCCGGCGAATTTATCTGCATTATATTTAATATGTGTATGCTGATCTTTATGACAAAATTCATGGCGGTAAAGATATTCACCGCGATCTCCTCGGCAATAATCGCCAACGGTCTTTTTTTCAATTTCGCATACAATACAGCAGTAAGGGACAGAAATCTTATCAAATACCACGACGTGGGGTACGATAAAAAAATGTCCGTCAAAATTGCCCTGACCGCTCCTCTTCCCCAGTATGTTATGTGGATAATGCTCCTGCTTTCAAAGCTCGGAGTGATAGGCGATATATTCAGATATTATATATGGGCGAATATCCAGACCATTGCATGGATAGATCTGTTTACAAGCGGCAGAGATATAGCCTCTCTAAGCTGGAGCGGACTTTTCGGCCTGCTGCTTCTTATGCTTATAGCCCCTGCCGTAATAATCATAACCTATGAATGCGTTATACGGGATATCGACGTAAAAGCGCTGGTACTTTACGGAAAAAAGAAATAATAAAAAGGTATCGGATTAAATACCCGATACCTTTTTACATCCGCGGAAAAATCAAAGCTCGATAAACTGACCTTCGCTTTTTCCGTTTATAACATAATATGCTTTGTTCTCCTTGATATTTACGTAAACGTCAATGGAGCGAACCTGCTTTCTGGAATTATCAGCCTTGTAAGCAGCCTTGCACTTTTCGATAATATCATTATAATCGTAATCGTTGCCGCTTTCAAACTGAAGAACAAATTTTCCGCCCTTTTCATCGGCAGATTTCTTTGCCGGTTCGGTTTTCTTTGCGGCAGGCTTAGCAGCTTCGGTTTTCTTTGCGGTTCTCTTAGCTGCCGGTTTTTTGCTCTCGGCAGTCTTTTTGGTTTCAGCGGACTTCTTAGGCTCTTCCGCTTTTACGGGAGCGCTTTCAACAGGAGCAGCCTGAACAGCGGGAACAGACTTTACCTCTTCCTCAACCGAGCTTACAGCAGCGGCAGTTTTTACCTCTGTTGATTTTACAGCGGGTTTATTTGCAGATTTATTGCTTTTTCTGTTAGCCATAAAAATAACCTCCAAAATTTTAATTTAATTTATTATATCACATAAAAAATTATTTGTCAAACATTTTCGGCCATTTTTACAAAAAAAATACTAATTTTTTTACTAAATTAATTTCACTGCAAACAAATCACCAAAACATACTCCGAAAAACCGATTATTTTATGCAGATTATCACAATATTTTTTAAGATCAAAAAGACGCCGAAGCAATTCGTATATCCGACGCTTCGGCAAGCTGTAAAATTATTTAAGAAAATCAACTAAAAACAGTGTGTCTGCGGCGGTAAGAATCATTATCTTTATTTTTAAGCTCCGCCTCGACCTGTGCAAGCTGTTTTTCAAGCAAGGCTCTTTTTTCTCCCTCGGCATCGTTTATCTGTCGGCTAAGCTCCTTTGCCTTTTCCCTCAATCTTTTTATTTCTGCGTCGACCTTATCGGTGTTTCCCGTACATTCCTCCGATCTCTCCTCGTTTTCGGGAGCATCCTTTTTCTTATCGGGAGCTTTGGGAGCGTCGTATTCTATCCTCGGATCTCCGTTTTCATCCTCGGACATTTTATACAACCCGATAGGCTCGTCCTCCTCCGACGGAATATATTCGTCCCTGTTTCGTCCGACAGGACCGGTATCTTCCGCTACAGAGTCATTATTGTCCCGACATTTGCCGCAGACCGCCTCCATTTTCACTCCGTAAATATCGGCAGAATTTGAAATACCCGAAATATTCATTCAAATCATCCTTTCATGAAGATATGCAGTAAAAGCAAAACATAAAATCAATACCGAAAGAGGTAAGAAGCTTCAAACCTAAGGATCTATATCACGCTTACCTGCCGCTTTCGCCTGATCAGGGATAATTTACTGCTTTGTTATATTATACAATATTCTCCCGATATTTCAATAGCTTTTTCGTGTAATGAGCCTTTCGCACCGCGAAATGTCAAAAACGACCGTAAGAGCAAAGATATTATCCGACAAAGAAATATCCAAGCTCCCGCCGTATTTTTTCACAGTTCTTTCAATATTTTCAAGACCCGTCCCTTTTTTAATGTTTCCATTCCCGTCAAAGCTGTTTTCGACTTCCAAAATAAAAAAATTTCCGCTGACTCTTCCGCAGATATCTATATGTTTTTCTCCTTTAATTTTCATACAGGCATTGATGGAATTATCCGCGGCGTTTGAAAGAATAACGCACATATCCATATCGGCAATGAAATTCTTGGGAAAATGTATATCGCATTTTGTACGGATATGATTTTCCTCGGCTTTGGTTATCTTCTCTGTGAGCAAAATATCCGCAGCCTCGCTGCCGGTCCTATTCTTTAAAATAACCTTGTACTCTTCATTAAGCTCCGCCGCATATTTTGAAGCCTCACCGGCATTTCCCGAAGCGCAAAGTCCGCGAACGACGGCGAGGTGATTTTTGACATCATGCCGCAAAGTTCTTGTTTTCTCGTATATCAGCCTGTTTTCCTCTTTCTGACGCAGGTTCGCGGATTTGTAAAAACAAAGAGCCAGATCCGCGTCAAGCGTGAGCTTTGCGCAAATACAACCCGCCGCAAGTATGGCGGCAATATAAATATATGCAATATCAAGATCTGCCTTGTCCGATACCGTACTTCCAAGTATCAGATGATTAAAAAAGTCCCCCGTTGCCGCAAGAATTATAATTACCGAAAAAACAAGCATTCCTTGCCGCTTTCGGGAATTACCGAAATATTTCTCCGCTCTCTTGCCGGCAATGCGGCAAATGCAAAGAGAAAGCGCTTCACCCACTATCATTGCGGCGTTTCCCGAAATTAAAGCGGCTCTGTTCTCCGCCGAAAATAATGTGCCTATTACAATGCCCGTAAATGTAAAGCTCATCTGAAATATCATATGTACGAAAACAGCCGCAGTTACAATATCGTTAAACCCGCGTTCGGAAAAAATTTTCCCCGCACAAACCATAAGAACAACGTATAATACAGAATTGACAGGCAAATTATCTTTTGCCAAAGCGCTGACGCAAAATCCGCATATTATAAAAACGATATGCTCGAATACATTGAATTTCCGTCCCAAAAGTTTTCCGAACAGATCATACCCTATAACCGTTTCTGCTGCATAAGCAAAATAAAGTCCGAAAAAATCGGCAAAATATTCCGTGAAAATACTTACCACCTCACAAACCGAATAACCGCCTTACTAAGATCGCTGCTGCGCAGCCTTGAAACAGGTACCTTTACGCCCTCCGACAGCTCCGCTGTTCCGCGTCCGTAGCTTATTAAATGCTTCATATTTATAATGTAGCTGCGGTGACATCTGAAAAATCCGTCCCCCAACCGTTCCGCAAAGGTATCCATTTTTTCGCCGCATAATACCGTTTCACCGCCCGAAACGTGAATATACACCAGATGATCTATCACCTCGCAGAAAATAATATCGTCCTTTTTTATTATCCTGTTTTCGTTTTCTCTTTTGATTATCAAAGACGTCTTTCTCCGCCGCTCGTCTTTTTCCAGTCTGGATAACGTCCTGTAAAGACGTTCCCTGTCGACAGGCTTCACAATATAATCAAAAGCAGCTACGGCAAATGCGTCAAAAACATTATCCTCAAGAACGGTAGTAAATATCAAATTACCCTTGAAATCATTTTCTCTCAATATTTCGGCAGTTTTCATCCCGTCCGTTCCGGGCATTATTATATCAAGAAAAACAGCGTCGTAATCCTTGCCGCACTCTATAAGCTGCCTGCCCGAAAGATATCTGTCAATAACGCACGGCGAGTTTTTTTCCTCAAAATACCCCTCAATGCATTCCGAGATCAGCTCCGTCATATATTTTTCATCATCGCAAACAGCAATGTTCATTGCATATCACCGTCCCTTATGTAAAAACCTGTCCGCACAGGGAGTACTTGAGCAGATCCTTTGTTTCCGAGTATATTATACCATATTTTCTTTTTATCGGCAATAGTTTTTCTTCGTACGTTAAAAAAATTTATAAATCGCTAAAGTTTTGAAGTTTCGTGCCGATATATATTATAAGAAAAGCTATAGGCTGCCCCAAAAGCAGCGGAAAGGAGAAGTCATGGATTTCTTTTCGGTAAATTCGCTCAACAGCTATCTTAATACAATGAACATGGAAAGCAGATGGGAGTACCGCAAGAACAATAAGGATTATAAAGCCGACGGCGCCAAAACCATAAGCGAATGGGCTGAGGAACAGAAAAAAGAGCTTTCCGAAAGCAGCTACGAAAAAAGGAAAAAAGCCGAGCTTGAAAATGACAGAACATATAAAAATATAGTAAATAAATATTCGGCGGGAAATAAGCTGACTCATACCGAAATAGCTTATCTGCGCGATAAGGATCCGGTTATGTACCAAAAAGCCAAAATGGCTCAAGCAGAGCAGAATAACTATGAAAAAAATCTGAAAAAATGCAAAACCAAGGACGATGTGCGCCGCCTGAAACTGCACCATATCTCTTCATCTCTCAGCGCCGTAAACGCCGTAAAAAACGATCCGAGGATCTCCGCAGAAAAAAAAGCCGAATTTATATCTGAAGAAAGGCGCAAATGCGACGCTATTGAAAAGATAACAGTTAAATTCGCGCAAACTTCCGAATACTCAAAGCTGCCTACCGACGCAGAGAAAAGAAAAGCGGAAAAGAAAAAGCGGGACGAATTCAAAAGCAGTATCCAAGGTACAAAAAAATGCAAGCAGATCGTTACAGAAAACAAAACCGCCAACGATGTCAGGGACAGGAAAAAAATTCAAAAGGATAATAATACATACGAGAAAAAAGCCTCCGAATACGCAGAAAATAAAAAAGTTACACAGCTTTCCGATAAAAAATCCGAAAACGCCGAATACGCCAAAAATAAACAAGCGGATAAATTCAAAATCAAATACTCTGGAAAAAAGCCATCCCGCAAAGCAGCGCGAAAACTGAACCGAAAAGCATGAAATCCGCGTTTGTTCCGCCATTGCAATATGAGGCTGTTCATATATATTCAGAAATTTATACAAGACGAAAAGGGTGCATAATAATGAGTAAAAAAGAAAAAGTGCCTTGACGATTATATGTTTGTTTTGCGTAATTGTGTTTTTTCCTTTAGTTGTTACTAAGCGGCAGGTTGCGGGTATTGCCGTAAACGCTCAAGGTTATCTTGCTGTGGCAGTGAACAGTGTATACAGTGGTGATACAAGTTGGGTATACATATATTCGGAAGATGACAAGCTTCTGAAAAAGGTTGAGTTATACGGTTTCAGAGGAGGAGTAGGCACAGTAAGAGAAGAAAACGATCCGCTTGCCGTTTACTTTCACAATTCAAAATACACATATGATTTTGACGGAACGCTTTTGTTAAAAGAAATTTGTATTCATCATTCCCTATCTTGTATGTAACAGTGCAGCCGTCCTTTTCGTATACCTTGCTGTCCGCTGCTGCAACAAGCAAATGCATTTGCGGTCAGCAGCTATATTCAACGCCATAACCATTGAAAGGGTAAAGGATATTTTTCTGTGTACCGTTTGGACGTCTTCCTTGGGTTTACACAGCCGGATTAAGCTGTGCTGTTATAAACAGGAAAATTAATAAACCGCTATTTCAGGAACAAGAGCGGGCAAATAAATTCCCTCATTTTCTTCAATAACATACACATTATTCTCATGGATCTTCAAAGTGATATTATAGTTCCAATCAAAATATTGCAATGTGTCGGTTTCGGGTATAGTGTAATTTACATTTATAATATAATTGTTTCTTTTTAAAACAGATGTAATTTTCCCGCCTTTATCCACAATGTCATTGAAAATCCTTTCGCCGTTTTCAAACTGCAGTAAATCATTAACGGTAATCTCCGTACCGCCATATTCATAGAAGCATTTATCATTATGATCATAATAAAAATAATATTCTTTATGAGTATGCCCGCCTCCTAATGACATTCCGTCAAGGGCAGATTGTGTAATTTTAAAATCACTTTTCCCATCAAATGTAAATTGCTGCCCAACATTTGAAATCGGCATTTCAACAGCAGTGCCGTCACGTACTCCCCATAAGCGGCTGTAATTTTCATACATTTTAGATGACACGCAAAAAAATTTTGTGTTGTCATTTACAGCAAATACAAAAATACTATCTCCGGATACCTCACCCAAATAATCGATCCTTTCAGAGCTTATAAACCAAAGATCTCCGCCAAATACAATATCTTCTTTTCCGGTAACCGCAAACACCTCTTTTTCCTTATCACCGTCGTAATCAGAGTAATTCCAAAACAGTAAATTTTCATTATCGGTTTGCTCTAATAATATTTTTAATTCGTTTTCGTTTATAGAATCCTTTTGTTGCACATTTTCGTATATATAGGAAGCGTCAGAAGCCTCCGTCTGATTTAAAATCACAGATAAATCTTCTTGTTCATGTTGTTCATGCACATCGGAAAACGCATTATTATTT
>JAMPAO010000057.1 GCA_023667165.1 Ruminococcus sp. | reverse complement strand
GCTGCGCTGCGCCGTAAACAAATGCAAAAATCACCTTAAATCGGGGTGGATAAGCAAAACAGTGCCGCTGGACGACAGCGTTCGGGAGATCGCGGACGGCAGCGGAGAGGACGGCGACAGTGCAAGGCTTGTTCTTGAGGCTGTAAACGGACTTCCCGAAAAATACAGGACGGTCATACATCTGTTTTATTACAGCGGGCTGAGCATTGCGGAAATAGCGTCGGTCAAGGGCATGAGCACGGCGACGGTGGGTACGCACCTTGCACGAGGGCGGGATCTGCTTAGGAAAAGGCTGGGAGATGATTTTTAATGTCGAATTTATCGGATAAATATATAAAGGCTCTTGACAGTCTGGAGATCTCTCCCGATTTCAAGGAACGCACGGCTAAAATGATGAAGGAGCTTCGCGACAACGGCGATACGCTCGTCATTTCCGATGACTGCGAGTCGGAGTATGAGGCGGATAAGATCACCGTTTCACTGAGCCGTGAGAAAAACAACGGCAGAGGCGGAAGGATCGGCTTTTACCGTATCGCTTCGGCCGCCGCAGCGGCTGCGGCTTGCTTTGCTATCGCCGTTTCCGTAAACAGAGCGGGAGTTTTCGACAGCGGCATAGATTCCGCAGAAAGAACCGGTTCCGCCGCGCTTGACAGTATCGACGACCGCAGCTATGTTAATGCCCCTACCGATACCTCCGGCGGCGCACCGGAGGAGGATATACCGGAGGTGCAGGCGGAAACGCCCGTAACGGAGGATTTTCCCGCAGATACGGCGGAAGAGGCGCAGACAGCGTCCCCGACAGTCAGCGAATATGAGCCTTACACGGTTTCTCCCCGTAAAGAGGGCGGCAGCTTGGGCAGCGGCAGTATGAATACCGGCGCCGCACAAACGGAGACTCCCGCCGACGGGAAAAACGGCGAAGAGGCTTCCGAAGCTCCTCAGCAGCAGGTAATAGCCGTCAGTCCGCCTATGGGACGCGAGGATACGGACGCCGACGAAGTATATGATGAGGAAAGCGAGCAGGAATTCCCCCTTTATGAAGCGCAGTACGATCCCCCTGCGGGAGCGGGAGCGTTTGATGAAAACAGCGGGAACGTTGACGACGAATCGCAGCAGGTCACTGCGGTTTCGCAGATCAGCAAGGCGGCAGATTTTTCCGCCGAAAGTATTATATCGGTATTCAGACCGTCGGATTCCGAAGCGGTCATAACTCCTCTTACCGGCAGCTTTCCCGAAGGCACCGCGCCTGCGAGGATAAAGGGACGAAAAGAGATACGCAGCCTGGAGGACGATCTTATCGGCTTTACGGAGGAAAGGGAGGCTAAGCTCATATCCTCTGTACCTACCGACAGCCGGTACATTATAGATTTTTCCGACAGCAGAGGCAATACCATGAGAATATACGTGGGCATAAGCAAATATATATGCTATTCCCATCAAGGCAATTTGTTCGGCTTTGAGCTTACGGAGGAGGAATATTCTGCGCTGGACGGATATTTTATTGGGCTGCTTACCGCAGACTGACCGAACACGGACGTAATTTTTTTTAAGACGGCCGCAAAGCATGAAACAGGGGAATTCTTTTCGGAGAACTCCCCTTTTTTCACGTTTATTTTACAAAAATCCACCCTGCCTAAACGGGGCGGGATTAACGCCCCGCCTGTCCTTAGCATAAATTAATATAACGGCATTATGTTAAGGCTTACAAGGCGGGCGGTATACCGTGCGCAGCGGCATACCCCTGAACAACCCGCTTTTTTCCGGTATCGGGTGCCGTTTTATCATACATTCCGACGGGAAAAACAAGGGCAGGAGGCAAAGGTTCAATTTCGGAGCCTTTGCCCCTGTCCGATATTAGAGCAGAGTATAACATCGGAAAAAAGTATGAGATCGGAGCAAAGCATATAATTAACGAAAAAAGGTAAGAAGTAAGCTGTAAGAATCTCTTGCTTCTTACTTCTTACCTCTAATTCATTCCCTCAGTGCCGTTTTCCTCCAGAAGCTTCATAGCAAGCTCCTTGAGCAAGGGAAATTCCGACAGATCGGGACTTTGCGAAAAAAGATACTTTGCCGCTGCGGACGCGTCCTCCAATAGGTCGGGATCGCCGTAAAGATCGGCTATTTTAAGGGGCGGCAGACCGCTTTGCCGCGATCCGAAGAAATCCCCCGCTCCCCTCAGCTTCAGATCCTCCTCGGCAATGACAAAGCCGTCGTGAGTGGCGGACATTACCCGCAGGCGCGATCTTATCTCGTCTGTGGCATTGTCGGTCACGAGGATACAATAGGATTTGTGCTTTCCCCTTCCGACCCGTCCCCTGAGCTGGTGAAGCTGCGACAGACCGAATCTGTCAGCGCTTTCGATAAGTATGACCGCGGCGTTCGGTACGTCCACGCCTACCTCGATTACGGTGGTCGACACAAGGAGCTGTATTTTCCCCTCCTTGAAATCGGACATGACCGAATCCTTTTCAGACGGGAGCATTTTACCGTGAAGTATGCCTATTGTGCAGCCATTAAGCTCGTTTTTGGAAATATTCTCCGCATATGAGGTAACTGCCTGTATCTCGTTTTCGCTTCCGTTTTCGCCGTTTCCCTCTTCTATCATGGGACAGACTATATATCCCTGTCTTCCCTCTTCAAGACGCTGCCTGACAAAACCCAGCGCTCTTGAACGGAGTTTTCCCGTAACGGCATATGTTTCCACGGTCTGCCTGCCCTTGGGCAGCTCGTTTATTACGGAAATATCCAGATCCCCGTACATTATCAGTGCAAGGGTACGGGGAATGGGCGTGGCTGACATTACCAGCTTATGAGGCTTTTCGCCTTTAAGGGCGAACATCTTCCGCTGATTTACTCCGAATCTGTGCTGCTCGTCGGTTATGACCAGTCCTAAGCGGTCAAATTCCGTGCTTTCGGAGATAAGTGCATGAGTTCCCGTAATTACGCGTATATCTCCCGACAAAAGACCGCCTTTTATCTCCGCCTTTTGTTTTGGCGTCATGGAGCCTGTAAGACAGCCGACGGTTATACCCAAGGGATCCAGCAGCTCCTTTAGTGTGGCGCAATGCTGTCTGGCAAGTATTTCCGTGGGAGCCATAAGCGCCGACTGACACCCGTTTTTGCAGGCAAACCAGCAGGCGGCGGCGGCAACGGCGGTTTTTCCCGAACCTACATCGCCCTGAACAAGCCTGTTCATGGGAACGGAAGAACACATATCGGTGAATATGTCCGCGCAAGCCTTTTTCTGTGCGTTTGTCGGCTCAAAGGGAAGAGCCGCGAAGAACTCTTCTCCCGAAAGCATTTTCATTTGATATCCGGCGTTCTCCCTCGATCTGCTTTTGATAAGGCTCATGGCACATTGGATAGTCACAAGCTCGTCAAAGCTCAGTCTGCGCCGCGCTATCTCCGCTGCGTGGGCGGATTCGGGGAAATGTATGTTTTTTACGGCGTACTCCCGCGTACAAAGCTCGAATTTCCTGCGTATTTCATCGGGGAGAGGATCCTTTATACGCTCGGCAGCGGAAAGCGCCTGCGTTATATTGGTTATGACCATCTGTGAGGTAAGTCCCTCGGTAAGAGCGTATTTGGGGCGCATAAGCCGTGTTTCGTCTGCGGGGATCATCACGGGAGCGTTCATTTCCTTCATGGTAAAATTCCCCGTGACCCTGCCGTAAAGGCGGTATTCTCCCTCCGGCTGATAGCTTTCATAGGCGTAGCGGTTATTGTACAGCACTACGGAAAGGTTATCGCTGCCGTCGGTGACGATTATCTTGTAGATAACAAGTCCCTGCCTGATCCTTGCGGCGGGGATCTTTTTTACCACCCTGCACAGGATAACGGCGTGCTCGTTGGGAGGAACGTCGGAGATTTTCGTGACCTGTGAAAAATCCGTATAATCCTTGGGATAATGCTCAAGCAACTGACCGACCGTTTCTATGCCCATTTTTTTATAAAGCTCCGCTCTTTTTTCGGCAACGCCGGAAAGAACGGTTATTTTATCCGTTGTTTTCATTTTTGATCACCGTTATCATTATAGCACATTTCGGAGAATTTGACAATACAAACCGTGAAAGCTGTTCACGGCAGCTTATTCACCGACAGTCAAAACAAATAAACAAAGCCGGAATTCATAGCTCTGCTTTATAAATGTACATATATCATTCACAGCTTATTAACTTATTGTACGGCTTGACATATTTTAATTAAAATGATATAATATACAGAGCGTATATTATGACGGTAAGGTGTGATGATGTTTGCCTATACAGGTGCAATGCTGCGGTCTGCTTTTGATGATCATACTTTTTTATTTTTATAAAAGTCAGAAAACCATAAAGCTCAATACGGAAAAATCCTTCTGGAACGCTTTCTGCATGACGCTTGTCTGTATTATACTCGATATACTTTCCTGCGTGATGATAAGCAGAATGGACTTTTTTCCGCTGACGGCAGTCAGAACAGTAAGCAAGACATATCTCGTTTCGCTGGTGGGAGTGTCATTTTTTGCGCTGCTGTACATATGTACCGACGCCTACAGCACAAAATCGGACTACAGGAGGATCATGCTGAGGTATCTGGCTTTTGCGGTATTTGCCGCCGCTGTGATCTATATCTCTCCCATAGAACTGTATTACAGCAAGACCGACGGTACGCTGTATTCCTCCGGACCGAGCGCCGCCGCGACATATCTGTTTGCCCTGTCTACTCTGGTGATGCTTGCTGTGCTGCTATTCAGAAAACGGCGTTTAATAAGCAAAAGCAGGCGCGAGGCGGTGATAACATGGATGTCCGTATGGGCAGCAGCCGCAGTGATACAGTTTTTTATGCCGAAGGTTCTGCTGGTGGGTTTTGCAAGCGCAATGGGTATGCTTGTGCTGTATCTTAAGCTGGAAAATCCCGGGTACAATATCGACAAGCAGACGGGACTGTTCAATAACAGCGCATTTTCCCAGTACACAAAGCAATTATATGACGCGGGCAGCAAATTTTCGGTGCTGACGGTAATAATAGAGCGAAGCTGCTTTAAGGCAATGAGAGCCGATCTGGAGGAGGAGATCATTGCCGAGGCTGTGCAGTATCTTCTGTCCGTACCCGACATACGTGTTTTCAGGATAACAAGCACCGAGATAATGCTTGTTTACGACGACTGCGCAAAGGCGGAAGCGGGAGTAAAGGCGGTAAGGGACAGATTCAGCAAGCCTTGGGGCAAAAACAAGGGCGTTATAGTCATGCCTTACTGGATATATACCGCCGATTCTCTGCTTGCGGAAAATACAGCCGACCTTATCTATCTTATCCGCTATGCAAGGCAGAACAGCAAGGAACTTGCAGAAACGCGCTTTTTTGAGCTGAACGGACAGTTTGCGTCCATGAGGCGCGAGGAAAAGAAGATAGAGGAGCTTATTACCGACGCGCTGAAAAACGACTGGGTGGAGGTGTGGTATCAACCCATATTCTCCACGGAAAAGGGCAGATTCACCACTGCGGAGGCTTTGATCCGCATACGCACAGACGACGGCACTCTCTATCAGCCTGCCAATTTTATTGAAATAGCGGAGCGAAACGGTACCATAATGCAGCTTGGAGAAACGGTTTTTGAAAAGGTATGCGGATTTCTCGGCGATAACGATATCCGCAGCATGGGACTGGATTACATAGAGGTCAATCTGTCAATGGTACAGTGCGCATACAGCCGTCTGGCAGATGATTATATAGGCATCATGGAAAAATACGGAGTTTCTCCGGAGCTTATCAACCTGGAGATCACCGAGTCCGCTTCGATCAACGCCAAAAAGACCCTGCTTAAAAATATGAGGAGCCTGATGAAATACGGCGTTGCCTTTTCTCTCGACGATTTCGGCACGGGTCAGTCTAATCTGGACTATATCGTGGATATGCCCGTAGAGATCGTTAAATTCGACAAGGGAATGACAAGCGCCTATTTTGAAAACGGCAAGGCTAAATATATTATGGACGCGGCAATGGGGATGATACAGGGCATGGATCTGAAAATAGTGTCCGAGGGCATCGAAAGCGAGGAGCAGTTCAAGACAATGAAAAAGCTGGGCATAAATTTCATTCAAGGATATTATTTTTCAAAGCCTCTTCCGGCGGATGAATTTGTGCAGTTTATCCTTTCCGAGCACAATAAGGCGGAACAGTAAAGCGGAAAAGAACCTCACCGACGGCGTCATATTTCAGTGCCCGGTTGAGGATAGACTCCTCCCCCGTGTTTTCGAGAGTGACAGTGGCGCTGCGGTTGTTGTCCCACTCATTGCCGATCTTGTATGTAACGGTATAGCCGTCTTTTTCGTAAACCCGGCTGTTCTCGGTTGCTGCAAACACGTTAACAGGAAATATTGCCATTATATTTGCTGTCATTACTAAGGACAGGATTACTGATATTATCTTTTTCATTTTATTCTCCCTAAATTAAAAACCAGTGATGCTCATATACAATATACTTTCAAAAACTAATCCTTGCAAATTTCGCCATACAAAGCAAAAGAAGCATACTTATCCGTAATGGGCACTTTCGGCTTCTCAAAAACAATGCGATTTAACGTTCGTTATATTTAATCCACATCTTTTTGAGAATAAAGAATATTATTGAATAATTTTATAAATTTTTCCTCTGCACATCTCTCTGCCTTTATAATCGAAAATTATTACCGATGATTTATCAATTACCTTTTTTTTCAAATTAACATTCTTCAGCTCCAGTTCAACATGGTCTTCCACAAATTCAAATTTAAGCAGCTTAACCGCACCGTTTTCAAGTCCCGTGCTTATCCTGTAAACAGCCAGTTCAAACCAATTTGATACACTGTGTTTTGTCACCGATGTCGTTATTATTTTATAATCCGCCGTTTCATTTTTATGCTGATACAAATGGAAATTTTCATCAACATGAATTGCCCAATAATCAAGTGGTACAACTCCTGCAAATGCTTTCAGATAATTCCATGCCCATATCAAAAGACCGAAAGTAAGCACTGAAAATATAAGTATACCCATAGTAATATTTATGGGTGTTCTATCCGGCTGAGGATACTGTATAACAAAAAACCAAAACCAAAACCCCACTGAAGTCAAAAAACATGCTATACGGCTTATCCAAACACTCATTCCTATAGGTACAACAATGTACCTTGCTCCACAGTTATTACAAAAATAACAAGGTGACATCAATGAACTTCCATACTTGAAGCTGAGGGGTGATGTGTTGCTTTTAAAATCCTCGCATCCGCATTCCTCGCATATTATTTTCATTTTCAAAGTGAATTTTCCTCCTTAAAAATGTTTAATGACTATCCCATACCCCCAGCAGAATAATGCCCCAACGGCGGAGTAAGTAGAGCAGAATTAATGAGCTTATCAAACATTAGCTGAGGGATATTGCGTCTGTTAAAGCGGTAACAAAACTCGTCCAAATATGACTGCAAATCAAACCTTGCAAGTCCGTGAAACGTTCCGAGAATAAACGCCTTGGCATTGGAAATCAAAACGTGAAGCCATTTTAAATTACTGCCGCTGTCATTATGATCCATCTTTTCAAATTCGTGAAAATAATCCTTCGTGACGCATTGCGCTTGATATGCTTTAATCCCGTCGGTACTTATTTTTGAACCCTTTTTACGGGTTTTTATTCTCACTCCATGAGTGTGTCCGCATTTCGGGCATACGAAGCCGACCGAAAAACGCGTATTGAATAAATGCTCTTTACACTGCTCTTCCGTTCCGTATTTTTCATTAAATTCTATTATACTCATTACCCTTTGGCTTTGCTTCACCTTTTTGCATTTTATCACGTCCTTTTTCTTTTATTTTATCATTTTTTCCTTATTTGTCAATACTTTTTTCGCTGTTTTTATGGGATAGACATTATCACTTATTCCAAATTCCTGCGGCGTTTCCCGATAGCTTATCTTTTCTTCGTGCATCGTTTCCACTACCATAATTTTGAATTCCGTGTGTACAACTTATTGGGTTTTCCTTTTGGTATTGGCATAAAAATGCCCCCCTTTCGTTAGACTTTTCGGTATATTTTATTATACCACTTTGTCTAATAAATGGGGAGCATTTCAATCATGCCGCGGCTTGAAATTTTACTCGTTATTAACCGTCACACCTTAACAACCGACGGCTTTAACACTCTGCCGTTACGCAGATTTTTGTAGCCGTAAAGAACCACCGATTTAACGGGTCCCTCGGAAGAAGCCTTTTTCTTATCGTTAAAGAACGCCGCCTTACGCTCTTCTCTGGACATGACCTTTGTATGTTCGTCCTCGTTGAAAAGATCTCCCGGCTTAGTATCAAGCAGCGCGTAAAGAGGCGACGGGTAACTGCTGTTATGGAAATCCAGGAAATATGCAAATATATCGTTAAGCGTAGCAACATCGGTAAAGTCCTCATCGTTGATACGCTGCTGTGTAAATTCCCAAAGAGCCTGTATATGACCCCATTGAGCGCCGCTTGAAAGGAAGCTCCTTACATTGAGGTTTTCCGTAAACACTTCCTTCAGACCCGCCTTTGTTTGAGGAGCAAGATTTTGGAATTTCTGGAACATCTTCGTCAAGTCGCCGAAAGTAAGGTTATATGCCTGAATATCGTTTGTAAGTTCGTCAATAACTCCGGACTGTTTGTTTATCTCGGCGTCCTTTTCGAGTATCTGATTGGAAAGTTCCTCACTGTGATTTTTAAGCGACTCCGCATACTTTCCGATCTCGTCTATCTGAGAATCCTTTGTCGCAATAAGCTGAGAATACTGCTCCGTTCTTGCCGCAAAATCGGCAAGCTGCGCGTTTATCGCACTGATTGATGCGTCTTTCTCCGCAAGTATATTTCTTGCATTTTCGACCTCTTCCGCGTATGCGTTGGCTATCTCCGCATATTCGTTTATCTTCTGGCGGAGAACCAGCATTCCTTGAAGCTGAGTGTTGAGCGACGCGATCGTCGAATCCTTTTCCGCCGCCTCGGACTGTATCTGCGTTACCTTTGCTTCGGCCTCGGCGATCCTTCCGGAAGCAGCGTCAGCCGCAGCCTTGTATGTATTCATCTCATCGGCAAGACGCTCCGCATTGCTTCTTGAAGCGGTGAGTTCCGATGTAAGAGTTTCTATCCTCGAAGAAAGCTCTGCCGATCTTGAAGCAGCGTCGTTTACCTGACTGTTTTTCAGAGAAATTTCCGCTCTCGCATTGTCAAGCTCCGCATTGATACCGGCAAGCCTTGCATCTCTCTCCGCAATACTTCTTTCCAGCTCATCTCTCCTTGCCCCCGCGTCAGCGGCGTTTCTTGAAAGCTCATCGCACTTGGCGTCCTTTTCGGCAATGCTCTTTGTAAGTTCGTCTATCTTGGCGTCCTTTTCCGCCGTTATTCTTGCCAGCTCATTATTTTTGGAATTAATATCGCTTAAAACAGTAGCGTTCTGAGCCTTTTGAGTTTCAAGCTCCGAAGAAAGCTGCGTTATTCTTTCATTAAGACGGCTGATCTCATTGTTCTTTTCAGAGCCGGAGGAAGCAAGCTGATTTTTCATATCCTCAACAGCCGCAGTCTGAACGTCAAGCTGCGCCTTTGCGGCATTTTCCGAAGCCGTAAGCTCGGTGATCCTTGTATCCTTTTCCCTTGAAGCAGTCCGTACGTCCTCCAATTCTTTTTCAAGCGCGGCGATACGTTCGGAGGAAGCCTTTTCGCTGCTGCTGCCTTGGGAATTCAAGGCTGCAATGGTTTCATTAAGACGGGCGATCTCTTTATCCTTCTGCTCGTATTCAAGCTTTGCAGCCGCCGAGGTGCCGGAAAGATCGTTAAATTCGGCAAGCAAAGTCCTGTATTTTTCCTCCGCGCTTCCGGAGGATTCGGAAATACTTGCCTCCAGTCTGCTTATCTTGTCCTCGTAATTTTTTATCTGATCTGCCGATTTTGATATCTGAAGCTCCAGTTGACCGATCTTAGCCTCCAGCACCTTAGCCTGAGCCGAGGATTCTGCAAGCTGAACGTTTTTGCTCTCGAAATCTCTGAGCTTTTCCGCCGACTGAGCAAGCTTATCTTCAGTTTCCTTAACCTTATCAAGGGATTCTGCCAACTGCTTCTCAAGCTGAGCTATCTTGTCCTCATAACCCTTGATCTGTTCCGAAACGCCGTCGCTGCTTAATATTTTCAGCAGTTCATTTTTTATGCCGGTATCCTTAAGGCTTTCCATCAGCATTTTTTGAAACTCGACAAAATCCATCAACATTACCACCGTTCTGAAATAATAATTTGACCGTACTTTTACAACAAAATGTACAAGGTCTTTTAATGAAATTATATCATAAAACAGCATTCTTGTCAAACTATTTTTTGTAGAATTTGTGCATAATATTTTGTAAGATAATTATACATTTTTCACTGATTAACATTTTATACATAATTACCCGCGCTCTGACGATATGAATATAGGCAATACCGCGCAAAATTGCCGTGCAAATGCGCAGTATTGCCTATGAAGCGTATGCCGCCGATTATTCTCCGGAAACCTCAAGTTCTCCTTTTTTAGCCGTAATTTTGATCTGCGAGAGCGAGCCTCCCCCATTGCCGATAATAATATCCGCGATCTTATCCTCGATATTGCTGCGTATAATGCTCCTGATATCCCGTGCGCCGAATTTTTTTCCGTAAGCTTTTTCCGCAACAGCCATAAGGACCCTCTTATCGTATTTCAAGACGATGCCCTTTTCTGCAAGAGGTTCTTTCATCTCCGTAAGCATAAGACCCGCTATCTCGCCGTAGCTTTCCTTTGACAGGGGACTGAAAACCACGATCTCATCAATTCTGCTCATAAACTCGGGGCGCAGGAATTCCGACAGAGCTTTCATAGCTTTTTCCTTGGATATTTCTTCCTCGGTCTTATTAAAGCCAAGTCCCGTGGTTTTGTCGGCGGATCCCGCATTTGAGGTCATGCATATAATGGTGTTTTCAAAATTCACCGATCTGCCCTGTGCGTCGTTGACTTTTCCTTCGTCCAGTATCTGAAGAAGCAAATTCATAATATCCGGATGAGCCTTTTCTATCTCGTCGAACAGCACCACCGAATAAGGGTGACGGCGAACCTTTTCCGTAAGCTGCCCTGCCTCGTCATATCCCACATATCCCGGAGGGGATCCGATAAGCCTCGATACGGTATGTTTTTCCATATATTCCGTCATATCCAGTCTGATAAGCGTGTCGTTTCCGCTGAACAGCTCGTCGTTTATGACCTTGACAAGCTCCGTCTTGCCTACTCCGGTAGGACCTACAAAGATAAACGACGCAGGACGTCTGCGCTTTGCAAGCTGCACCCTTGTACGCTTTATCGCCTTGCTGACAGCCTCTACAGCAGCGTTCTGACCGACTATACGCTTTTTCATCTTCTCTTCTACGGAAGCCAGCTTTCTGTACTCCGTTTCCTCTATCTTATTTGCGGGTATGCCCGTCCACAGCTCAATTACCTTTGCAAGATCGGACTCCTCTACCCATATTTTTTCTGTCTTCTTTTCGAGCGCCTCAAGCTCGTTTTTCTCTCTGATAAGCTGCGACTTTTTTTCCGCCAGAAGCTCAAAATCCGGCTGCTCCGCCTCCTCTATCGCCTTGACTTCCTTTTCAAGGCTTTCCGACGATCTTTTCTTCAACTGCCTGTCAGCCAGTTCCCTGCTGCGAATGCTCCTGTTGGCGCATGCCTCGTCCAGCAGATCTATGGCCTTATCCGGCAGATATCTGTCGTTGATATATCTTTCCGAAAGCACAGCGCACAGTCTTAAAAGTTCGTTGTTTATCCTTACATTGTGATGCTCTTCGTAATATCCCTTTATTCCCGCCAAAACCTGCACCGTGTCCTCCACCGTAGGCTCGTTTACGGTAACAGGCTGAAAGCGCCTTTCAAGTGCGCTGTCCTTTTCAATGTACCTCCTGTACTCCTTAAAGGTGGTAGCGCCTATTACCTGTACCTCTCCCCTGCTCAGCGGAGGCTTTAAAATATTTGCGGCATTCATGGACGAACCCTCGCTGTCCCCCGCACCCACGATATTGTGTATCTCGTCGATAAACAGTATAATATTCCCCTCAGCCTTGACCTCGTCCACAAGTCCCTTCATACGGCTTTCAAACTGTCCTCGGAACTGAGTTCCCGCTACCAGAGCCGTAAGATCCAACAGAAATACCTCCTTGTCCGCCAACTGAAAAGGCACGTCCCCGTTCACGATCTTCTGCGCCAGTCCCTCTGCAATGGCAGTTTTTCCCACACCCGGCTCTCCGATAAGGCAGGGATTGTTTTTCTGTCTTCTGCAAAGTATCTGTATGGTGCGGGCGATCTCGTTCTCACGCCCGATTATCTTATCAAGCTTGCCCTCTTTCGCTCTGCCGGTAAGATCGGTGCAGAACGAACGCAGGAATTTACGTTTCTTTTCGTTTTCCTTTTTCGTCTTGCTCTCCGCTTTCATTCTTTCGCGTCTTTCGGAAGCGGAGGAATTGTCGCCGCCTTTCTTTTCGGCTGATCCGTTAGGCTGAGAAGGAGAGCCCCCGAAAAGCGCGTTAAAAAAGCCGGGCAGAGCATTGGTTCCTCCCTGCTTGAACATTTCCATATCAAAGCTGTCGTGTATGCCTGTCATTGCGTCGGCAAATTCCTCAACATCGTCCTCGCTTATCCCCATCTGCTCAATATATTCCTTTATTTGAGGAATATTAAGATCCCTTGCACATACAAGGCAAAGTCCCTCGTTTTTCTGTTCGCTTCCGTGCATTGACTGAATAAATACAACAGCCTCACGTTTTTTGCATCTGCTGCACAGCATATTTATGTTCCATCCTTTCTGTACGGACGTTCCGCACATAACATTTGATATCGTAACTTATTTGCCAACCTCAAAAGCCGAAACGGGAAATAGTGTCGTATATTCTCCCGAATATCAGGGTTTCCGAAAAAATATCCTCATTCATATATGTCATACCGCCCGTAAAACGGACGATCAGAATAATAACGGCACAGCAGGCAGTGACGGCGGCAATGCCGAAAACAGTTCCCAGAACCGCGCCCGCCGCGCTGTCGCACGCCTTAACAGGCTCAAGCCTCCTTATCACAAGAACAACGCTCACAATAATACGCAATAAGAAATTAACGATCGAAAATACAGCCGCCCACAGTATAATACTCAGAAATCTCAAAAAAATCGGACGAACGACCGTGCTTTCGATATATGCGCTTAAACTTTTATCCTCGCCGCCGGGAGAACCGATCCCCAAGGCTTCATAAATAACAGCCTCCCAAGCGTTATTGTCGGTCATTATCCTTGAAATATCCTCTTTTTCTACCCTTATACCCAAAGGCATACGGCCGTTTATCTCCTCCGAGGCAATAACGCTGTATTTTTCTGCCATTTCTTCTATTTTACCACTAATCACGGGATTAGTCAATAGTGTTGGCAAATCTATTTTTCCGGAATTTACAAGACCGGCAAGACCCTCTCTGATAATTTCCCCTCCCTGCGGGATATATTCGTGTATAATATCCTTTGCAAGATCATTTCCCCCCGCCGTCCTGTCTATGATATCATCGGCGATATCCTCGGCATATTCGGTCAGCTCCTCTGCCGCCCGCGACTTGGCGTTTTGTACGGCAATGTCCAACGCCTCGGTCATTCGTTCCCTGAAATATTTTTCATAAACAGGCTCCGTAAACGACTGAGAGGAAAAAAACGAAGCCGCCGCAAACGCCGCAATGAAGCATACCGTATTCAGAACCGTCCGCAGCACTCCCTTTCTGTAGCCTGCGCAGGCGCAGAAAATTATCACGGCTGCCGCCGCGGCGTCATATATGTATCCCGCCATTTGCAAAACCTCCGGTTCAATAATCTATGCGGTTAATGCTGTCGTACCCCAGCAGATATATATACTTTCCGCTTCTGCACAGATCGTCGTAATCGTCCTCAAGAGTTATTTCCCCGTTTTTCCTGCCTAAGCTGCTGTAAACGTCAATGCCTCCGCTGTACAAAATATATGCTTGATCCGACTCCGTAAATACCTTTTTGGCGTCCTCAAGTTCGATAAGCACGGGAGCGGCGCAGTCAGACCCGCTTATAATTATCATATCCGTCCGTCTTATGTCGGAATTTGTTGTTATTATTGCCGTAATATCGCCGTTTGAGTCATAGTCGTATATTTTATTGTCATAAACGTATCTTGAAACCTCCGTACCGTCCTTGTCAAAGCCGGCAGCCATAGTATCTCCTATCATTATTATCCCGTCGTCGGAGGTAAATTCAACATTGAGAGCAAGAGCGGGGATACTTCCTCCGATCCATTTAGGCTCGGTGTCGGTAAAATCGAAGCGTATCATTTTCGACCAAAGCTGACCTCCCTCGGCTGTAAGAACAGTCACCACACAACCCGTGCTGTTGTTGTTAAAGGTCACGTTGATGATCCTGCTGTCATAGCTGTAATAGGTAAATACAGGATCTCCGTTTGGGTCGTATACCTTCAGCATTGCAAGAAATTTGTCAGATTTTGTAACAACGGCGGCGTAATCCGATCTTGACAGCTTTGCAAGATATATAACGTCGTCCGCAGTCTTCTCGTAAATCGTCTTGTACTTGCTTTCAAGACTGAAATCCTTGCCTCCCTCGTCGTATATAAGAGCCTTGCCGCCCGAAACGCAAAGGATAGGGTTTGCAAAAGTGTGATGCCTTTCGTTCATTATCTTTCCGTCATTGCTGTATACATGGAACTGCGAATCGTCAAGCAGAGCGAGAGTGCCGTCCATGCTCATAAGCTGATAGCCCACTCCTCCCTCCACCTTAAGAGGAAATCTGCCCTCCGCAAGCTCGGCGGCAATGCTGTCGGTCTGCACATTGTCGGTAACGCTGAGAATACCGTTAAGATAAGGATACCACATATCCTTTGTAAAAACAGCCACCACCACGGCTCCGCATATAAGTATAACAATAAAAACGCGCATTATCATATTTTTCGTCTGCTTTGCCCGGCGTTTTTTTCTAAGCTCGGAAATATCCGTAACAGCCATATTATTTCCTCCCATCAATAAAAGATACGGTTAAGGTAAAGTCCCTCCGCCTTTGCTGTGATCCCTGCGGCATTCCTGTCCTTTCCCTCTATTATAGCGGGGATATCGAAAGGAGTCAGCTTTTTCTCGCTGATATAAATGAGCGTTCCCGCGATTATCCTCACCATATTGTATAAAAAGCCGTCGCCTCTTACCGTTATCACGGCAATGTCGCCCTCCCGGCATATCCTGCAGCAGCTCACCGTACGTACCGTGTTGTCCTTTATCCCCAAGGAACCGCAGAAGCAGCGAAAATCATGAGTTCCCTCTATAAATGCCGCTCCCTCGTTCATAGCTCCGATATCAAGCTCATACGGGTAATGAAAGGCTCTTCCGGCAAGGAACGGATCTCTCGTTTTGCGGTTGAGTATTTTGTAAATATATTCCTTGCCGGTGCATGAGTATCTGGCATGAAAATCCATGGGAACCTCCGTGCATTCATGAACGGCAATATCCGCAGGCAGAATGCTGTTCATCCCTCTGACGATATTTTCACAAGGAACGGTGCTTTCCGTGCTGAATGAGAAATAGTATTCATTGGCATGAACTCCGGCGTCTGTACGTGAGCAGCCGTTGATACGCACATCGGAGGACATCAGCCGCGACAGTCTGTCCTCAAGCACATTCTGAACGCCCACAGCGTTCTCCTGCCGCTGAAATCCGTGATAAGCCGTTCCGCAGTAGCTGAGCTTCACCCGCAGGTTGCGTATCTCTGCCATAAAAGCACCTCACAAAACTATCTTTCCCATATCGATGACCGTCACGGCGCATAAGAACAGCAGCGATATCCCCAAAGCAGCGTAATCCTTGCCGCCGGAAACAAGGGTCTTGAGCTTTGTCCTGCCCTCGCCGCCGTTGTAGCATCTGCATTCCATGGCGAGAGCCAGCTCCTCCGCCCTCCTGAAGGACGAAACAAACAGAGGGATCAGCACAGGCACAAGAGCCTTGGCTCTTTGAAGCAGCGTACCGCTTTCCATATCCGCTCCTCTTGCTTTCTGAGCGGATATTATCTTGTCTGTTTCCTCCAGCAGCGTGGGAATGAAACGCAGAGCTATGGTCATCATCATAGCCAGCTCGTGCGTAGGGAATTTAAGACGCGAAAGCGGCGCGAGCATCTGCTCTATAGCGTCTGTCAGCACGATGGGCGACGTGGTATAGGTAAGCAAGGACGAACCGCATATCAGCGCTATTATCCTTATTATCATATACCCCGACATAATAAGTCCCTGATCCGTTATCCTTATGCCGAAGATCT
>JAMPAO010000056.1 GCA_023667165.1 Ruminococcus sp. | reverse complement strand
AGCAATAATTTTATTAAATTTATTTGTTTGTACTTTCTCAAAAACATTTGCTCTAACATCTATATGCACTAAAAACACACCATTAGGAAAGTCACAAGTTTCTGACGATATTGTGTTAATATTAGCAGAACATTCATATATGTGATTCGGTTCGTCTTCATTAGAATTATGACTAATTATAATTTCATAATCACCCTCATAATTAGGTTCTGTTTTGAATGTAAATTTGTCAATTTTATTAATTCTTTTTAAGGCAGCAAGAAAACCACTAATTAGGTAATATGGGATAATGATTGAAATCATATTATAGGAATATATATCATCATAATATGCGGTTTTTATAGCAATATCCAAAATCTGCTCTGTTGTCATATTGCAAAATGGCGGTTGTGTAAAAAAACTTATAGCATCGTCAACAGAAGTCAAACTAATAATATTAACTTCTTTATCATTGTCATCAGCAGATGTCAGTTTAATGCTGTTTTGTTCCATTTTTAAAATCCTCTCTTTCCTATGGAGTATCAGATGTGTACCTCATAATAGTATCTTTGTATAAGGGTGTTACACATCTGACACGCCCTTTATCTCTTTTGTTTCGTTCTACACAATATTTAAATTGGTGTTTTGAAAAGCAATGCAGTATCAGGGAATACGCATATAAATTCTCCAAAATTCTTTTAACAGATAGCCAAAACTTAACATCTGTCTACCTCCAATCCGTGTGCTATAAGTTTTAAACTGTTAATCCTTGAAAATATAACTCTGTTTTTGAATGTTTCCCATTCCTCATTTGTAAACAGTACATCTGTTTTAAGATTAGTTATGTTGTCACCCTTAAAATAGAAAGAGACAAAAAGTATTCTTTCAAGTTCTCCCTTTTGCTGGTCAAAATTTATTTGAAGTGAAATTTCCATATCGTCAATTAAATCTCTGTTAGGGTCTGTATCAAAGTTATCTTTAATTATGTTTTGATACTTGCTGTTAAGGTTTTCCATTTCAAGCGGTATGAAAAGATAGTCATAATCAAAAACCGTCTGTTTAAGTGCTGTATCGGGAATAACTCCCATAGCCTCGATTTTAAACATTGTGAGAGCCTCGCTTTTCAAAATATTTTTTGTAGTCTGCAAAACGTTTGTCCATTTTGTCAAAAGAAACAGTTTCAATACTGCACTCGTTAGGCTTGTAGTGAAACAAAATCGGGAAAGATAACGAACATCTTGTAAATCTATTTTCAAATACATATTTAAAAGTGTCGTAATCTTCACGGTTTGTACATTCTGGTAAATCTTTAATTATACAGATTTCCATTCCGTGCATAACTCCATAACAACCGCAGTTATCAAGACTTGCCAACTTTTTAATAGTGCTGTCTATAAATTTGTTGCACTGATTGAAAACTTGCTTTTTATAATTTATGTCATTTTCATAGTTGGAATAGTTGTCAAGAAGTTTAAAAAGTCCTATCTTTGAAAAATAAGTCTTTGCTATTTCTGCAACTGCTTGATGTCTGCTTGAATAAATTGTTGTTTCAAATTTGTAATATTCCATAACGACCTCCAAAATTTTACTTGACATTTTGGGCGGTTACTGCTATAATATATATGTAACCGCCCTTAACGTTGCGGGTGTTTGCTTGCCCTTATGTTTGTTGGTAGCTTGCATAAGGGCTTTACTTTTACTTGACGGTCAGCCGCTCATAGGTTGACGGCTTAATGAAAAGGCTGTAAATGTCGGGGCGGTTCTCCTGCAATGCTTTGCTGTCAACCCTGTTGCTGGTTATGGTCGCAAGACTGCATTTATACTCGCCGATAATCATTTTTGTAAGCTCCTGCGATTTCATTTCGTCCTTGATAATGCTTTCAAGCTCCGAAATTTTCGCTTTCGCTTCCTCTTTCAAGAGTTTGAACTCTTTCAGTTCCTTAATGATGTCGTGCAGTTCATTTGTACTCATAGTGTAGTACCTCCATTTTAATATTGATGTATAAGGCTTTCGCCTTTGGAATAGGGCTGATAGGCTCAACCCTTTAGAAGCCTTTAGGCGGTTATTTTGTTTTCCCAAGTCCATATTTGCAAACCGTTGCTAAATATAACCGTTTCACCCTGCGCCCATTCTGTAATTGCTTTAGTAATAACGTCCCCCTTATGCTCGTAAGGGCTGTTAGGTTTTTCAATCCGTTGAAGTGTTACACGCTTTGCGGTTCTCTTTAAAACTTCGTATACTATGCAAGAGCTTTCATTAATATGGTATCTTGCACCGATTTCAAATTTTGTAAAACTGTTCATTTTGATTACCTCCGTTTTTTTATTTGACTTTTTGCCGCTTGTGTGGTATAATTGTTGTGTAGGGGATTTGTTTTCTTGTCCTTTACTGTCTATAATTATATCATACTAACGTATACTTGTCAACAGAAATTTGAGAAAATTATACACAAATAATAACCGTTAGTATGACATAAAT
Organism: Ruminococcus sp.; assembly: GCA_023667165.1. Classification (GTDB taxonomy): domain Bacteria; phylum Bacillota; class Clostridia; order Oscillospirales; family Ruminococcaceae; genus Huintestinicola. Next base: position 14,537 of record JAMPAO010000056.1, on the reverse strand, counting down.
TTGTGCAATATTACTAAATTGAAATGGAGTGATGATATGTCCGTGTCAGAAGCGCATAAAAGAGCAAGTGCAAAATATGATAAAAATAATATGGATACAATAGGTATTAAAGATAGAAAAGATGTTGTACAGCGCATAAAACAATATGCCAAAGATAATAATATCAGCTTAAATAAATTATGTATTGGCAGTGTGTTGTATTGCATAGATAACAATATAGATGTATCTAATGTAATAAATGATAAAAACAATAGGAGTGGTAATAATGCCGATGTCAATTGAAAAACAATATAATGCTGACGAATTTTATAAACTTGACATTACAGAACCCTGCGAACTTATCAACGGGCAAATTGTTAATATGTCACCGTCACCGAGTATTAAACATCAACAGATTTCGGGCGAGATATGCTATACCATTAAAAAATACATTAAAAGGAATAACGGCAAATGCAGGGTATTTGATGCACCTACAGATGTTAAACTGAATGACAAAACAATAGTTGTACCCGATGTATTTGTTGCTTGTGACCCCGATAAATTCGACGAGCAGAAGTACAACGGCGCACCCGATTTAATAATCGAAATAGTATCGCCTAACAACTCGGAACGTGACTACAAAGACAAGTTGCTGCTGTACAAAACAGCTTGTGTAAAAGAATACTGGATAATTGACCCGACAAACGAAAGAGTGATTGTATATTTGTTTGGTCAACCTAACATTACAGAATTTTATACTTTTAATGATACTATAAAAGTTGGTTTATACAGAAACAGCAACGAACCTTTGACAGTATGTATTAATGATTTACTATAAAAAATAAGGTGGTTAAATTATGCCTATATCAGAAGCAAAAAGAAAAGCTAACAATAAATGGAACAGCAAAAACCGTGTAACTTTCGGCTGTTCTACTAATAAAGAAGAGGCTGCGGCATTTAGAGCTTATGCAGAACAACAAGGCAAAACGCCGAACGCATTATTAAAAGGCTTCATTCTTTCGTGTATTGCGGCAGATATGCCCAAAGATAACATTAATACTGAACACGATTAATCTTGTACAAATAAGCTAATTATACACGATTAACTTTGTATAATATTGATATTGACAATACAAAGTTAATCGTGTATAATATAATCAAGATAAAAATAAAAAACAAGTCAAAGGACTTGCAAAAAATGGAAAGGTCTTGATTATATGTTAAAGTGGTTTAAAGATTGTGCAAACATTGAAGAGGCAAAGGAACGGTATAAAAGGCTTTGCCGAGAATATCACCCCGACTTGAATACTGACGACACAACAGACATAATGCAGGAAATCAACACGGAATTTGAGCAGGTATTCAAGACTTTAAAGAATACACACAAGGCAAACACGGAAAGCACCAACGAGAACGCAGCGGACACGGAAACCCCCGCCGAGTTTATGGAGATAATAAACAGGCTTGTTAATTGTGAGGGTCTGGAAATAAATGTCTGCGGCAGATGGCTGTGGTTAGTTGGTAACACTTACCCATATAAGGACATTATAAAAAGTCTCAATTTTAAATGGGCAAGCAAGAAAAAGGCGTGGTACTGGCATACTGCCGAGGACAACAGCAGAAACAGAAAGCAGATGACGCTTGACGAAATAAAAGCCCTGCACGGCTGTAAAACTTTCGCTACTGCTTCAATGCCTAAGTTGGCGGCGATATGATAATAACACTACTACTTAATAAGGGAGGGAAACGCGATGATAGCTTTGATAATTGTAATTGTGATAGGATTGCTTGAGGAATTTTTTAACGGTATGCCTGGCAATAGGAATACTTGAATATCACCAAACAATAAGAGGGAGCGGAAAAACGCCGCCCCCTTTTTATTTTGCATACTGCAATAAGTACATTTAATTTGGAAATGCGTTCTAATGGGTCTGTACGGCTTGATATGGCGTTTTAACGGTTTATTAGTGTAGGGTTACTATAAATTATTATCGTGGCTTATAAGGGCGTTTAAATCGGTTTTAGAGCGTATCACATAAAGCCTATATAAAAATACGGTTGAAATATTCGGAACGGCGGGAGCGTGTCGGGAGTATACGGGGCGGGGGTATTTACATTATGAAAACTGGGAAAAGTTTCCTGCTTGCCTATAGTTGTTCAAAAAATTTCTGCATAGGGTTTTTTGATATACCGAACATTTTTAAGAAACATTTATTTTATAGATTATTCATATTTAGCGAAATCTTTTGACAAATCCGAATAAATGTGCTATAATTTATAATGTGTTGGTTTATGCTTTCTAACCACACTGTAAGGCTCTGTACGGCGTTTTAACCGTTTTATAGTGAAGTTATGCCCGAAATTAAAAGCGGCTTATACGGCTTTGTGGTGGCTATAAAGGACGTGTCACAAATGGTCACCCCTTTGTATATAGACGGGGGCGTGAAACGCGACAGGGTCTAAAATATGGCTGCCGTGAAATATAGTAGCCTTATTTTGTATAAAATACATAAAGTTGAGCGGGTTTGTTTGTATATTATTGCTAAAGATTTAGCTCTTTTTTGAGCATAAGTTATTGCAGGGAATTTCTATTCTCTCAATTAACGCATATTTCCATAATATGGGTTAAGTCAAAGAATAAACCTTATAAGCATAAGTCTGTAAAAATTTGTCAAACAGCAGACTTCTTTCTAACACTTTTTCTAACCAATTCTCGCGAAATACGAAATTAAAAAATCGCGTATTCAAAACGATTTAATTAACAAGCGGTCGGGGAATGGCTTAAAACCGTCATTTGAGCGGTATTACATAACGAATAATAATTGTAAATAATTGTTAATAATCAATAACGGCTTGCCCTCATAACCCGAAGGCCGTCAATTCACATTAGAGAAGTCAAACCCCAACGCCGATAAATTTGTAGTAAATAGTAATATCCTGCTTCTTGACCCCGTCGCAAACATATTTGTCACTAACGGTAATCTTGTCAATAAGCCTGTGAACAATTTCCTTGTCAAGCGAGGAAATATTCTTAAATTCCCGTATCATAGCGATGTAGCTTTCAATATTTTTCTCAGCCTCAGTGTTTGCAACGGAAATTGACTTGATACGTTCCAACTTAACCCTTAAATCATTTTGCTCCGCCTCGCATCTTCGGGATAATTCAATAAACCTATCCTCGGAAATAACGCCGTTCAGCTTGTCGTCATAAAGCTGATAAAACCGCTCGTCCAAATCACGAATTTTCTTTTCGATAGTTTTCGAGTCACGAACAGCTTTTTGTGAATCCGATTTCGCATTGCCGCAAAGTCTCTTTTTCAGCTTTTCGGCTGCCTTTCTCTCATCGCGCAGAACAAGCTTGATTTGCTCGCGAATATCCAAGAGTACAACGTTATACAAGTCGCTGCAGGATATGTAATGTATCGAACAAGCCTCTTTGCCTTTCTTTTTGTAAGTCGTACAAGTAAGAAAATCTTTCCCGTTAGCTTTGGGCGAAAGCGATAACGAATACCCGCAGGTATCGCATTTAACAAGTCCCGCAAACAAATGCGGTTCTTTGTTTTTGCACTCCCGCTTGCGGCTTGCGATTTGCGAATTAGCGTCCCTAAAAAGCTGCTCCGAAACAATCGGTTCGTGAGTATTCTCAACAACAATCCACTTCTCTTCAGGCTGAACTGCAATTTTCTTGCTCTTAAAGGAAACCTTGCGTTTTTTGCAATTAACCGTATGACCGAGGTAAACCCTGTTTTCAATCATTTTGTAAACCGTGGTTAAATTCCATTCGTATGGATTTTTGCTGTACGGACGTTCCGATATTTTCGCAGCATAAGCCATTGGCGTAATAATTTTTTCAGCGGTTAAAATTCTCGCAATTTTGTTGCAACCGTAATTTTCATAAGCCGCCATTTTGAAAATTCTTTCCACAATAAGGGCGGTATTCTCGTCAATTTCAAGGACATGCTTATCAAGCGCGGATTTTTTGTACCCAAACGCTGCCGTGCTTCCGATAAATTCACCCTTTAACGCTTTTGATTTTAACGCCTGACGGGTTTTGCGAGAGCAGTCGGCAGGATAAAACTGATTGAAAATATTCTTCATCGGAAGCAGCAAGTCCAAATCCATATTGTCCTTTTCGGTGTCAACGTCATCGCCTATCGCAATAAACCGCACGCCTTTTTCTGGAAATATTTCCTCAATATGCTTGCCGACTTCAATATAGTTTCTTCCGAACCGTGACAAGTCCTTTACCACAATAGTATTTATCAGATTTTTGTCAATATCCGACATCATTCGTTTGTAGCTTGGTCTGTCAAAATTCGTGCCGCTGAAACCATCGTCGCAATAAAAATCAAAGATTTTCAAATTGTTTTCCTTGCAGAAATCGGATAAAATCTGAATCTGCGATTCGATTGAAACGCTCGTGCCGTCGTTTTCATCGTCCTTTGATAAACGGCAGTAGCACGCTGCGTTAAATAAATATTTGCTTTGCTCCATAAATAAACTCCTTTCAAAATGAGCAAAGCGGTTGATTACAAATATATTATAACATATTCTTTTGCAAAAATCAACCGCTTTGGAAAAATTTTTTTAAGCAGCGTTTGCCGTATCTGTCCTCTGAATATTATCCGCGATGTAATTTGAAATCAAGTCGGATATGTCGGCTTTTTCCCATTTATGATTTATAGAGTAAACCGTTTTGCCAACCTTAATTTCGTAACTGTTTTTTGCCGTATAAACTACGGCGGAATTTGTAAGCGGTACATTTCTAATCATTTAACTCCTATCTGCTGCGTTTTTTAGCAGCGGTCAATTTTTGTTTTTCATTTTGCGGTAATTGCTCCGATTTTGAAACAGTAAAATTCTCAACAAGCCTAAACCCTACATCATCAACGTAATATGAAGTACGTTTACCGCAGGCGTTGACAACAATAACAGCTCCGACTGCGGCAGAATTTTTAAGATAAATACTTTCCAGTTTATCAATTAATTTTTCACCGTCAATGTCAAGCAATTTACCCTGTGTAAATTCATAATAGCTGTCAATATTTGGCGGCTCGGTAAGCTGACTGAAAGACAAACTAATTCCGTTTTCGGGAAAATAAACCGCATAGCTTTCCTCCTGCAAAGTCTTTAATTCAGCCATTTCCCGTGCGTTCAATTTTTCTTTTGCAGCCTTAACAAGCCGAGAAATATAATCGTCCTCGGAACAATTTTTGTAAGTATCAATTATACTTTTGTAATCATCTCCTTTCCTTTTGACTTCATTAATTTTTGCTTGCAATTCAGTAATTTCTTCGGAATAATCCTGCATACCTTCACGGAATTTTGCAATATCATCAAGCGACCTTATTCCATATTTCGCAAGTAAAGCTTTATCCTCCTGCCGTTTGGATTTCGGATATTTAAATACGGAATATCTTTTAAAATAACACTCTGCCGCCAAAATTATTTCATTTGCGGAATTTTTTTCAGCCTCCAGTTTACTGATTTGAGACTGCGCTTCAGCAATGCTTTTCTCAATCTCGGACAGCTTGTTTTCAACCTGCGGAATAGAAGATAATCCCTCCCCGTTAATAATTTTAAGCTGGTTTGCAAGTACGGCGGTCGTATCCTTAACGCTTTGCACAAAAGAAAAACTCTTTGTTTGATTTTGAAATTCTTTAATAACTTCCGAAATGATTTCATTAACGGACTTGATTTTCGGAAGCAAATCCATAATACGCCGAGAAATATTTTCCTCCGCGTAATTTCCGCCTAAAGTTTTCAAACGCACAAACCGCTGCTGTTCGGGAGCTTTCACGGAAATATATTTGCCGCGCTTAACAGTAAAGCTTTGCTGTTCCAATTTAAATAATAAATCATCTAAATCGGCGGAATTGTTGATAAGATAATCAATTTCCCTGCGGATAACCTCTTTCCATGAAGTGCCGAATTTCCGATGTTTCCATTCGCCATAGCATACGCCGACGGGAATATGATTTTTCCCGTTCATTAGGTTTTCCATTTCGCCAATGCCGTAATTTTTGCAAATTATATCGGAAACAACACGAATACGGTCAAGAGATTTTTTATTGCTGTTGAATTTAATTCCGTCCAAATCATAGGGGCATAAACAAATATGATTGTGGATATGCTCACGGTCTGTATGGGTGCAAACAACCGCTTGAAAGTTTTTTCCGAAAGCGGTTTGCACCCATTCCAAACCGATTTTATGAGCCGTTTCCGCATTACATTCTCCTGCCTTAAAGGACTGAATAATATGAAACGCTTTGACGGAAGATTTGCCGTTTTTGTTTGGTTCGGAATAAAAATTCTTACGGGAGTAATGCTGATACGTCAAACAAAATTCCTGCTCGGCAACCGAAATATTCTCGGAACAATTTAAGCCTGATATGTAAAATCGTCCCTCGGTTTTATCGGGATTTGCAATGTATTTCAGGCAGCCTGCGACTGAATTTCTGACAGATATAACTTTGATATACGGCATATCTCCCTCCGAAAAAATTCAAGCTGCCGCAATTCATCGCGAGTGGCATACCCCGTTGCGTTTACGGCGCGGGCAATCTGATTAATATTGCCGCCGATTTTGTTAAGCTCGGAAATAACGGCGTGATAATTTTTAAGGTCAATATTTATCACTTTCCCGTTTAAAGCCATTTGCTTTATGTAAGTTGCCGAACGCATTTTACATTCCGCCGATAGCTGTTCTATCCGTTTCCATTCGTCAAAAGTAAACGTCAGATTTTTGTATTTGCGGTTTTGTCTAATCAATCAGCAAGCCTCCTTTTCGATAATCTCGGCAGTATTTTTTTCTTTTTCGCAATTGATAAAATTCTTGACGTTATCTATCCTAAAAATGTATTCAAGACTTTCTCTTAGCTTTTCGGGAGTAATGCCGCCGAAATATTCATAAACAATTTCGGCTATTTTATCAACCCTTTCAAGCCGTTCTTTTTCAAGAATTTCATTGCGTTCACCGATTAATTTTTCTTTTTCGGACTTCACAGAATCAATATCTGTTTGCAATGATTTTTCTCGGTTTTCAAGCTTGTTCAGCTCCTTATTAATAGTATCAATAGACCTTTTCCTTGCCATAAAATTCCTCTCTTTCCGATACGGTTTATGTATTTCGTATCATTTATTTTTGTATCTCGGCAAATTATTGCCGCTTCCTTTTGACATTAAGGGCTTTGGGTTCCCTTAATAATTCCGATTTGCGCGTCCAAAATGCACGGCGGCAAATTGGAAAAACCTGTGAAATGTAGTATTACATTTCTATGCTTGCGATTTGCTGCTACCCTACATAAGTAAAGGATTTCGCAAACGCAAATTTCAATGTTTTAAAAATAATTTCTCCGAAGATAAATTATTCGGACAGGTTGTTTATCAGCCAAAGCATTTTAGTTTGCTCCAGTTCGTCAAGTTCAAAGCGGAGTATTTGCATTAACGTCTGCCCGCTTATTCCTAACGCGCTTGCCAAATCATCGGCGGAAACATTTCGGAATTTTAATTCCGTAAAAATAATTTCATTTGCTATATGAAAACCTCCTTTGCTGTTCCGGAACATTTTTGTTTGAGCTCAATTTCAGTATACATTGGCTCTTGACAAAAGTCAATAGATGTGGTACTATATTTCTATTATTACTCTATTCCACATCTATTTTCAGTATATTTCTACTTTTTTATGGTTTCACATCTATTTTTTAAAAATCGCCCAAAATATTTTTATTTGCAAAGGAGAAATGGTTATATGACAGGCTTTGACGCTTATTTTTATGAATGTAAATTTTTTATTAACGGTAAAAAGGAGTATACTTTGGGAGAAATTCTTACAAAATATCTCTCGAAAAATTTTAAAAATCTTGATGAAATACTTTACAAATGCAAAAAGTTTGCGGGGAAGTTACACTATCCCGAAGATATTGATGAAGCGGAAAACTGCGATGAATTATTTCAGAGAGCCATTGTTTTTTATGATAATCTTGATGAAATAATTTGTTCTCTGCCGCCGTATAAGGATATGAATTTGCCGCGCAGCTGTCTTTATGATTTGCTGAATGAGGATATTGCGCTATGGGAATGGGACGAAGAATTAGAGGAAAACGAGGTTGATTACTTAGAACATTTCAATACCGATTATCCGCTTAACAAGCGTGACGACGCTGATACAATAGATTATATTTTGCAATTTAACGATAAGCTAAAGGCGTTTGCCGAGGAATATGTTACTTTTATTGAAGATTTATTGCGGGTGAAAAGGGCTTATGAACCGTTTCTTGAAAAACTTCACAGTCAGAGCCGATACCTTGACAATTCCGAAACTGCGGCGGTCGTTAATGATTTTATTTCGGAAACGAAACATAAATTTGAGACATTTGAAAAGCTGCAGCCATCGGGAAATATGCGGTTAAGCTACACTGTTTTGGAGCAAAAGAAAAGCTCCATTTTGTGCGAGCAATATCACTTTAACACAATCGGAGCGTTCTTATATATTGAGCTGTTTAAAGGTTTGGAGCAGCATTATCTGCCTAAAAAATGCGGATACTGCGGGAAGTATTTTTTGTTGGAGGCTGGAATATTTTCGGACTACTGCACACGTCCCGTTAAGGATAGCGACAAGGTTTGCCGCGATTTGGGGCACAGGAAAAAATATGCCGAGAAGATAAAGAATAATCCTGTGTGGCTTGCTTATTCCCGCGCTTACAAGCAGCATTATGCGAGATACCTTAAAAAGAAAATGTCGCAGTCCGAGTTCCAGCAGTGGGCAGATTTCGCTCTGGAACTTCGCCAACAGGCTCTTGATGAAGCGATTCCTTTGGAGGAGTTTCAGAGGGTTATTAGGAAATAACATTAAAAATATATACAATAAGTTTGTAAAGATTAAAAGTATTGCTTTAAACTCAAATCTAATTAAAAACAATTTTAACCTCTTTATCGTTTGCTATATCATTGATTGCAGATTCAAGTTTTCGTTTAAAATATTTCATTGTTTTATCTAATTCAAATATTCCAGCATTTTTATTGAAATTGTTGTCAATTTCTTCAAAATTCTTTAAATTTGCAGTATTGTAATTGCACACAGACCCACTATAGTAAAATTTTGAAATTTTTTTAATTTTGTCATCTGGAAAATTTGGAAACTTGAGATAATCCCAATATTTTATTGCTAAACTTCCACCATTTCCTCCGACTGCATATGAATCTATCATTCCATTGAGTCGGTAATAATCTAAAAATAATTTTACAAAAATTCCTTTTTTTATATCATGATGTGATTGAGTAAGTGTTATTCCATGAATATTTGTTATTGTTTTATCTCGTTCCTCAATAACTACAAATGAACGTCCCTTTTCATTTCCTTCAGCACCAAAAATTATTTCTCCTTTTTTTAAAGTTTTTAATGTATTAGGATTGCCCAAATATTCATTAGAGGTAATTGTTCCATACTTTGATAGAAATTTAGGAAGAATAAGTGTATAGTAACCTTTCCTATATTCTGAAGTTAGAACTGATTTTCCAATGTTGGATATTTGTAAATTTTGTCCTCGGCTGATTTTAAAACCAAGTTCTTTTATTGTGGAAACCCCATAATTATAATTTGTGATAAGAAATTCTTTTTCCTTAAAACTTTTGGAATATAGGCTTGAATCTATCCTGTCGTTATTGCATATTTCTCCAATAGTAGGCAGAGAAAAACAAAATGTTGCTTTTTTTTGATTATTCTCTAACTCTTGTTGTATCATATTCATTGCTGATTTGTATCTCTTTCTTATAGCAATTTCTTTATTAATTATTGCTTTTGTTAAAATTTCTACAAATAAAATTGTATTGTTGACATTTTTATTGGGTAATGGAATAAGGCAATCCAAAAATCTTGTTTTCCCATGTTTAATTGTAGAACCTCTAGGTATCATAAAGTCAATTTGTTGACGAAAAAGCTCGCTTTTTATAAATGCTAAAAGGTAATATTTATTATTTGTAATGGGTAATCGATAAATTCCACCGCAAAGAGTTGCATTTAGATAATTTTTATCAAGAATTGCAATTTCACCTACATTGCTGTCCTTTGAAATAATAATATCGCCTCGTTTTAAATTCATTTTGTAAAACGCTTTAGGAGAAATTCTTTCCATGGCATCTTTGCTATCATCAATCAAAAACGAATCTGGTTGTAACGCTTTTGTTTTAATAAATAAATATTCAGAATTTTCTACATAATTTTCACTACCTACCTCACTACCCAAATCCAAGCGAGTCAATTCTCTATCTAGAAAGCGTGAAACAGCTTGTACATTATTGTTCTTTATGCAAAGTTTTTTGTATTGTGTCGCCGATAATGTGTAATTTTGTGAAATGATTTTATTAATAGTAGTAAATAATGGTACGTTAATATATTTATTTGTCATAACGTTTAACCTCCATATACAAAATTAACTTTGTAAGAATAATTTTTTCAATGTATCCTCTTGAGTATTGCACCATTGTCTGAACTCTTCTATTGTTTCAGTAAATTCTTCATCAATTTTAGCAGTTCCGTCATCATTTATTTCCTTTTCAAAAGAAATAGGATCAATTTTATATTGCGTTTCAAAAAATTTAACTTTATTTTTTGTCTTAACTTCATACCCAACTTTTTTTATTTCCTTAGAAAACACTTGATAATTATTAAAAACAAGTTTTTTTAAATCTTCTTTTTCAGGTTTATATGCAAATATTATAGTAGGAGATACTCCCGCTTCTGCAAAAACATTTGCAGGTAAATCTATCATAGCAACAATTCTCATATTTTCATAGAGCCATTTGCGAACTTCTTTATGTGAATCAATAGAAGCTATAGAATTAGATAAAACAATAGCCATCCTTCCATTAATTTTTAAGATACGAACAGCATTTTCTAAGAAAATAACGCCTAAATCAATTTTAGTTTGTGCATATCTATTCCATAATTCGTAACATTCTGCAATCCCCTTTTCTGTATCAGTAGGAATCCACGAGCGAGCTTCACCAAAAGGTGGATTTGTAAGCACAATGTCAAACTTTTTTATATACTTTCCATCAACCCTATTATCCCAATTGCCATTATAGTTATGTTCCTTTTTATCAGTTTTAGGAATAAGCTGAATCAGTTTTCCCTTATCATCAAATTTCGTGTTTATAGAACCTAAATTATCACTTTGTACTTCAATTGTAGCATTTCCGTCACCATTAAGAAGCATATTAAGTGTTGCGAGTTTAACCATATCTTCATCAATATCTAATCCATATAAATTATTATCATCTAATTTCCCATCAGATTTTACATATGATATTGAAAGAAAATCAGCAATACCAACTGTTGGATCAATTATACTTTCATTGTGCTTAGGATTTACCATATCTACTATAAAGTCTATTATTTGTAAAGGCGTTATAAACTGTGCATTATCTGCCTTACTAAATTTAGATGCAAATCTGTAAAATACTAATTGATATAAATTACTTTTACTAGATTTAATAAAGCTATAATTTTGGAATTGCTTTACTATCTGTATTACAACCTTTACTTGATTCTCAACTTTACTATTAAAAAAATTTTCATGTAATATTTTCTGATAAGAGGTTTTTGCTGCAGTCCTAATTTTCTCGATTCTATCTAAAAATCTTGAATGCCGTCATCTGAAATTTTTTTGTAGTTGCTTTCAGTAGAATTAATATAGTATTGCAAATTGTCCTTATTCTTTTTTTCATCATAAATCTTTAATGCCAATAATTGAATTAAAATATTATATCCTCTTTGATTAACAAGACCACATTTATCCATTGTATGTAAAATTTGATATAAAGCATCATTTAGTCGTCTTGAATCGGTTTTTGAAATAGCATTTAAATCGTTTAAGTTGCGTCCTGAATAATCTAATGTATTTTTTTTATTTCCGTATTTTATCATTTCATCAAAACTTAACAAATTTTCATATGCATCAGGAACATCAAAAGTAGGCTCAAAATCGCCATTGTTTTCTATATTAAATTCATCACTTAATCTATAGTATTTTTTGCCAAAAGCTTTAAAAAGGTATAATCTACCTTCATCATACAAAATCCCAAAAACATAATCTTTTGAAGATTCATTCATATATGTCTTTAGTTGACTGGAAAAGACAGCTTTTACATTTTTACTGTTTTCCTTTTTGAATTCAATTGCACAAATCAGATGTTCTTTTAACCAATTTAATTCATCCCATCTAGAGTCGTCTTTTTGGGAATAAAGTGATTTATAATGTTCAAACCATGATTTATCATCAAAAATTGCCCCATCCATTTTTATTAAAGAAGAATTTTTATTGCCCTTAGGGAATTGTACTTCAACACCAATATAATCTTTAGAACATAATCCTGCCCCTACAAACGATTCCAAAAACTCCCATTTATAAAATTGTTCATTATAAGTACCATCTTTTTTTAATAGCTTCTTTTCCTTTTTGCCATATGTAAGATGAACTGGAAGGATGCAATCTATCTCCGTTGCGTTTTTATTTTTGCTATCAAAATCTATTTTTAACTGTTCAAAACTTTTCATCACTAAGTCACCGTTCTTTCACTAAAATTTAATATTTCATTCGACAAAAATCCTTAGATTAATTTTTTGTAATCTTTTTGCGATAATCAGTATCCCAAAATTTACATATTTTTATTACATTTCGATTACTTATAACATTATATCATAAATTTTGACAAAAAGCAATAGTTTTATTGATTTTTTGAATATTAACTATATGTATCTTTTGGGTTATAGTTTTAAATAGTTGATAATGCGCAATTCATTTTAGTAATAGAACAACATACAACACGGGTATCAATTATTTCTACCCGCGACCATCTTTTGAACATATAACAGTAGCAATACTATAAATAAAAGTGCAAATTTTGTTGGGACAGGTTTTCCGTTCCACTGTCACATATATTCGGGCGTGAAAACTCCGTCCCTACAAAAGTTTTATTTCTAAGGTTTACCATAATTGTAACCGACCGCTTTGCTTTTGGCTTCTTTAATTAAATCTATCGGTCGTAGGTTCAAATCCTGCCTCCGCAACCAAAATAAATCCCGTAAACACGTAGTTTGCGGGATTTGTTATTTTCTGACAAATCATAAGAAATCCCGTTTGACGGTAAAAATGACGGTATAGAATTTGAATTGCGCCGAAAGGCACATCAAAAGAATTTTCATAAGAATTGAGATAACCGAAGAAAAAATCGGTACAAAGCCGGATATTCGGTACAGAATACGGTACAAATCAAGTACCAAGGTGTGCGGCGATTTTTTTCATAGCCTGCCGCTTTTGCTCGTCAAATGAATGTGCGTAACGGTTGAGAGTTACGCTGACGTCCGCGTGACCTAAAAGCTCGCTGACGGTTTTGGGGTCTATGCCCAGTTTTATCGCGTTTGTGGCAAAGGTGTGCCGAAGTGAGTGGAAATTCGCGCTTTTTATCCCCGCGTCCGCGAGAATACGCTTGTACGTGTCTGCAAGGGTACTCGGTTCAATGTGCGTCCCTATCTCGGTACACAGAACATATCCCGTTTGGTCGTAGACCTCCGTACACTTTGTCCGTTCCTCAAAAATCTTGTTTCGGTACGCCCGCAAGGTTTTGCACACGCTCTCGTCAATGGGAATATCTCTCACAGACTTCTGACTTTTTGGGGGAGTTTCAACAATTTCGGTTGAGGCTTCTCCCTATTTTTGATTTCCGTTTCTGTCGGGGTACTTCATAAGCCGCCCGAGCGTTCGTCGGACTTTTACTGTCCCAACATCGGAGGAAAGGTCAATATCGTCCCAATGAAGTCCGCATATTTCCCCTATCCGCAAACCCGTGTGCAAGGCTATGTATACGCCTATTCCAAACCGTTCCTCGGTTTTAGCAAGCTCGGTGCAAAGCTGAAACTGTTCGTAATCGTCAAGCACACGCATTTCCTTTTGCGGGACTTTCGGCAGCTTGACCTGTTCGATATAATTTTTCTGCACAAGGTTATTGTCGCAAGCCTGCTGCAGAGCGTAATGGAACATATTCCGCATATTTCGGAGTGTTTTCGCGCTTACCCCGCCTTTTCCGTCTACCCTGCCGCTTTCGTACTGACGATTGAAAAAGTCCTGCAAAATCTCTGCGTTAAGCTGTGATAATTTCAGCTTGCCGATTTTGGGAATAATATGCCCTCGGACATACCCCTCATAGGAGATAAATGTGGACTGCTTCGTGTTCGGCTTGCTGTAGACCTCAAGCCACTTAGTCAGCCATTGCTCCAACGTCATATTTGAGTTTTCAAGCACCGTTCCCGTGGTGAGTTCAGCTACCGCAAGCTGTAGCTTATCCTTTGCTTCTTTTGCGGTTTTACCGTAGCGCGTAAGCTTTTTCGGGCGACCCGTGGCAGGATTGACGCCGTAATAAGGAACTGCGGACTAAGGCGAGAAAGCATAAGGAAATCAATGCCGAACCGCTTACCGAACCTATGAACCGTTGGGACGAGCTTACAGTTCAAGAGAAACACGAAATTGCCGTTACTATGATTGATACCGTTATTGTTTCGG
>JAMPAO010000055.1 GCA_023667165.1 Ruminococcus sp. | reverse complement strand
GAAATACATCAAGTATTTCTGCGTCGTTTTTCCTTGTTCTCGGCAAAATTATGCTTGAAAATCCGCACACGCCGAGATACTGAACAGGCTCTTAATATCATGCTTTGCTCTAATATAATATGCAATTGCCCCTCTTTTTCCACAAATTTTATCAAAAATTATTCATTCTCAAAATTTTTCGGGGTAATGTTTTCAAAAAACGGCACCTTCCACTTTGACGTCTGCTTTGTGGCGATAACGCTTAACGGCAGACACATCTCGTCCGAGGTGATACCTCCGCAGGACGCCTTATGAGGCGTGCGGTGCTTTTCATTGAGAGCGCGGAACCTCATCGACTTGTCGCTGATGGCCAACGCGCAGTAATCTCCCAGAAAATCGTATATTTTCGGGATACATCTCCCCGTGCCGAAAATCTGCTTGCGCAGTATCTCCGCCCTTGACATCAGCATGAAATCCTCGGCGAATTCCTGGTTGAACAGCCGCTCAAAATCGCTTCTCCTGTCATATTTTACAAAGAAGTTCACCGTTCTCTTTCCGAACGTGGGAGGCATAATAAGACAGTCGCACAGGTCGTATCTGAGGTTAAGCATTATCTCCTCGGAAATGTCCGTCATACCGTGATTTGACGTAACAATAAGCACCGTGTCCGTAAGGCTCTTCGCAAGTCCCGCCGCCGTATCGTTAATATCTCTGATGATATTCGTCACTTCTTCGCTTTTGCAGCCGTAAGCGGCGGCGGCGGCTTTGGGCGCGCTCCATCTTACAAAGGTAAATGTATTCTGATCCGTTTCGGCTATTTTCTTTATAAGCTCGAACATTCTCCTGGGGTTGTCCGCCGTCTTGTGATAGCTCTTGTTTTCGGCTATCCTGTAATCGGGAGTGGAGATCGAAAAAGGCTGCACTCCCCCGATAATGGAATCGGCAATATCCCCGAAAACATTCTCATAGGGCATGAGAAAATCAGCCGCATTAGCCACCGAAACAGGCTGACCCGAATACGGATCGAGATTGGTATACAGATCCACCGTTCTGCAAAGCTCCTTGAAAAACATGGTCTGTCCCAGTCTGCCGTGTTCCGCCGGAGTAAGTCCCGTAAGACTGCTTACGTCCGCCGCCTCCGAATATGACGGACAAACCGAGGTCAGCGAGTCGGTCATATTTTTTATAAGTATGTCGTTTGGCTTCAGCGCATCCCTCAGCATATTCTCTCCGACGCCGCAAAGCACAATAAGCACAACGTTTTTGTACATACGGCTAAGCACTCCGTCAAGCTTGTCAAGAGAGGGCACGTCGGTGTTTATCCTGTAATATTTTTTCACGGACGAGATAACATTGACAATAGATTTTTTGTAATTCGGATAAATCAGCATAAATATCAATCCTTACTTAAATTTTGCAAGACTTTTGAGAGATTGCCTTATAAGCTCCTCCGCTCCCAAGGCGGGATCGAGAACGGAAACCGCTTCCTCCGCTTCGCCTCTTGAATATCCCAGCACCATCAAAGCGTCCGCAGCCTCCGCCGCAGCGCCTCCCGAAACGAACCCTGCTCCCGCCGGAGCCGGAACGGGAGCGCCCGCAAAATTCATATGCTCCTTCGAGATCTTATCCTTAAGCTCCAGCACTATCCTCTGCGCCATTTTGGGACCCACGCCCTTGCTTTTCGTAAGCTGCTTGTAGTCCCCCGTAGCCACCGCCAATGCAAAGTTATTCGGATCTATGTCCGAAAGGATCGACAGCGCAGCCTTGGGACCCACACCCGAAACGCTCAGCAGCATCTTGAAGCACCCAAGCTCCTGCCTGTCGCGAAAGCCGAAAAGCTCTATCCCGTCCTCTCTGACGTGCAGATAGGTAAACAATGTGACCTCTTCACCTATACTTCCCAAATAAGAAAGCGTGTTATAGGTAGTACGGCAGCCGTAACCCACTCCGCCGCATTCTACCACCGCAAGACCGGCTTCCTTATGTATCAGACTTCCCCTTACGCTGTATATCATAACAAAACTTCCTTTACATTATCTTTAAGGCAGCCGAGCAGTGACCGTGGCATATAGCCAAAGCAAGAGCATCCGCAGCGTCGTCGGGTTTAGGTATGCTTCCCAGTCCGAGAATACTCCTCGTCATCTCCATGACCTGTTTTTTTTCCGCCCTGCCGTAGCCTACCACCGACTGTTTGACCTGAAGCGGCGTATATTCGTAAACAGGTATGCCGCATTCCGTAACAGCCAGCACAATGACCCCTCTTGCCTGAGCGACGTCGATGCCCGTTTTCTGATTGGTGTTGAAAAACAGCTTTTCAATGCTCACCGCGTCGGGCTTGTACCTGTTAAGGAGCGTACTCATATCATTGTAAATATCCAACAGCCGCAGATTGAACTTAACGCCTGCCTCGGTGGTGATCGCACCGTAACCCATAGGCGTAAACTTATAATTATCGTAACCCAGAACGCCGTAACCCACTATAGCATATCCCGGGTCAATTCCAAGAATTACCAACAAAGCACCTCATTGCAATATTTCATACCTTTTAATTATACCATATTCCCCCTTTTCCTGCAAGGCATTTCACAAATATTTTATTCTTGTAACTTATTTGTAACCATTTCCCCTGTAAAGGGATCAAGAAAATACCGATGACACCGATTTGCCGCCCGATATAAGAACATCCCTGTAAAGAAACTACTCCTTACAGGGATATTTTTAATATTTATCAAATCAGCTAAGCTCGAACATACCGGTGTAAAGCTGATAATATTTGCCCTTGTCGGCAATGAGCTTGTCGTGGTCGCCTCTTTCTATGATATTGCCAAGCTCCAGCACCATTATGGCATTTGAATTGCGGACAGTGGAAAGCCTGTGAGCGATAACAAAAACCGTTCTGCCTTCCATAAGACTGTCCATACCCTTCTCGATCAGAGCCTCCGTTCTTGTGTCAATGGAAGACGTAGCCTCGTCAAGAATAAGCACGGGAGGATCCGCGACCGCCGCTCTGGCAATGGCAAGAAGCTGCCTTTGACCCTGGGAAAGGTTTGCTCCGTCGGAGGTAAGCATGGTATTGTATCCCTCCGGCAGGTGACTGATAAAAAAGTCGGCATTTGCAAGCCTTGCGGCGCGCTTAACGTCCTCGTCCGAGGCGTCCAGCTTGCCGTAGCGGATATTTTCCATTACCGTGCCTGTAAATAAGTGCGTATCCTGAAGCACCATGGACAGCGAACGCCTCAGATCGTCTTTCTTTATTTTATTGATGTTTATGCCGTCATATCTGATCTTTCCGTCGGGAACATCGTAAAAACGGTTTATAAGGTTTGTAATGGTCGTCTTTCCCGCACCGGTCGAGCCTACGAAAGCGATCTTCTGTCCCGGCTTTGCGTAAAGTGAAATTCCGTTGAGTACGGTCTTGTTCTCTTCATAGCCGAAGGTAACGTCGTCGAACTCCACTTTGCCCTCGACCTTTGTGTAGGTAACGCTTCCGTCCGCCTGATGAGGGTGCTTCCACGCCCAAAGACCTGTTCGCTTTTCACTTTCCTTGATATTGCCCTTTCCGTCTATCTCCGCGTTTACAAGTGTAACGTACCCGTCGTCCACCTCCGACGGCTCGTCGATAAGGTTGAATATACGCTCCGCACCCGCAAGAGCCGACAGAACCGAGTTAAACTGCTGCGATACCTGTGAAATGGGCATTGTGAAGTTTCTTGTGTACTGCAAAAACGCAATGACCGTACCTACCGTAATAACGCCGCTGAATGAGTGAACGCCGTTAATGGCAAGAACCGCTCCCGCAACCGCTGTAAGAGCATACTGTATATGAGCCAAATTGTTGTTTACGGGGCCGAGGATATTGGCGAATATATTGGCGTTTGTGGCAGCCGAACAAAGCTCCTCGTTTAAACGGTCAAATTCCTCAATGGATTTCTTTTCATGAACGAATACCTTGACTACCTTCTGACCGTCGATCATTTCCTCGATATATCCGTTGACCGCACCCAAAGCTTTCTGCTGCTCCTTGAAATATTTTCCGCTGTTCATGGCGATCTTTCCTGTAACCAAAAGCACCACGCCCAGCATGAAAAGCGTAAGCAAAGTAAGCTGCCAGCTATAGTATACCATCATCACGAACACGCTTACCACCGTCACTGCCGAGGAAATAAAGCTTGCAATGGAGTTTGACATCATCTCTCTGATAGTGTCGATATCGTTCGTGTAACGGCTCATGATGTCGCCGTGTGTGTGTGTGTCGAAATACTTTATGGGCAGCGTTTCCATGTGAGTAAACAGCTCTGTCCTTATCTTAAAAAGCGTCTTTGTGGAAACGTTGAGCATTATGCGGGCATATCCGAATGTGGACAGCGCCCCAAGTCCGTATACCGCAAGCATTTTTACAAGGGTAAAAATAAAGCCGCTGTATACCCCATCGTCCCTCTCGTTTATAAGAGGCGTGAGATAGTCGTCGATTATCACCTGCAAAAAGGTAGTGCCGATAACGTTAGCCATAGAGCTTGTGATAACAAGAACCACGACAACGACAAGAAGCGCCTTGTATTCCGACATATATCCCAGTACGCGCTTAAACGCGGCGCCCGCGTTTTGGGGCTTCTGCATAGCTCCCTTTGGTCTGCGAGGAGGCATTATTCTTCAGCTCCTTTCTGCTGTGACTGATATACCTCGCGGTATATCGCGTTGTTTTTAAGAAGATTGTCATGAGTATCGAAAGCGTTTATCTCTCCGTCCTCCAAAACGATGATCCGGTCGGCTTCCGAAACGGAGGATATTCTCTGAGCAATTATGATGGTGGTGGTATCCGCCAGCTCCTCCTTGAACGCGCTGCGGATCTTTGCGTCCGTAGCCGTATCCACCGCGCTGGTGGAATCGTCGAGAATAACTATCTTTGGCTTTTTCAGCAGCGCCCTTGCGATACAAAGCCTCTGCTTCTGACCACCGGAAACGTTTACGCCTCCCTGGCCCATATCGGTGTCATATCCGTCGGGAAATCCAATAATAAAATCGTGAGCCTGAGCCTGACGGCAAGCGCGTTCTATCTCCTCGTCCGACGCGTTTTCGTTTCCCCATTTAAGGTTATCCTTGATAGTCCCCGAAAACAGCACGTTCTTCTGAAGCACCATAGCAACTTCGTTTCTAAGGTTATCCAGCTTGTATTCCCTGACGTCGTGACCTCCTACGGTAATGCTTCCGTCCATAACATCGTAAAGTCTGGGAATGAGCTGCACCAAGGTGGTTTTGGCGGAACCCGTACCGCCGATAATACCGATAGTTTCACCCGATTTGATATCAAGGCTGATGTTTTTGAGCGTCAGATTATCCTTGTCCTTTGCATAGCTGAAAGAAACATTGTCAAAGACAATGCTGCCGTCATTGGGCATAACGTTTCCGTCGGCATTCTCGTCGCCTATATCGGGGACCTCGTCGAATACCTCCACTATTCTGTGCATTGAAGCCAAAGAAATGGTGGTCATAACGAATATCATTGAAAGCATCATTAGGGACATAAGTATCTGTGTAACGTAGCTTATAAAGCTGGACAGCTCGCCTATCATGAACTTTCCGTCCATGACCATGTTTCCGCCGAAATAAAGCACCGCCACAATGCACACATACATTGTTATCTGCATGATCGGCTGACCCATTATAACGATCTTTTCCGCCCGTACCTGAGCCGCCCTTACATCGTCGGCGGAAGCCACGAACTTTTCGCCCTCGAACTTTTCTCTTACAAAAGCCTTGACAACTCTTATGCCCACAAGATTTTCCTGCACTCTCGAATTGAGCGCGTCGTATTTTTCCAGCATCTTTTCAAATCTCGGGAACGCCTTTGTGGTAATAAGACCCATGGAAATGCCCAGTACGGGTATAGCCGCCAAAAACACCACCGCCAGCTCCGAATTTATGGATATTGCCATAATAAGAGCGAAGATGAGCATAAAGGGCGAACGCACCGCCATTCTCAGCATCATCATAAAGGTGTTCTGAACGTTCGTAACGTCGGTGGTAAGCCTTGTAACAAGCGAAGATGTGGAGAACTTATCCACATTTGCAAAGGAAAAATCCTGCACCTTGTCGAACAGCTTTTTTCGCACATTCTTTGCAAAACCCATTCCCGCCTTAGCGGCAAATTTTCCTCCCAGCGCGCCGCAGGCAAGGGATAACAGAGCCATGCCTGCCATAAGCAGACCCATTTTCACAGTATAGCTCACGTCCTTATTCCCTATTCCCACATCAACTATCTTTGCCATAACAAGGGGGATAAGAACCTCCATAAGCACCTCGCCGACCATAACCAGCGGCGTTGCTATTGCGTATTTCTTATACTCGCCCACGCATGACAGCAGCTTCTTGATCATAAGCCTCAAACTCCTTTTTGTTGATATATATGTAATAACGGCTTTTGACAATCGATATATGTCACAAACCGCTGTTTTTTTGTATCTGCTTTTCCGGATCCTCCTGAGCGCAAAGAAGTCCCGAGTTCTCCACATTATTTATAGCTCTTTTTATAAGGCTGATAAACATCTGCCGCTCCTGAGTGGTCATGTCCGAGGAAACGGCGTCCTCCATTCTTTGTATGTTCTCCGTCATGGCTCTGTTTATCTGTCTGCCCTTTTCGGTGAGCATTACCTTTTTCGTTCTCGCGTCGCAGTCGTCCACGATCCTTTCGATGTACCCGTCCTTTTCCAGATTGGCAAGAATGCTTGTCACCGAAGAACGCTTTATCTTAAACTCGCTTTCGATGTCCCTTTGATAAACGCATTTTCCGCCCTCGCTGCCGAAACGTATAAATCCCAGTACTCTGACCTGCGTACCCGTCACCGAAAAGCCTTTTTTGGCAAGATAAGCGTTGCCGGTATATCTTATCAGCTTTGAAAGATGGTTTATATATCTTCCAAGGTGATCGCCTCCGCAAATATCTCTGCACTCACATTCTTCTTCAGCCATGTGATCCACCCCGCAAAAAAATGTTAGACATCTATCGGTTAGACGTCTAACATTTATTATACTCACATTAGCTGCCATATTCAATATATAATTTATGAACAAATGTCAACATATACAATTTGTTTATCCTTAACAAATCCCGCCTGAAATGCATATCTAAGTTCATCTCATTTAACAAATTTATCCTTGAACCAAACGTCACCGACAGTAAACTCTCTGCCGTTCAGATAGGCTAATATGCCGCTGTCTGTCTTAAAGGAAAATTTCAGCTTGTAGGAGTAAAGCGCTTGAGTCTTTACTCCGTACTGTCTGTTTATCCTCTCGCTGCCGTACTTGCCGTCCCCCAGAAGAGGGCAGCCGATATAAGCCATATGCGCTCTTATCTGATGCGTCCGTCCCGTCATCAGCTCTATCTCCGTCAAAGACAATGCACCGTCCGACTTGATTACCCTGTATTTTGTGATAATCGTCCTGTTCTCCTTGGTTTTTCTGTCCGAAACTATGACTGTGTTGGTTTTGCTGTCCTTGAAAAGATAGTGGGTAAGAGTATCCTCTCTTTTGGGCGGCGTCCCCGCGGTAATGCAAAGATATTTTTTTTCGATCTCCCGATCCTTTATCTTTTGATTGAGTATCCGCAAAGCCTCCGCGTTTTTCGCCGCTATGACTATCCCCCCCGTATTTCTGTCAAGGCGGTTGCAAAGGGACGGTACGAAGCTGTTCTCATTTTCGGGATCATACTCCCCCTTATTGTAAAGATAATGCTTCATTCGGCTTACAAGAGTGTCTGCCGTCCCCTCGTTATCCTCATGAACAACAAGACCGTTTTTCTTATCTATCAGCAGTATATTTTCGTCCTCGTACACAACGCTTATATCTGCGGGAGCTTTAAGAAAGTCATACTCTCCCCTGCCCTCCCCGAAAAACTCATCGGGAAGATACAGCTCCAGTATATCCCCCTCCGCAAGCCGTGCGGATATCTCGCACCTTTTGCGGTTGAGCTTGATATTCTTAGTCCTTATGCCCTTGTACATCATACCCCGGGGCAGATTAGGAGCAGCCTTTGAAATGAATTTATCAACTCTCTGACCTGCGTCGTTGCTTCCTATAACATACCTTTTCATCCCGTTCCCCGCTCCTCTCTGCGTATAATATTGCTGACTCTCTCGTATTTCCCGTCTATCCATGCATACAGGCATATCTCCGGCGCATAACAGTCAAAAGCTGTGCTGTTCTCCGCGTTTATCATAAACTCCGCCTTGGTTATGTCCCTGCATTCACCGTCCCTAAATCCGCACAGGCATAAGCTTCTCGCTTCCTCCTCTCTGCTGCTTCGGGTAACGATCCCATCCTCATATGTCAGCGTGTAAAGATAAGAATATCCCTCATATTCGGTCAGGCAGACAGTCGGCTCAATACTGCGTATAAAACCTGACCTTTCGTAAACCGTGACCCTCGTTTCCGTTTCTGCCGGAATTATACCTTTAAGTTCATTCCGGTCCGCTTCGCCTATCTGCGCGTCAAGCACCCGCCTTGACAAAGGACTGTTATCATATCCCCTTATCACATATTCATAATGAAAGGACGTTCCCGCCCTGCCCATGGAGGTCGTATGCCTTTCAATGTCAAAATATGCATTATATATGGAGATCTCCCTGTAATTGCCTGTAAAAGCGTCGGAAATGCAGCACAGCAGCAGACCTATGTCGCCGAATGCTTCACTTCGGTCTTTCTGTATATTAAATCTGCTGTGATATACGGTTATCCCCGTAAACATAAGAGCAGCTATGAGGAATACCGCCGCCGCAAAAGAAACGACCGGATTTTTCATATCTCCCCTGCTTGTTATTATCCCCTTTGCTGCCCTTACCGCAAGCATAATACAGCAGCCGATAACGGCAATGTTATATATCTCCTTGAAAGACAATATAATTATAATATTAAGCAGTCCCTCTCTCCCCGTCATATGATCCTCAAGTCCTAACCCGCGGACTATCATAAGAGAAAAAAGGGGAAACATTATGAACAGGAAAAGAATGACCTGTATTTTTCCTATCCTTGTCTTTTCCTTAGCTTTCATACCCGTCCCCCATATGAATTTGCCGTACCCGCCAAACAAACAGCGGATACAGCAAACATAAAACCTTACTTATTCATCAGATACTCGTCAATAGCTGCAGCCGCAGATTTGCCCGCTCCCATTGCAAGTATTACCGTAGCCGCGCCCGTAACGGCGTCGCCTCCGGCATAAACACCCTCTCTCGAGGTAAGACCGCTTTCGTCCCCGGTGACTATGCAGCCGTGGCGGTTAGTTTCCAGTCCCTCCGTAGTGTTTCTGATAAGCGGATTCGGCGATGTACCGATAGACATTACCACGCAGTCTGCCTCTATCTCATGCTCCGAACCCTCTTTGACTACAGGACGTCTGCGTCCCGATTCGTCAGGTTCGCCCAGCTCCATTGAAACGCATTTGATGCCTTTTACAAAGCCGTTTTCATCTCCAAGCACTTCCGTGGGATTGGTAAGGGTCTTGAATATGATTCCCTCTTCCTTAGCGTGTTCGATCTCCTCCGCTCTTGCGGGCAGCTCGTTCTCGCTTCTGCGGTATACGATGTAGACTTCTTCCGCGCCCAAACGCTTGGCGCATCTTGCGGCGTCCATGGCAACGTTTCCGCCGCCGACCACCGCAACTTTCCTGTTCTCCTTTACCGGCGTATCGCTGTCGGGTTTATACGCTTTCATAAGGTTTACCCTTGTGAGGAACTCGTTAGCCGAATAAACGCCCTTCAGATTTTCTCCCGGGATATTCATAAATCTCGGAAGTCCCGCGCCCGTGCCTATAAACACAGCCTCGAAGCCGTCCTCGAAAAGCTCGTCTATCGTAAGCGTCTTGCCTATGATAGTGTTTGTTTCGATATGTACGCCGATAGCCTTTAATCCGTCTATCTCACGCCCGACAATGCTTTTTGGAAGTCTGAATTCGGGAATGCCGTATACCAGAACTCCGCCCGCCAAGTGCAGAGCCTCAAATACCGTGACCTCGTAGCCTTTCTTAGCCAGATCGCCCGCACAGGTAAGACCAGCGGGACCCGCGCCGATAACAGCCACGCGTCTGCCGTTGGAAGCCGGCTTTTCAGGCTCTCCCTTGAAATTGCCGTTGTGGAAATCCGCCGCGAACCTCTCCAGTCTGCCTATGGCAACAGGCTCGCCCTTTATTCCTCTTACGCACTTTCCCTCGCATTGCGTTTCCTGAGGGCATACCCGTCCGCATACCGCCGGCAGAGAGCTGGATCTTGCGATAACGCCGTAAGCGTCCTCAAAATTGCCCTTTGCTATTTCCTTTATAAATCCGGGTATGTCAATATTTACGGGACATCCGCTGACGCAGGGCATATTCTTGCAGTTAAGGCACCTCTGCGCCTCGTCAATTGCCGTTTCAGCCGTATATCCCAGAGCGACCTCCAGAAAGTTTCCGTTTCTCACATCGGGCTCCTGAGAGGGCATAGGATTCTTTTTTAAGGACATATTAGGCATATCACTTTACCTCCTTGAACAGCTTGCATATTTCTTCGTGTTTTCTTCTCTCGAAAGGCTTGTACATAGCGCCTCTGTCCATAGCCTCGTCAAAGTCCACCAGATGGCCGTCAAATTCCGGACCGTCGACGCAGGCAAATTTTGTTTCGCCGCCCACCGTAAGCCGGCAGCCGCCGCACATACCCGTGCCGTCTATCATTATGGGGTTCATTGAAACCACAGTCTTAATGCCGTATTCCTTTGTGGTGGCAGCCACAAACTTCATCATTATCAGCGGACCTATGGCAATGACCTCGTCATACTTTTCGCCGCTGTCGATAAGCTCCTTGAGAGCGTTTGTAACAAGTCCCTTTGTACCGTAGGAGCCGTCGTCGGTCATCATGCACAGCTTATCCGAACAGGCATTGAATTCATCCTCCAGTATCACAAGATCCTTATTTCTGAAGCCTACTATGGAATGCACCTCGCAGCCTATGCTGTGGAGCTTCTTTGCCACGGGATATGCAATAGCGCAGCCAACGCCGCCGCCCACAACAGCTACCTTTTTAAGTCCCTCCGTATGAGTGGCTCTTCCCAAAGGTCCCGCAAAATCCTGCAAGCAGTCCCCCTCGTTCATATGGTTCAGCTTTTCGGTAGTAGCTCCCACTATCTGGAAAATGATAGTGACCGTACCCTTTTCCCTGTCGTAATCCGCCACGGTAAGGGGTATTCTCTCGCCCATTTCATCGGTGCGGAGAATGATGAACTGACCCGGCTCCGCTTTTTTGGCAACTGCGGGAGCTTCGATATCCATAAGGGTCACTGTGGGATTAAGCTCCTTTTTTCTGACGATCTTATACATTTCACACTGTCCTTTCGCAAATAATTCATTAAATTTATAAAATATCCGGTAACATATGCATACATATTTATGATATCACAGTACAGGATCATTTTGAAATATAAAATAAACATACCAATATGTAAAATAATATATACCTATCCCTTCCCCCCTTTGTTTTTCTTGTAGCTGAGAGGACTCATACCCACATATTTCTTAAACTTGTTATGGAAATAATTTATGTTCGAGTATCCCACCATTTCCGCCACCTCGTAAACCTTGTATTCCTCGCTTTCCAGCAGCCGTTTAGCCTCGGAAATGCGTATCTCGTCAATGTAATTGTTAAAATTCTCTCCGGTGTACTGATGAAACACCTTGCCCAGATATGCGCTGTTGTATCCGAATATTCCCGCCAGCATTTCCAGCCTCAGCTCTTGGTTGTAATTGGCTCTCACATACTGTACGACCCGTTCCATGGTGCTTTTGGTGGTTTTTCCGAAATAGCTGTCTGATACCTCCTTGAATTTATTTCTCACAGCCTCGAGCATTTCCCACAGGCTGTCCATATCTCCCAGTCCGGAAATAAATCCGTCCGTGATATAGTCCTCCGGCTTTTTGTCAGCCACGCTCCTGTTAAATCTCGAACGCACGTCCCTTACAAGATTTATGCACGCGATCTTGGCCTTTTCGGGAGTATTGTCGGCGGTAAGCATAGACTGCATAAAAGCGTCAATTACCTTACTCAGCTTTTCCGTGTCGTTGATCTCCATGTATGCGTATATCCTGCCTGCATGATCCGTATCGCCGTTCTGTTTTCCCGTTTCGAGCATATCGGGATAAACAATGCCGCAGTGGCGGAAAATGAACCGGTTTTTGATCAGTCCCTCCGCCGACGCGTAGGACTTGTATATCTCCGTAGGATTTTCGGCAGTCTGACCGCAGGCAATGAAAATACTTTCCTCCGAGCCGGAACGCAGCTTTTCGAGAGTTTCCGCAGCCTCGGAGCAGGTCCAGCCCTTAAAGAGGATACCGAGAGCCCCGCTTATGTCCACCGAAACTATGTCCACATCGCTGACAGCCTCAAAGTGCCTGCGGATCTGCCTGTATATCTCCCCTCTAAGCTGTGCGGATCTGTCGCATATCACAATGGCTGCGCAGTAGCAAGGAAAGCTGTATTTTCCCATGACCTCCGCTATCTGCATCGGATCTCCCGCAAACAGTCCCTTTACAAGCTGCTCGTTGAGATATTCCCTGCCCGCCTCCTGCCTGTAACGGCGTTCCCGTTCCCGTTTGATCTTTTCACCCGCCGTTTTTACCGCCTCGATAAGCTCGTTTTCGTCCACGGGTTTCAGTATAAAATTCTCCACGCCGAGAGAAATAGCCGTCTTTGCGTAAGAAAAGTCCGAATATCCCGAAAGGATTATGACCTTTCCCTTAAAGCCGAGAGCCTTGGCAGCCTCCGTCATTTCAATGCCCGTCTTTCCGGGCATCTTAACGTCCGCGATAACGATATCCGGACTCAGCGTCATTATTTTGGACAGTCCGTCGTCGCCGTCCTCGGCCTCCCCTATGACCTCGCAGTCAATATCGTCCCACGGGATCATCATTCTCACACCCTGGCGCAGATTTGCCTCGTCGTCCACAAGCAGAACCTTAAACATAAATTGATCCGCCTCCCCTATTATAGCTATAGCAAAGCAATGAATTATCTCAAAGCATACGTAAACAGCAAGCAAAATGACTTTCCGCCGTTATACGCTTCCCGCCGAAAGAGAATTTCCGGAGCTTTTATATCTCGGAAGAGTTATCCTTATCGTAGTTCCCTGACCGAGCTTTGTTTTCACGGTAAGACCGTATTCCTCGCCATGGTACATTTTTATTCGCTTGTTCACATTGGTAAGACCGATGCTTTTTCCCGACGAGGTGTCGCTTACCTTCAGCTTTTCCCTAAGCTCCTCAAGCTTTTCGCCGGTCATGCCGCAGCCGTTGTCCGTCACGTCCGCGATCACAGCCTCGCCGTGATAATATATCCTTATATCTATCCTGCCGTTGGCTTTGCTGCTCTCTATTCCGTGAACGAAAGCATTCTCCACCACCGGCTGGATAAGCAGCGGCAGGACGGTGTAATCCTTGTCGACCTCGCAGTATATGCTGTAGGATATCCTTTCGCCGAATCTTGCCGACTGAAGCTCAAGGTAGCTGCTCGTAAACTCCAGCTCCGAGTGGAGAGTGACCTCCGTATCCTTAAATTCAAGACACCGCCTCATAAATTTGCCCAGCTTTTTTACAAGATCGGCGGTTTCTCTGTCGTTGTTGCAATAGGCTTTCATTCTGATGGTTTCGAGGGTATTATATAAAAAATGAGGGTTTATCTGACTTGAAAGAGCCTTGAATTCCGCCTGCATCTGATCGAATTTGAACGCCTCGTTTTGTATTCTGGCGGTGTAAACGTCGTCCATCATGGAACGCATACTGTCGATCATCTGCCGCATATCCCTGTAAAGGTCGGCTATCTCATCGGCGCCCGTGTCGTTGAATTCTATCTCAAAATCACCCGTAGCCACGGAATGCATTTTATCGCTCAGCAAAGTGATACGCCTTGAAAAAACGCTTGTAAAGAGTATGATAATAAACATCGAAAGTATTATCATCAGCGCACAGTAGCCGCCGTAAACCACGGACACCCTGTCGATATCCGAATTGACGGTATTTCTGGGCATTATCATGATTATCTGAAACGGGAAATTATCATAAAAATTGTTCAAGGCCGTATATCCTTTTATGTAACCCAGACCGTTGTCATAGGTCTTGCGCACGGAGGAAACCATAAATTCCTCGCCCGGATCTATAACGTCCCCCGCAGCCACGTCGCTGTAGCTGCTGTAATATACCGAACCCCTGTTGACGGACAGTATTATGCTGCTGTCCTCCGGAACAAGCCTTTCTATCCACGCGTCGGATATCATTATAACTACCGTTCCCAGCGTAATGCCTCCGAGTCTGACGCATTTTATGCAGCTAAGGCGGAACATACCGTCGTCCGGATCCCTCACCACGTCCCACACCGGCGTATCGGGCGACAACAGAGCTTTTTTATACCAGCCGTTGTCATTGTCGGGATCGGGTCTTTTCATATTGTAATCCTTGCCGTTTTCCTCCGTATATGAAAATATCGTATATATCTGCGGCATAAAACGGATATAGTCCGTTTCCTGCCCGCCACCGTAAAAGCCGCTGTAGCCGTTCTGCGAAAACAAGCCGTTCTTTATCGCCTCCGCAGCGCCCGCCGCCGAAGACAGATTATCCGCGATATTTTCCGTGGAATCCACGATATCCGTAATGCGCAGCTTAATGCTGTCCGTGGTGCGCAGAGCCGTGTCCATGGCGGAATTTTTTACTATGCTCCGCATATTCAACAGCAATATTATACTTGCCGCAAACATAGGCAGGATAACGATGAGAAACATTGACACCATCTGATTTCTGATGGAAAAATTTTTAACGCTTGTTACCAGCTTCAACGCTCATCACCCCCGGCTAATAATATTGTAGCATATTTATAAACTTTTTTCAAGCATAAATTAAATTTTCGGACAAAAAAACAAAATATTCCGGAAGAGGAGCCTTCCGGAATATTTTTCGGCATACCGTTCTACCCGCCGATAAACTCGTTCCATTTTTCTATTATCTCGAAGCATCCGTCCAGATCTCCCACCTCCGCGCAATCTCTGAGTGACACAAAATAGCCGCTCTCCGGCGAAACGTAAGCATATCCGGACATTTCCTCCAGCACCTCGTCTATCTGGAGCGTGTCGAAATTCTCCAAAGCGATGGACAGCTTGAACCGTTTCAGCAGCTCCTTTGTTTTCTCATTGTCCGGAGGCGTCTGACCGCCGATTATCTCGCAGTCGGGGAAATAAGGCGCAAGTATAGCCTTGAATTTCCTGTACTCCTCCAGCAGCTTATCCGTCTTGAACATAATAAGATTGATATCTCTTTCGTTGCCCGCCTGTTCAAGCTCGGCAGCCAGCAGCGAAACAAAATCCGCGCCGATCTGCTTTGAAGTGCTTTTGAGAGAATGGACCTCCACCGTGTAATCTCTCCACCGCATGGCGTCCTTGTGTTCTTGAATGACCCTTGACTTTTTGTCGATGGACATATAGTATTCCTTCAGTACGGTCTTGAACAGCGATTCGCTTCCGAGCAGGGACACAGCCGATCTTACGTCAAGCTCCTTTATGCTCATTACGGGATCCTTTTCCGCGGGAGCCGCAGCCTCCCTGTCCTTTTTCTCCACGGGAATTATTTTTTCCTGCGGCAGCCACTGCCTTATCTTTGCCGTAATGGTCTTTACCTCGATGGGTTTGGAAACGAAGTCGTTCATGCCCTCTCTTATGAACATATCCTTGGCGCCGCCCGCCGCGTTGGCGGTCAGCGCGATAATGGGCACGTCGTTGTAGCTGGGGATCATCCGTCTGATGATACGGGTGGTTTCCACTCCGTCCACCTCGGGCATCATGTGATCCATAAATACCATATCGTACTGCACCCTTTGGATCATATCGATAGCTTCCGCAGCGCTGTTTGCCAGATCTATCTGCATTTCCAGCGGCTCGAGAAGTCCCGAAGCCACCGTCAGATTGATCCTGTTATCGTCCACAATAAGCACCTTGGCGTCAGGCGCTGTGAAAACGAATCCGTCCTTATCATCCGTATCTATGCCCAGAGTGTAATTGACAATACCCATGGCGTTGTACAGACCGAGAGAATAAACCGGCTTGCTCAGAACGGCGGTATTCGGCATATTGGGATCCTTCGTATTTCCGTAATCGTCGATAAGAATGCTCTTGACATTTGGATTGCTTCTCAGAAAATCCTTTACCGGCTGGCTTGCGGATACCTTGTCGAATATCAGATAATCGAAGCTGCTTTCCTCCATCGACCCCTCGGCGCTCAGGTCTATGTAATCGGCGTCTATCCATTTAAGATCGGATATAAGCTGATCCTTGACATATTTGCTGCCCACCAGGATAGCGGCGGAAACCTTTTTGTCGGGCTTGGGGATCGAAGGCGCGCCGTCGATGATCTTCTGAGGCACCTCGAAGAAAAATCTGCTGCCCTTTTCGTATTCGCTCTCCACCGATATCGTACCGTTCATGAGCCTGAGAAGCTCCTTGCTGATGGCAAGACCCAGACCCGTGCCCTCGATATTGCGGTTTCTCTTGCTGTCCACCTGCTGAAACGAATTAAACAGCTTGTTCAGATTTTCTTTCTTTATTCCTATTCCCGTATCGGTCACGGAAACCTTTATGAGAGCAGTGTCCTCGTCGGTCTTTTCCCATTTCATTTCCAGGTGTACCTGACCGTGTCTTGTAAACTTTATGCCGTTTGTAAGAAGATTCAGTATTATCTGATGAATGCGCACATTGTCGCCGTACAGATTCTGCGGCATATCCGGAGCAACGTCCATGGTAAACTCTATGTCCTTGTCGCCGATGCGGCTGTAAGCTATCCCCGCAAGGTCGTTTATTTCCGACAGAGGCTCGTAAACCACTTCGTTTATCTCCATTTTTCCCGATTCTATCTTTGAAAAATCAAGGATATCGTTGATGATGACCAGCAGCGTCTTGCTCGAGGTCTTTATGGTTTTTATGTAATCTCTTGCGGCGTCGGACATATCCTCTCTCAAAGCCAGATCAGCCATACCCAGAACAGCGTTCATGGGCGTGCGTATCTCGTGGCTCATGTTTGCGAGAAAATCGGATTTGATATGCGCCGCCTTTTCTATCTCTATGTTGCTTTTGTGCAGCTCATAGCTTCGGAATGTAATATTTGAAAGGACGTCGCAGAGTATATACAGAAAATGCGCTGCCTTGTCAACGGTTTGCTTGTCGACTATCCTTACCTTTTTAACAGCCTCCAGATATTCGTTCTTGGGTATCTTCAGATCAGCGGCAATAGCGGCAAATTTATCGAGATCCGGCGGTTCCGTCAAGACCTGACCGCCGATAAAGCCGCCCACCATTTTGCCGTTTGCCATAATGGGCGCGGCGAAGTCCACCAGACCCGCGTGGCAGTAATAGGAACACGGCTTGCCGTTTTTGAGCGTGATCTCCGCTCCTGTTTTGTCGCACTTTTCGCATTTGATATGCCCGAACAGGGCGCGCCGCGTATATTTCATGCAAAAATCGGAAAAATTCGAGCCTTTTGTGATCGCGATACCGTTCTTATCCGTAGTAAGAGCCGCCATTCCG
>JAMPAO010000054.1 GCA_023667165.1 Ruminococcus sp. | reverse complement strand
CTTTCTCCGCTGTCCCTGCATATGTCGGCGGCAAGTCCCGTGAGAAAGCATATCCCAAGACTTTTGAGCAGCACGGTAAAGTATGCGCTGTCGCCTCCCGTTCGGGCGTACATCTGCTCGATGCGATCCAGAACCGGTACTATTCCCGCAAGCACGGCTGCGGCTATGGCAGCGGCAGCGGCAGTTTTTATCATTACGGAATATTCCTTTGCGCCGCTGTCAAAAAGTCTGCACATTGCCGCCGCAAATATGCACACTCCCGATATCAGCGCCAGCTTCTCCCCCGACACGGCTATATACCAAACGTATCACGGACTGCGTCAAACAGTTGTGATATGCGGTCGATCATCAGCATCAGCACCACCACAAGTCCAGCAAGAGTTACCATAAGCGCCTGCTCGTCCCTTTCTGCCTTTTTAAGGAGAATGTTCAGCACAGATACGATTATCCCTATTCCCGCCACCTTGAAGATGAGTTCTATATCCATTTTAATTTTCTTCCTTTCCGCAAGCGGCACGTCACAGCGAATAGAGAGTGCCGATAATAACGGGAATTATCCCAGCACAGACTAAAGCCGCAGGCTTGAAACCTCTTACATCTTGCTTCTTGCCTCTTTTCTCAAACTGTGCGGTTAATTTTATGCCCTGATTCAATATCACACCGCGATTACCGCTATGACCGCTCCCGCAACCGCTCCGAGCGCCCTGTAGAGCCGTCCTTTTGCATGATACTGCTCCTGCGCCTCGGCTATGAGCCTTTCATTTTCGGCGCAGGCAAGGGTCAAAGCGGCAAGCTGTCCCTCGCAGTCGCTAACGCCTATATTGGCGCCTATCCTGACAATGAGATCCGCGTCCTCCTCCGAAAAGCTGCCGGGAGCGTCATCTACCGCTCTTTTCCATATCTGCGCAAAGGTTTCCTCTCCCGTTTCAAAGGCTTTTTCCGAATATTCCTTTAAGGAAATGAGAAATTTAAGCTCGTCAAGAGTTTCATCGTCCGCAAGACGGGCGGCTATCTGCTCCGCCTCCAGAGCCTCGTAGCGTATCATAAGCCTGAGAGCCTCAAGCATTGCGCGGAGCTGCCTCAACGCTTTCAGCCGTTTTCTCAGCCCGCCTGCCGCCAAGCATCCTGTAAGCGCCGACATCAAAAGTAAAATTATTACCCCCAGTCCTTTAATCATGAGATCTGTCCTCCTCCGTAAATTTCATCATTTCCTTTGCCGTATATATTTTCACGGATCTTTTCAGATCGGCAAATGCCGCGTAATCGAATAATCCGCTTTCAAACAGCCTGCCCCCGAACGACCGCATAAGACTGCCCGGACTGCCGCAGTGGACGGTCGCAGCCGCTTTTACACCGCTTGTCCGTGCAAGCAGGAGCGCCTTTATATCCTCCTCCGAGCCTATTTCATCGCAGAATATCATTACAGGCGCCATAGAACGAACTGCCGAGGATATACCGTCGTATTTGGAATACCCGCTGAATATATCGGTGTTCTCACCCACATGACAGTATGGTATGATCCCGCTTACTGCGGCAAGCTCCCCACGCTCGTCCATAAGGGAAACGGGATATTTATCGCCCACACGGCGGCACAGATCTCTGAGAACGGTGGTTTTTCCCGAGCAGGGAGGTCCGAAAATAAGAATACTGTGCAGACTGTTATTCATGCAGCGGTTCATGATATCGTCCGCCGCTCCGAATACCTCCCCCGCTATACGAAAATTTATCGCGCAGATATGCTTGATATTTACTATTTTATTGTCAGCGGAATAGACCGCCGTGCCGCATATGCCTGCCCTGTGTCCTCCCGCAACAGTTATAAAGCCTTTGTTTATCTTGTCCTGACAGCTATGAACGGAATAGCGGCATATTGCCTCAAAGGTTCGCTTTATATCCTCGGAGGTCACTCTTACGGCGTTTGCTCCGCTAAGTGTTATCATGCCGTCGGGACGTACATAGACGTATCTGTCGGGCAAAGTGACCGCCAGCGGTGATTCCGCTCTCATGCGTATCTCGCGGATATTCCCATCCAAGGCGGACAATGCCTTATGTATATCTCCGGAAAAATATTTTAAAACGGTTGTATTATCCATTGCTTTCTTCCTTTCCTGCATTTGTACATTTTATTCCTCTGCGGTTCGGAATATGCATTTTTTTTAAGTGCGTGTTATCGCTCCCCGCATCAAAAAACAAAAAGAAAGGCGGGAAACAGATCTCCTTTTGATCTGTTTCCCGCCTTTCGGCTGTCGTATTTCCGCACCGTACAGCTTGGAAAACGTATATTCGTAATTTATTCATCCCACTTTATAACTATGCGG
The DNA here is from genome assembly GCA_023667165.1 of Ruminococcus sp. Lineage (GTDB taxonomy): Bacteria > Bacillota > Clostridia > Oscillospirales > Ruminococcaceae > Huintestinicola. The sequence continues at coordinate 15,490 of JAMPAO010000054.1, read as the reverse complement.
TCCCCTTCGTGAAGCACGTCCATAAAGCTGGCATTCTGACCGTTAAGGGTCAAAACCATTTTTCCGCTGGACGGCGGATTGCCTATGTCGATATCGGCAAGCGCCATAAGCTCCAGAAATTCATGCTGCGCTCCGTCGGCACGCGGCTCCAAGGCTGTGGGGATATCGTTGAGAAATACCATCATACCGCCGTTCTTGAACGGTTCCTTTGACGGCTGCGGCTCGGAATGCTCCTGCTGTATGGGCTGCATCGGCTGGATCGTCTGTATAGGCTCTTCCGCTTTGACGGGAGCGTCCGGTACGGTGATCGGAACGGGAACAGGTTCGGGTTCCGGAATGATATTCGAGGTATTGACAGGCGCCGGTGCAACTGCCGTTTCGCCTCTGTAGACCGTTCTTGAAAGCCTGTCGGATGTATTTGAAGCTCTTTCCGGATTATCGGTTCGGGGAGCAAAGGATGTATGTACCGCCGCAGGCTCGGGAATATCCGAAACTGGCGCGGTGAAGCGGCTTTCGCCTACGGGAGCCATATTTGAAGTAAGGCTTGCTGAACGCCGGCTCTTTTCATCCCTTTCGGCTATCTCTTTTGCTATATTCTGAGCGGTGTTTTTTACCTCCCGTCTATCTCTCGTGATAAAGGAGTCATTCTCATTAAGCACATAATCCGCCCTTATCACCTTGTCCCCCTTGTAGAAAGCGAGATTGCGGCAGTCAAAAGGAAGAGAGATCATAAGGTCGCCCAGCGTTTCGATAACATCGACCGTGATAACGTCGTAATTCTGCACGCTGTAATCGCCCGTTACATTATTGTCGTTGACGCGGGCGATATTGCCGAAGCTGTACTCCTCTCCGTCAATAGTGATCTTTTTGGAGAACACCTCTCCCGCAAGGTCGGAAATGCAAACTGACGCGTTCATTCCCATAGTGGCGGGAGTGAAGTCTATCACATCGCCCTGCTTTATGGTATATTCAAGAGTCACCGGCAGACCGTTTACGGTTATCTGAGCGGGAAGCGACGTTTCTCCCTTAAGAGTCTGCTTTTCTCCGTTGAGGGTAAAGGTAAGTCCTCTTCCAGAGCGTCCTATTATCTGCGAGGTCTTGAAGCCTGCGTTTATAAGCAGATCCGCCGCTGTAACAGCCTTTGTATCGAAAATGCGTATCTTGTTTCCGTTAAGGATCACCTGAGAGAAATCATAACCTGTTTGCAGCGTTGCGGTTATTCCTATTCCGATAGGCGTGACGAATTCGGGACCCAGCACGTTTGCGTCGCCTATATCAATATTTTTCGGACAGCTCTGCCCCCCTATGGCCACCCTGTTTTCCGGTATCTGGAGCTTTTCCGACACAAGCGCCGGCAGATCCGGGATAAGGCTTCCGCCGCCTACAAGGAACACCGCTGCGGGAGCGCCTCCGTTTGCTTCTATAATATTATCCGCGATAGTATCGGCAAGCTGCTGGACAACGGGGAACAGGCTCTGATAAAATTCGGCGGAATGTATGGTATGCTCAAAACCTAGAATATCGGTAAAGTCGATATCCTCTCCGGGAGTAGCCATTTTCATGTTTTCCGCAGTATCAAAATCAACCAGATATTTTCTTATGATATCCTCTGTTATTTCGTCGCCCGCGGTCGTCGCCATAGCATACGCGACTATGCTGCCGCTCTGGGAAATGGCGATATCCGTCGTACCTGCGCCTATATCGACAAGGGCGATATTTATCAGCCTTACATCGGGAGGTATTATAACGTTCATGGCGGCAATAGGCTCAAGGGTGAGGCTTGCGACCTCAAGGCCGTTCATATCCATCACCGTGTAGAGGCTTTCGACAACGATACTGGGAAGAAACGCGGCAATAAGCTCTACCGACGCTTTTTTGCCCTTATGACCCAGCAGGCTTCTTATCGGGTAATCGTCCAGCTTATAATTTATGACCGTATGTCCCACGCAGTAGAAGTTTATGTTTGATTCGTAATTTTCCTTGTCAAGCTCCGCCTGAGCCGCCGAAACCGCCTCCAGCTCCAAGGCTTTGAGCATGGTTTCGTTGATCTTGTCCTTGCCCTCGATATCGTTCTCCACGGAGGACCGCTTTGTTTTCAGCGCACGTCCCGCGGCTGCGATGGCTACTCTTGAAAGGCTTATTCCGGTAAGATCCTCAAGCTCCTCCTTGACCCTGTTTACAATATATGCCGTTCCGCCGATATCCTCTATCTGACCGTCAAGCATATCCCTGCGCCTGTGGGGTATGGACACCGCTTCGTTTACGATGAAAACGCCGTCATCCATACGTCCGATAATTCCCACGACGTTGCGTGTTCCGATATCGAGCGCGAAAATATCGTCCTCGGTCTGTTTTCTGCCGGGCAGCTTTCTGCCCGTGACCGACTTATTGGCAGCGCCCTCTGTTTTAGTTCTCGGCATATTATTTATCATTCCTTTATCGTTTGTGTTGCAGACAATTTACCTTTTTTATTATACTATATCCCGTTGAAAATTGCAAGCTGTTTTATACAATTTTCTTAGGGAAATTTGTGTATTTTTTTAGGGAACGGTTTGGAAATCTCCGCTGCCGCTGTCAAACAAATGCGGATAATGCGTTTTTTTAACTCATAAATACTGTCCCGCCCCGTCTGCCGCCAAAATGTTAATAAAATGTAAAAAATCCTAAATCCCCTTGATTTTTAGCCGCAATTGGTATATACTGAATTTAGCACTCAAACACGTAGAGTGCTAACACTTGTAACCCTAAAGTGCAGATATTTAATATAAGGAAGTGTTTTTATGGCTCAGACAAAAGAATTTCAGGCTGAATCCAAGCGTCTTCTGGACATGATGATCAATTCCATCTACACACACAAGGAGATCTTCCTGCGAGAGCTTATCTCAAACGCCAGCGACGCCATAGACAAGCTGTATTTCAAATCTCTCACCGATGATTCCGTGGGTATGAACAAGGACGATTTTGCCATAACCATTACCGCGGATAAGGACGCCGGCGTGCTTACCGTATCCGATAACGGTATCGGCATGACTGCCGAGGAACTGGAAAATAATCTCGGTATCATTGCCAACAGCGGCTCGTTCAAATTCAAGAACGAAAACGAAAAAAGCGAGGATGTTGAAATTATCGGTCAGTTCGGCGTGGGCTTTTACTCCGCGTTCATGGTCGCAAAGCGGGTGGAGGTTCGTTCAAAGGCATACGGAGAGGACAAGGCTTATATGTGGAGTTCCTCGGGCGTGGACGGCTACGCCATTGAAGAATGCGACAAGGATAAGGTCGGCACGGAAATACGCCTTACGCTCAAAGAGGACGCCGAGAACGAAACCTACAGCGAATATCTTGACAGCTTCAAGATCAAGGATCTTATCAAGAAATATTCCGATTATATCCGTTTCCCCATAAAAATGGACGTGGAAAAATCACGCAGGAAGTCCGACGCCGCCGATGACGATTACTCGGACAGCGCATACGAAAAATACATCGAAAACGAAACCCTCAACAGCATGGTTCCTATATGGCGCAAGAACAAAAACGAACTTAAAGCCGAGGATTACAACAATTTCTATAAGGACAAATTCTACGATTATTCCGATCCGCTCAAATATGTTCATTCCAAAATCGAGGGTACCGTCACCTATGATTCCCTGCTGTTCATACCCTCGCAGGCTCCCTACAATTACTATTCAAAGGATTTTGAGAAGGGACTTCAGCTTTATTCCAGCGGAGTGCTTATCATGGACAAGTGCGCCGATCTTCTGCCGGATTATTTTTCGTTTGTAAGAGGACTGGTGGATTCCGCCGATCTTTCGCTGAATATTTCCCGTGAAATGCTCCAGCACGATCATCAGCTCAAAATGATCGCAAAATCCATTGAAAAAACCATTAAAAACGAGCTGAAAAAGCTGCTTGCCAACAGCCGCGATGATTACGAGAAGCTGTGGAAGGCTTTCGGCATACAGATCAAATTCGGCGTGTACGACAATTACGGCAGGGACAAGGACGCAGTGGAGGATCTGCTGCTGTTTACGTCGTCGGCTGAAAAGAAGCTCGTTACTCTCGACGAATATGTTTCCCGAATGAAAGAAGATCAGAAGTACATCTATTACGCCGCAGGCGACAGCGTTGCGAAGATAGATTCCCTGCCCCAGACGGAACTGCTCCGCGACAAGGGATACGAGATACTCTATCTTACCGACAATGTGGACGAATTTGCTGTAAAAATCCTTATGCGGCACGGCGACAAGGAATTCAAAAGCGTTTCCGAGGGCGATCTGGGACTTGACACCGAGGAACAGAAGGAGGAAACCAAAAAGCTGTCCGAGGACAACAAGGATATGCTTGAATTTATGTCAAAGGCGCTTGACGGCAAGGTCAAGGAGGTCAAGATATCCGATAAGCTGAAGTCGCACCCCGTATGCCTTTCAAGCGCGGGACAGATATCACTTGAAATGGAGAAGATACTTAATCAAAATCCGCAGAATGAAAAGGTAAAATCGGAAAAGATCCTTGAGATCAACCCTAATCACGCCATATTCGGCACTATGCAAAGGCTGTACGGCGAGGACAAGGACAAATTCAGCGATTACTCCTCCATTCTTTACGATCAGGCGCTGCTGATAGAGGGAATGCCGATAGACGATCCCATTGCATTTTCAAATAAAATATGCGCAATTATGGCGTAATACAGATAAATTCTCCCTTGATATCAGAGCGGTATCAAGGGAGAAAAACGTATTCGCCGCACAAAAAGGCAGCCGTTCGTTTCCGGCTGCCTTTTTTATACGGTCAAAAGCGGTCATGATTTATCATATCTCGCTTTTAAGGACGCTTTTCAGTTTTTCAAAAAAGCTTTTCCGCTTATTGTAGTTATTTTCTCCCAGGCTCTCGTCAAACTTTTTAAGCAGCTCCTTTTGGATCTTGTTAAGGTTTTTGGGTACCTCAACGTTTACCGTTACGAACTGATCCCCCCTGTCGGAGCGGTTAAGCCTCTTTACGCCCTTGCCCTTAAGACGGAACGTAGTACCCGATTGAGTACCCTCTGCAATAGTCCACTTTACCTTGCCGTCAATGCAGGGAACGGTTATCTCGTCGCCCATAACAGCCTGAGTAAAGGTAATGGGTATCTCCGTGCGGATATCATATCCGTCGCGCTCGAAAAACGGATCGGGGCGAACCTCCACCGAAACATGGAGATCTCCTGCGGGACCTCCGTTTATTCCGCTGTGACCCTGTCCCCTTACCTGCAATGTCTGATCGTTGTCAATTCCCGCAGGAATGGTGACAGTGACGGTTTTTGCCACAGAAACTCTTCCTGCTCCGTGACATTTGGAGCACGGACTGTTTATGACCTTGCCCTTGCCTCCGCAGCGCGAACAGGGGCGCTGCGAGGGTATCATGCCCAAAGGAGTTCTCTGCGCGGTTTTGACGTAACCTGTTCCGCTGCACTCGGGACAGGTATCCGCCGACGTTCCGGCAGCCGCTCCGGATCCGTGACAATCCGGACATTCCTCCATACGGTTGAGCTTGATATCGACCTTTTTGCCGTTGCAGGCGTCCATAAAATCGATAGTCGTATATGTTTGTATATCCTGTCCTCTTCGGGGAGCGTTGGGATTACTCGTTCTGCCGCCGAAGCCGCCGCCGAAAAACGAGCTGAATATATCGCCGATATCTCCCATATCTCCGAAGCCGGAAAATCCTCCGAAGCCTCCCGCTCCTCCGTAATTCGGATCTACTCCCGCATGACCGAAGCGGTCGTATTTTTCTTTGGTTTCGGGATCGCTCAAGCATTCGTAAGCCTCGTTCACCTCTTTCATCTTTTCCTCGCATTCCTTGTCGTCGGGGTGAAGATCGGGGTGATATTTTTTTACGCAGGCGCGGTACGCCTTTTTTATTTCGTCCTCCGAGGCTCCCTTTTGCAGTCCCAGAACCTCGTAATAATCTCTCTTATCAGCCATAGGTGTTCCACTCTCCTTAAAATCTATCCGCGCTTGATACCATGGCGTGCCGGCGCACAACGCCTGTATTCACGGCAATAGGGCGGATATGCTCCGCCCTTTTTTCCGCCTGTGTGATGTGCTGCGCCGCACCTTTTATCATGCTTCGGTAAAGTCCGCGTCAACGAAACCCTCGTCGGAGCCTCCGTTATCGCCGCCGTCGGAGCTTTGCGCCTCTCCGCCCTGCGCTGCCTGAGCCGCAGCTCCCGCAGCCTGATAAACCTTTGAGGATATCTCATAAACCGCCTTTTGAAGCTCGTCGGTCTTAGCCTTTATCTCATCGGTCTTTCCGCCCTCGATAGCCTTTTTAAGCTCTTCGATCTTTGCCTGAACGGGCGCTTTATCCGCGTCGGATACTTTATCGCCGAAATCTGCGATAGCCTTTTCGCTTTGGAATACAAGACTTTCGGCTTGATTTTTAACGTCTACCTCTTCCTTGCGCTTTTTATCCTCCTCGGCATATCTCTCGGCTTCCTCTACCGCCTTGTCGATATCCTCCTTGGACATATTTGTGGAGGACTGGATAGTAATATTCTGCGCCTTGCCCGTACCCAGATCCTTGGCGGAAACATGAACGATACCGTTAGCGTCGATATCAAATGTGACCTCTATCTGAGGAACTCCTCTGGGAGCCGGAGCGATACCGTCCAAACGGAAATTGCCTATGAGCTTGTTGTCCTTGGCAAATTCACGCTCGCCCTGAAGCACATTGATATCTACCGCTGTCTGATTGTCGGCGGCGGTGGAGAATACCATTGTGTGCTTGATGGGGATAGCCTTGTTTCTTTCGATCATCTTTGTACATACGCCGCCCATCGTTTCGATACCCAGGGACAGCGGAGTAACATCTCTGAGAACCATGCCCGTTACATCGCCCGTGAACACGCCTCCCTGGAGAGCGGCGCCCAAAGCGACGCACTCATCGGGATTGATTCCCTTAAAAGGCTCGCAGCTCATGAACTTCTTTACCGCGTCCTGAACGGCGGGTATTCTTGAAGAACCGCCTACCATAAGAACCTTGTTTATATCGGAGGGGTTCAGTCCGGCGTCTGAAAGAGCCTGCTTTACGGGTCCCATGGTGGACTCAACCAGATCGTGGGTCAGCTCGTCGAACTTAGCCTTGGTAAGGGTAAGCTCCATATGCTTGGGTCCCGTAGCGTCTGCGGTGATATAGGGAAGATTTATCATGGAAGAAGGAGTGGAAGAAAGCTCGATCTTTGACTTCTCCGCCGCCTCTTTAAGTCTTTGCATAGCCATCTTGTCGGAAGTAAGGTCGATACCATCGGACGCCTTAAAGGACTCCACCATCCAGTTGATGATCCTTTGGTCGAAATCGTCGCCGCCCAGATGATTGTTTCCCGCAGTCGCCTTTACTTCTTGAACGCCGTCCCCCATTTCAATAATGGATACATCGAACGTACCGCCGCCCAAGTCATAGACCATAACAGTCTGATCCTGCTCCTTGTCAATGCCGTAAGAAAGAGCGGCAGCCGTAGGCTCGTTGATTATTCTCTTTACGTTAAGTCCCGCGATCTGACCCGCGTCCTTGGTAGCCTGCCGCTGAGCGTCGGTAAAGTATGCGGGTACGGTAATAACAGCCTCAGTTACCTTTTCGCCCAAATAAGCTTCGGCGTCAGCCTTAAGCTTTTGGAGTATCATAGCGGAGATCTCCTGGGGAGTATATTTTTTGCCGTCGATCTCAACCCTATGATCGCTGCCCATATGCCTTTTTATGGATGATACAGTTCTCTCCGCATTTGTAACAGCCTGGCGCTTTGCAACCTGTCCCACAAGCCTTTCACCCGTTTTTGTAAAACCCACCACAGAGGGAGTAGTCCTCGCGCCCTCCGAATTGGCGATAACAACGGCTGAACCGCCCTCCATAACCGCTACGCATGAATTTGTTGTACCGAGATCGATACCAATGATCTTTGCCATAAATTAAATCTCCTTTCAAAATAAAACAGTTGATTTCATTATATTGATTTTACGGATTTGCCACTGTTACCATGGCATGACGGATAACCTTTTTTCCGAGGATATATCCTTTTTGCAGCACTGCCGCGACTGTATTTTCCTCCAGCTCTTCATCGGTCACGCTGCTTACGGCATTGTGGAAGTTGGGGTCGAACGGCTGACCGAGAGCCTCTATCTCCTGCACTCCCAGCTTCTCGATTATAGCCGTATACTGCTTGAAGATCATCTCGACGCCCTTTTTATAATTGCTGTCGGAGCATTCCGCAGCCGCGGCGCGTTCAAAATTGTCTATCACCGACAGTATCTCCGTGACGGCTTTTATAAGGGCGTTGTCGTACGCCTCCTGCTTTTCTTTCAGCGACCTTGTGCGGTAATTGTAATATTCCGCGTCAAGTCTGAGATATTTTTCCTTTTCCTCCTCAAGCTCCTTTTCAAGAGCTTCTATCCGAGAGGCAAGCTCTTCCTCTGAGGTCTGCCCGCCGCTTTCGTTTTCGGAGGATATATCCTGCTGTTCGGCTTTCTCCTCCTGTTCCTCCGCAGGGGGAGCCGCTCCGTTCTCTTCCTTGATATCTTCTGCCATCTATACATTCTCCTTTCGGGTATTTGCCTATTATGTCACGTATACCGGTCGTTTTCCTCTATGGACGGGATCTCGGGAAAATCCTCGGCGGATGCATTGAGGATCTCGCTTATCCTGTCGGTCAGATATTCGATATACGGAATAACCTTTGAGTAATCGAGCCTTAAAGGACCTATCAGTCCCAGCGATCCCGCTGTCTTGCCTCCTTTTTTGAAAGGCGAAACTATCATGCTCGAATTGCCTATAACGAAGTCCCCGTCCTCTCCGAACAGCACCTTCAGTCCGCTGAAGCTGTCGTCAAGCAGCTTTGAAAACTGGTTTTTCTGCTCGAAAAATTTTATGATATCGCCCGGTTCGATATCGCTTCTTGTAAGAAGATTTTTTTCTCCGCTTACATGGACGTCGGACTGCATAAATCCCTTTGCAAGCTCTCTTACTCCGTTCATCAGCGGAGCAAGCGTTACCATATATGCGCCCATCGCTTCGGCAAGCCGTTCTATCATCTCGTCGGAGAGATTTTCAACAGCCATTCCGCTGAGATTTTGGGTCATATATTCGCTGAAAAAGGCAAGCTGTTCATGAGTGAGGTCAAACTCCAGTCTGCAAACCTTGTTTTTGATGTTGCCCGACGAGGTTATCATAAGCAGCACGTACATTCTTTTTCCGGTAGGGATCGCGTCCACCTTGGCTATGACCGAAAACTGCGGAGAACGGCTGGAAACCACGGCTGCGCAGTCGGTTATTTCCGCCAATGCCCTCGTGGCGTTGTCGATCAAAGCCTCCTCGTTAGGTACGTCCACGTCGAGAATACTGTCAAGCATAGCCTTTTCTTCATCGCTGAGCGTTCTTTCGGGCATGAGCTTTTCGATATACAGCTTATATCCGCTGTAGGTGGGTATGCGCCCCGCAGATGTGTGCGGCTGCTCCAAAAATCCAAGCTGCTCAAGCATCGCCATATCGTTTCTTATGGTTGCGGATGACACCCGTATGCCGGGAAGCGCCGCAATGGTTTTTGACCCCACAGGCTCGCCTGTAAGGATATACTCGTTCACAACGGCAGCAAGAATTTTCAGTTTCCTGTCGTCCAAGCGGCATTCATCTCCTTTCGCGGGTCATTTCACCGGTCAGCGTCGGAATAAGCACTCTTGCGGTCAATGTGTTAGCACTCCCAATTCTTGAGTGCTAATTATATTATACACCATTTTTTCAACTTGTCAAGAGGTTTTGCAAATTTTTTTAGCAAATTATCGCGCAGAGTGCTAAAAAAATTACGCAAATGGCTATAATTCGGGCGTCAAAAGACATATACAGTCAAAATAAACAAATTTTCAAAAAATTTCCGACGGATTTTTGTAACAGCAAAAGATCCCCCGTGCAAAGGAACGCGAGGGATCTGTACCTTGTTGAATTATCTTTGCTTTTCCAGTACGGGATAGTAGCCTTTTCTGCGCATATCGCCGAACGCAGCTCTTATCTCGTGGATATCCTCTTTGTGGGTCATGCCGTACCACTTGTCCCTTGTGGGGATAACGTCCACGGATATCTTACCGTTTTTTATGAGAGAATCCACCGCGTCGGGTAGAGGAAACTCCGCATTTTCAATGACATTGTTTTCTTCCGCATAGGAAAGGAAATCCTTGAAACGCTGCTCCAGAAGCGGTATCATCTCCTGACCGAAGCCCCACATATTCATGGAAACGGGACTTGTGTCCTTAAGCCTGACAGTACTTCCGTCCTTAAGATCGCCGTAAATATGTCCGCTGACGTGTCTGCGTACCCTGTATGTTTCGGTAACGGATTCCAGCATTTCCTTTTCGTCAAAGCTGCATATTCCCCTTGTGACCTTTCCGGTGGAACTGAGCGTATTTTTCAGCACAAAACCCGCCATACACTGCTCAAACTGTTTTCTTTCGGGATTTGTAAGGAAACTGTACATCTTTTTGTAAATTGATTTGCCGTAATAATCATCGGCGTTTATTATAAGAAACGGTTCGTTGATAACATTTCTTGCCGACAAAATGGCATGAACCGTTCCCCACGGAGAGATCCTGTTTTCCGGCAGACCGAAACCCGACGGCAGATCCCGCAATTCCTGAAAGCAGTACTCTACCTTGATATTTTTGGGGATCCTGCTGCCGGCAGCTTCCCTGATCTTCTCCTCCATATCCCTTTGGATAATGAAAATCACCTTGTCGAATCCCGCGTGAACGGCGTCAAACACGGAATAATCCATAAGAAGCTCTCCGGATTCGCCTACGGGCGTAAGCTGCTTTACACCTCCCTCAAAACGCGTGCTTAAGCCTGCGGCAAGAATAACAACAGAAGCTGACATAAACATTCTCCTTTATTAGAATATATTTGATATAAAAACGCGGCGGCTGCTATGGGTAAGCTGATTTTAAGAAGCAAGCTGCGAGAAAACGGGTTTTCTTCAAAAGCCGAAAAAGCACAAATCGATCTGCTATGATACGATCAGCTGCGGCGTCACCGCCGCCCCGCCCCATTCCACTGCGGTAAAGCCGGTACGTTCAAAGGTCGGAAATTCCTGCGGCTCTGCGACCGCGTCCTCGTCACAGGGAGCGTATACCATAAATACCCGAAGAATGCTGTCGGGTTTCGGAGTAATATCAAGAACTGCGCTGCTTTCGTAACGCTCCGTCTGAAAGGTTATGAGATTGCACTCGTTTTGCCGGAGTATGGGCAGCCAGTATATGATAAACTCATTGCTTTCACGGGGAGTAAGACCAATCTCCTTGAGCTTGTTCCGGAGGAAATCTGCAGTGTCCTCCGATTTGACGACAAAACCCTTTGACATATCCCAATCGGCGATACCCTCGCCCTCCCAGTAAAGACAGTAGTATTCCTCGCCGTCTGCCTTGTTGATGAGAGTGCCGTCGGGATAAGCCGTAACATCCCAGCCGTCACGGTAATCGGGATAGGAACAGGTAAGACCGCCGTCCTTTACGGCGAGCTTTACCGAAACGTCGGTCTTTTCCTCGGGGTAAAGATATATGACCGGCTTCTCATAGTCACCCAGAAAAGCGTAATGATAGTTGTGTTCCTCGGGGTCGTACTCGCCAAAATAAAAGGCGTCAACAAGATTTGCCAGCTTGTATTCCATAGTACGGCTGTCAACAGCTATTTTTTCACCGTTTGACGAGCTTTTGCTGTACATCCAGCCGCTGTACAGTGAAAACACGGGAGAGATATCGGCGCAGTAATCCTGCTTTATATAACCCCATAGCTCCCACAGTCCCGAATCGGCTTCGATATGCTTCCACCTGTGATAAGTATGGGTCACCTCGTCATCCCATTTGGGCGGTCCCTCGTATTCCTCGTACTCAAGGGGTTCTCCGTAAATGTAATAATCATTCTCATAATCCCCCTTTGAATACGACTCAAATACGGATGTATATTCAAGCCTGCTGTCATTAAGAACGAAAAGATAGTCGGTTTCTTCCTCCGCTCCCGTATCAAGGTTTTTCCTTGACATATAAAACCATTTTTTTCCTCCGAACTCGTCCTTTTTCACGCCTATAACGTTGCCGTTATAGTAGACCTGCGTACTGTTATTGTAAAGAGTGTCAATATATTTGAATGAATCCTCCTCAATGGAATAAATATCCACGTCGGCATATTCATTCGGATAACGGTATTCTTCACTAACGTCAACGATCTGCTTTGATACAAGCAGCTCGGGAGTACCGTCAAAATCAAGATCGATAAGATTTACGCCCACCACGTCATCGGCGGCGAACATATCCATATTATCAAGGAGCAGACCGTAAACGCGGGAATACTCCCCGTTCTTGCTGTCGTAATCAAACAGTGCGGTTTCAAGCACCTTGTGAGTGTCCTCTTCAATAAGGGAAAACTCAAAAACGCCGTTGGCACTGCAAAGGCTCTCCTCGTTCAAGATATCATACAGGACTTTTAGGTTGTTTACTTTCATAGAGCCGTAAACATACCCTTCATGATCCCAGAGCTTATCCGCGCCGAAAACGTCCTTGCCCTCGGTGTACAGCTTCTGAACGGTAAATCCGAAAGAGTCCATAAGCACATTTTCGCCGTTGATATCAAACTCCGTATCAAAGCTTGTGAGCATGGGCAGACCGTACATATAAGCGGGGTCGATGATAACGCTGAAAGAGCCGTCCTCCTCCTGGCGGACGTAACCGTTGAATTTTACGGTATCCGTCACGGAGTAGCCGTAGGTGATACGTAAAATATCACCGCTGCCGTCATAGACAAATCTCACATTATCATTTTCCGCCTTTTCGGCGTAATCGGTAAAATCACAGTACGTATATCTTGGCATACTGTCTGCGGCGGCGTAAAAATCCTCCGAATACTTCGGATCGGTGCAGGATACATTGGCAGATCTGCGGAAATTCGCTTTTCCGATACATGAAACGTCGATCAGAACGGTATCGGCTCCTATCGGTCTGACGACCGTACCGCTGTCCACACTTAGCTTTGAAAGCCTGTTTTCATCTACAGTCCTGTTTACCAGCACACGCAGCTCCGGATCGGTCAGCTTCCATATTTTAAACTCTTCCTCCGTCTGCCGGATCTCGGTGCTTGCTTCCGTAAGTACCGTTTCCGAAACGGAAACGCTTTCCGAAACGCTCTCGGACGTTACGCCGTTCTCATTTTCTCCCGAACAGCCGCAAAGCGACAGTATTGCAAGCATTACCGCCAACGCCGCAGTCAGACCCTTTTTCATGAACATCACCCTTTCGTATTGTTGCAGCACCGAAATACCACTTTACATAACCTTATCACACCGGGAGATATTTTTCAACGGTTCACAGCGGATTGTAATAAAATTACACCCTATTGTAACATTCCGAAAAAAAATATGTAAATATTCAAAAGAAGTCTGACATTATTTTGTAACAGATACCAAAGAACCGCTGTCGGATCACTTCTTTGAGATGATTATCCTCAAAGGCTGCTCAACGCTTCCTCTGGATGCGGTGTATTGGTAGTAAGGCGTATTCTCACCGTCGTAAACGGGAGTTCTGGAAAGGGTTATCCTTGTGCTTCTTTCTGGTGAATTGCTGTCGTATGCGTCTATAACGAACAGATCGGGATTGTTTGAATCCCTTGCAATGCGCACGGCGTTCATAGCCGAGCCGCCGTAGGTTATCACAGCGGGACTTCCCGTAGTAAGCTCGCCGATAAGAGCGTCAAAGGCAGCGTCTCCCTCATAGCCGAAGTCGTAGATATCGCATTTATCCTCGGAAAACGCCAGACCGCTGTACCATTGCAGCATATTCATAACCGAAAGATCCTCGCCCTCGCAGCTTTTGCTGTCGATAAGCACGCATTCATACTGTTCAAAAGGCTTGATACGGTTAAAGGTGATGGTACGCAGGAAATTCATAAAGCCGCTTTGCTCGGGAACCTCAAACTCATACGGCGACGTAATGACTTTCAGACCCGCGCCGTCGATAAAATCCCTTGTGCTGTCGGTGTAATGCAGAACTCCGCCCTTTATGCTGCGGTAGTTCCATTTGTCCATACGCGAAAGATATTCGTTATAGGATTTGAGAGCGGATATCTCCACGCTGTTAAGATCCGCCTTGCCGTCCGTCAGCAGCTCTATGCCGCTTATATCGTAACCCGCGATCTGTTTGCCGTCGTCGGTGGTATAACCCTGCTCCGAAAGTGAGAGATCGCCGGTGTAATAATCGCGGATAAGTCCCGCAATGCCCACGTCCGCGCCGTTGGGAGCGAAGTCGGAACGGAAATTGTTGTAGCCGATACCGTCCTTTAATACGTTAAATCCGGAATCCGCCACGATAAAACCCTTTTTGCCGCTTTCCTCCTCAATAATGACCTGGTTGTAGGACATGAAGTTCTGTATCTTCTCGTAGATATTTTCGAGAGCGTCGGCGTTGGACGCCTGGAAAAACTGACCGTTCGTTTTTTCCGCGATATCGAAAAGATACTGCGAATCAATGTATTTTCCCAGACCTATCGTAAATATCGTTATATTGTTTTCCGCAGCCGTATCGATAGCCTGCTGCTCCGTCTGAGCATTGTAGACCGACGGCATACCGTCCGTAAGCAGGATAATATAGTTTTTATCCGCTCCGTTTACCTCTCCGAACTCGTTGACCGCGCCCAGTATGGCTCCCGCAATCTCCGTTCCGGAAAATATCTGATTTTTGTTCCTTATATCGGAAATGCTCTGCTTAACGCTCTCGTAATTATTGGATATGGGAGTGATTATGGTGTAATTTCCGGAAAATTCTCCCGCTCCGTAGTTAGCATCAACGCCCAGCATATCAATAAGATTGACCGCAAAGTCAAGGCGCTTGAACTCCACGTCGTTCTCCTCGGAATTGGCGCACAGCTCCTCGGGGTACATAGAGCCGGAATTGTCAATGAGGAAGAAAATATTCGTTTCGCTCTTGCTCTCAAGGATCGACGTATCGCACAGGGCGTATATGCCGCTTTCCTGTATCTGCGCAGTGACCGATTTATTTTCGGTATTCACCGAGCTTGCCAGCTTTTCAAAGGTGAGCTTGTCGGAATTGAACCTGAAAACGGAAAGCGCGCTTTCGGTTATCTCCCTGCTGCTGGTATCGACTCCGCCGTAGGCAAATGTGATATCGCAGCTATCAAAGGATCTGTCGGAATAAAACTCATAAACCTCGCCCACTATTCCCGGAGTACCCTGAATACTGTTGTTGTCAAGCCTGTTCACGGCTGCCGTGGCTGTTTGGGGCAGTCCCTTGATATCGACCGTCACCAGTCTGCCCTTGACGGAGGCGTCCTTTATTATATCTCTGTCTGGAGTGACCCCGTCCGTAGACGCGCTTAACGGATCAAGTCCCGCCCTAATCTCCCTACCGTCAAGAAGACCGTCGCCGTCGCAGTCGGGATTTAAGGGATCGGTAAACGAAACGTTCTGCTCGTAATAATC
>JAMPAO010000053.1 GCA_023667165.1 Ruminococcus sp. | reverse complement strand
ATCGGTAAAAGATTGCCGAAAAGACGTGCGTTGAGCCTATTGGTATGGGTTCTTATATCAGTCGTAGATAAAACTTCCGGTAAAAAATCCCGTGTTCTCCCATTCCTCCGTAACAGGGGGAGCTGTGACTTCCGTTTCCTCCTCCGACGTTTCTGCGGGCGCTTCCGTAACGGGCGCTTCCGTTTCGGACGATCCTTCCGCAGTCTGCGTATCGGTCCTTGTCCATACATTTCCCGTATCCGTGACGGCGCCTGCGGACGTTTCGTCCTCCTCCGCCGCGGGAGCTGTTCCCGATGTGACGGCGGGTACGGATGATCTGTCGGGGATAATGACTATCGCCTGCGAATACATCTGCTTGAACCTTACCTCGAATTTATCTATATTATAGTCGATGATCCCTTTCATGGGGTCGTTAAGGGTAACTGTGGACGCGGAGATATTAAAACCCGCAAGGACAAAGCAATGCTCGTTGAGATACCAGTCGAGTTTTTCTCCCGTGGCGTTGTCGTACCACGTTTCGTAATATTCCGGCTCTATCATTCCGTCTGTCGCCCAGCAAATAACGGGGATATCCGCGATAAGGTACTCATACAGCACGTCGGGGTGGCAGCCGGAGATATTTTTCACGGTATATCCCCCGCCGTGGTCGGATATGTATTTGTTCGCCGCCTTTTCAATGGCGGGAGAAAAGCAGCCGTAGCCTTTGGAAAAGGGATCGCCGATAAAATAATCGAAAAAGCTGTCCTTATATACCTTGCCGTCCTCGGTCCTGCTGTTTCCCCACGACGTGGGAAGGTAATTTTTCGCCATATCCGTCTTTTCCGCGTCAAAGCCGCAGTGGCGCAGCAGAATGGTAAGCGCCGTGATCTCGCAGCCTACGGGCAGCTCGGGCGTCTGGAGGATGTTTTCGATATCTATGTAAACGCTGTTGCTGTCGTATTCCTTTCTCGCGCGGCTTGTTATAACGGTGCGGGACGCGGTCGTATCCGCTGCGGACGCCGCCGTTGTTTCCGAGGAAGAAGAGCCCGTCCCCGTCACGGCGGAGGACGAGCCGCCGCCCTCCGCATTTTCGGTCTGACGGGTGGCGGTATCGGACGCAATATCCATATCTCTGCCGTAGCGGCGGGAGGTTTCCTCCGCGTTTTCCTCGGGCAGGACGTCGGTATTTGTCCGATATTCCTCGGGCATGGTATTTGCCGTTTCCATATCCTCCCCGTCCTGCTGTCTTGTCATCAGGACGGCGCTGACGATAATGACCGCCGCAAAAAATATCATGGTGACAGCTCTCGTTATTTTCGATCTCACAGCGTTCCCGCCCTCCTTGTAAAAGCTCCTGCTATAATTATACAATATCTTTTTTGTTTTGTAAAGAAAAATTCGCCTTTTTGGTGATATATTTTCAAAAAAAACGGAAAGCCGTACCGTGCGCCGGCTTTCCGTATCGTTGATCCTTATCAAAATCTGCCCTTTACAAGGGAAACCGCCGCCAATGCGGCTGCAAGAACGGCAAGGGATACCACAACGGCAGCCGTTCCGTCCTTTTCCTCACCGGTATCTCCGCCGCCGTTTGCCCGGAAATCGGGCGGGGTATGCATCCCGCCGTTGTTTGCTCTTTCGGAAAACCGATCGCCGCCGTCATTTTCAGGCGGATCGGACTGAATGTCGTTTTCCGCTTTGCCTGCACTTTCGCCGGCTGTATCTTCGATACCGTCGGGAATGAAGCCGCCGGAAAAATCGGGAGGCTCTCCGTCGGGCATTTCGGGTAAAGCGCCGTCTTCGCGGAAACCGTCACGAAAGCCGCCGTTTTGTCCGGGCATTCCTCTGCCCTGCATATCTCCGTCCTGCATTCTTCCGCCTCCGTGTTCTCCGCCCATTCCGCTGCCGCCCAGATCGGACAGCTTTATCTCCGACGCGCTTACCAGCTTATCCTCCTCGGTCCTCTGCGCCTCGGAGGTGCTCGGCACTGTGCCGTTGAGCTGCCCCAAAACGCTTTGAGCGCGCAGACCGCCAAGCTCCGCGAAGGCCGCCGCTGCGGTCTGATACTTATCATAGGTATAAAACGCGGTCGGATCCTTTTTCACATATTCACCGATGACTGCGTCAAGGCTGCTGAGCTTTTCGGCGAATTTTCCGTCGGAAAAATACTTGTCAGCAAGCTGTCCGAGATATTCATGATACCTGTTAAAATACTCTTCGTTTTCAAAGAGCTTGGATATAAGAGGTCTTTCGGACATCTGCACTCCTTTCACGGGAGTGTCTATGGGAAAATTCACCGTATCCGACGCGCTGCCGCTCTGGAACGCTCCCCATGCGTAATTGTAGTCCCAGGGAAGTATCTTTATCACGCCGTTATGCTCGTAGATGTAATAGTTCTGCGCCATATTGGACGAGTAGCTGTCCAGATTTACCGTAAAGGTATGAACCGCCAGATAACGCAGTATCTCGTCAACGTCGAAATACTTTTCAATATCCGTACCGCTGTTCAGCGCCTTTACGGCGGCTATGACAAGGCTTTGTTCCTCCTCGTCCGCGCTTCTGCCGACGGCGTTTTCAAAAATTGCCGCGTAGCTTTCGGGAGAGTCGCCGGTATATTCCAAGGTCCCTCCGCTGCCGGAGCCGCCCATGCCTCCGCCCTGACCCATTCCCGCTGCCTTGACGTTGTACAGCATACCGCCGCCGTCGCCGGAAACGCGCTGCTTATAGCTGTCGTTGTATGCTTCCAGGGCAAAGTAAAGTCCCCAGTCGCTGCCGTTTACGGTAATATACGCATAACCGAAACAGGGGGTATCGATACCCATTTCTTTCATCATTTCAAAGGCTGTGTACTCTTTCATGCAGGTGGCGTCGCCCAGCATATCGTTGAGTACCAGCATATCAAGTCCCATACAGGTCTGTCCGGCGATATACTCGTCGAATTTGATCTTGAAGCTGTACCTGTCGCTGTCGGAGGAATACACCTGCTGGAGGCTGTTATTGCCTTTGGGACGAATGCCCGCTTTGGAATATTTCCTGCCGTTTATCACAATGTCCGCCATGATATATTCCTCATTTATGGCATTGTCCAGCATTTCCTGCCAGTCGCTCTCGTCCGCGGCGATATCTACGGTGATGATATCCGCTCCGAAAACACCCTCGCAGTATTCGGGAGCATATGAATATCCTCCCTCGGCAAATCCCGCCATAAGAAGCGCTGCGGCGATCACTGCGGCTGCGGCGGCAAGAGAGATGATATTGATTTTTTTACTTTCGATCAAGCCGTTTCCCTCCCGTTACAGCATATATTCGCCGTTGTAGCTGACAAGGGCGGCTTTGGATATACCGTCGGTATCGGAAAGAAGATTGCACACCTCGGTGGACTGTCCCGAAAGCTTGACCTCTATCATAAGCTCTATACCGGAGGATGTAACGGTTTTCGACTTTACAAGCTGCTTTTTCGTATTCGATCCGAGGATAGCCATTGCAGCCTTTTCCGCCTTTTCGTCGCGGCAGCTTATGATCGCTATGTAAGGCGCGTCCGAGGTCTTGGCGTTAACGAATATAACAAGAATCACGCCTATAAAAACGGAACCTGTTACCGCAAGAGGGATAAGTCCCGCGCCGGTTACGATGCCTGCGGAGATCGCCCAGAAAAGAAACGCTATATCCAGCGGTTCCTTGACCGCCGTTCGGAAACGGACGATGGACAGCGCGCCCACCATACCGAGGGAAAGGATTATATTTGACGTAACGGCAAGGATTATAAGTGTCGTAACAAGGGTCATTGCCATAAGCGAAACCCCAAAAGAGCTGCTGTACATCACGCCTCTGAAGGTCTTTTTATAGACAAGATAGATGAAAAGTCCCAGTCCGAAAGCCACTGCCATAGCTATTATAACGTCAAGAAGCGAAAAACTCACCGCTTTTTCAAGAAAGCTCGATTTGAATATATCATTGAAAGTCATAATTATTTTCTCCTTTTCGGGTCGTATTTTATAAAAATCTTGCTGCGGCGTATTTGGAAAACGAGCCGCTCTGCCTGCCGCTTTGCCGCACAAGCTGGGCTATCACGTCGGGCAGAAATTCATCGTACTTTATTTCCATGACGATCTCCCCCGAGGCGGGTATTTCCGAGGAGCGCTCAAAGAAATTCTCCGTGTCGTAGGACGATGTTATGCTGCTGTCAAAGGTGATCCGCACATTCCCGTATGGGAATACGTACGCTCTTCTCGTATAATCCACGATCACCTTGGGACGCAGACTCTCCGTGAGCATTTTAACGCAAAGCTCAGTAACAAGAGGAACGCCGGCGTCATCGGGAGATCCCGTATCTCCCCGTATTATCCGCTCCGTCAGCTCTCTTGAAAGCGGCGCGCTTTCCTTTAAGCACAGACCGTACCTTTTGGTCTTTTTTTCAAGCCGTATAAAGGAATCATCCATATTGTAAAAGCGTATACGGAATTTTTCCCTGACGCTTATACCGTCGAGCTTGTCCCTGAGCACACTGTCGGTGAAGCTGTCAAAATAAAGGCTTCTGACCTTATACGAGCCGTTCCTCATATTTTCGTCGGGAACGGCTGCAAGCTCCAGCTTTTTTGTAAGCATGACCATATCGTACCCGCTTATGCTGTGCTTGAGCTCATGCCTGTATTTGGACTTATTCAAATTCATTACCCCTTTCGCGTAAAATCGGCTGCGGTATTGCCTTAAATATATCAGACTATTGTGAAATATTAGTGATAATCCTTAAATTGTTAAGTAAAAAAGAAACAAAAATTTGATCGGATCTCCTCGGAAACCTAAGAAATTCCGGATCCCGCAGGATATTCCGCCTGCGGCAAAGCGGATCTCAATGCCCCTTGACATTTGCCGGATGTTATGTTATTATATAAGTATTAACAAATCTTTTTATTTTTTTACAGAAAGGATCTTGCCCATGAACAAAATGTCAAATATGCCGGAAATAAAGCTCGGGATAGTCGCAGTCAGCCGCGACTGCTTCCCCGCGAGCCTTTCGGCGGGAAGAAGAGCGCAGGTATGCATCGCCTGCGCGGAGGCTGGAGTGGAGATATATGAATGTCCCACCACAGTAGAAAGCGAAAAGGATATGCTCAAAGCCGCAGAGGAGATTAAAGCTGCGGGAGTGAACGCTCTTACGGTGTATCTCGGAAATTTCGGTCCGGAAACCGCAGAAACCTTGCTTGCAAAAAAATTCGCCCTGCCGGTAATGTTCATTGCCGCAGCCGAGGAAAGCGGCGATAACCTCGTCGGCGGACGGGGGGACGCTTTCTGCGGAATGCTCAACGCCTCATATAACCTGGGTCTTAGAGGCGTTAAGGCTTACATACCCGAATATCCCGTGGGTACTCCCGAACAGTGCGCGCAGATGATAAAGGATTTTATCCCCGTTGCGAGGGCGGTATTGGGACTTTCGCGCCTTAAAGTGATCTCGTTCGGTCCGAGGCCGCAGGATTTTCTTGCCTGCAATGCGCCCATTGCCCGCCTTTACGATCTCGGCGCGGAAATCGAGGAAAATTCCGAGCTTGACCTTTTTGCGGCATACAACAGCCATGAGGGCGACAGCCGCATTCCCGACGTCATAGCGGACATGGAAAAGGAGCTGGGAGAGGGCAATAAAATGGCGGGAATACTCCCCCGTCTTGCAAAATACGAGCTTACCCTCCTCGACTGGGCGGAGCAGCACAAGGGCAGCAAGGATTACGTTGTGTTCGCAAACAAATGCTGGCCCTCGTTCCAGACGCAGTTCGGCTTTGTACCATGCTATGTGAACTCGCGCCTTACGGGAAGAGGGATCCCCGTCGCCTGCGAGGTGGATATATGGGGCGCTGTCAGCGAGTATATAGGTCAATGCGTATCGGACGACGCAGTTACCTTGCTGGATATCAACAACACCGTGCCGTCCGATATTTACGAAAACGAGATAAAAAACAGCTCCGATTACTCTCCCACAGATGTGTTTATGGGTTTTCACTGCGGAAATACTCCCTCGTGCAAGCTGAAAACCAAGGAAATGAAGTATCAGCTCATTATGCACAGGGGCCTTGAACCCGACAGGGAGCCGGACATCACAAGAGGTACGCTGGAGGGTGATATTTCGCCTTCAAATATAACTCTCTTCCGTTTGCAGTCCACGGCGGACGCGGAGCTGACAGCGTATGCGGCACAGGGCGAAGTGCTTCCCGCCGCAACAAGATCATTCGGGGGAATAGGTATTTTTGCCGTCAGCGAAATGGGCAGATTTTACCGCCATGTCCTCATAGAGAAAAGATATCCCCATCACGGAGCTGTCACTTTCGGTCACAACGGAAAGGCTATCTTTGAAGTGCTCAGATACCTGGGAGTAAAGGACATTTCCTTTAATCAACCGAAAAATATGCTCTATAAATCGGAAAACCCCTTTGCATAAACGGAGGCGCTGCTATGAAGAAATTCTTAATGGTACTTTTTCAGCTTCTCGGCTTTGTTTTGGGAGCGGCTGCCCTTTTCAGCCTGACCATAGTCGGAATGGATCTTATAAACAGGCGCATTGAGGACGGCAAGACAAGCGCAGACGCCGAGAAATAAAACGACAAACAGCGGCGGACCGCCGTTTCGCAGCAAAGCATAAAGCCGATCCCCGTCCGAGGCTTGATATGGCTCTTGCCTTTGTTTTGAAACAATATTGCTTTGCCGCAGTAAGCGGTCTGCTCTGCTGCTTAACGGACGGCGGATATCTCAGCCGTCGTCCGAAAATTGGTAATATATACCTACAGATCCCCTTAATTTTACTTATTTTTCACAATAGCTATATCACCCATTCACGGATTTGTGCTATAATCTTTTTTGTATGGAAGAATGATGAAATGTAAGGATCCGCAGACTGCGGATATATGTGCGCTGCCGGCGGATAAAGCTTTTACAGGCAGATCCGACGCGCCGTGAAAGGATGAAAAAAGTAATGTCGATCTTCAACGTCATCAAGCTGGCAGGCGGACTTGCCGTGTTTCTTTACGGTATGAGCCTTATGAGCGATAAGCTGGAAAAGATAGCGGGCGGAAAGCTGGAATACATATTCGATAAGCTCACCTCGAACCGTTTCAAGGGGCTGCTGCTGGGAATACTGGCAACGGCGGTCCTTCAGTCCTCCTCGGCGACTACCGTAATGCTTGTGGGTTTTGTAAACTCGGGCATCATGAGGCTTTCGCAGGCGATATCGGTAATAATGGGCGCAAATATCGGCACAACGGTGACAACATGGCTGCTGAGCCTTTCGGGAATTGAGGGGGACAGCCTTTTTATACAGTTCTGCAAGCCGGAAAATTTCTCTCCTATCCTTGCTCTGATAGGCATAATAATGCGAATGAGCTCAAACAACGGAAAAAACAAGGATATCGGCGGTATTCTGGTGGGCTTTGCCCTGCTTATGACGGGTATGGACACAATGGGCGACGCGGTTGAGCCTCTGCGCGAATCGAAATCCTTTGAAAATATCATGGTGCTTTTTTCCAATCCGATCCTGGGAGTTATGGTGGGCGCGCTTCTTACGGCTGTCATCCAGTCCTCGGCGGCTTCCATCGGTATGCTCCAGTCCTTGTCGCAAAGCGGCAGGATCACATTCGGCTCGGCTCTCCCCATAATCCTCGGTCAGAATATCGGCACCTGCGTTACCGCCATTCTCTCCTCGGCGGGCGCAAACAAAAACGCAAAGCGCGTTGCGGTAGTCCATCTTTATTTTAATATCATCGGAACCATTATAGCAATGGTAATATATTACAGTCTTGACGCGGCTCTGGATTTTGCTTTCAAGGAGTATACCGTAACGGGATTTTCCATTGCAATTGTACATACAATATTCAATATAGGCACGACCTTGCTTCTTCTGCCCTTTACAAATCTGCTGGAGAAGCTGGCTTATATGACGATCAGAGATGAAAAGCACGAAACGGAGGCTCCCGTTCTTCTGGACGACCGTTTTTTAAGCACCCCCGGCGTTGCCGTTGAGCAGTGCAGAAACGTCACCGACAGAATGGCTTCTTTGGCAAAGATAACCATATCCCTCGCTCTCGATCTTGTAAAGAATTTTGACGACGGCAAGGCGGAAATGGTTATAGCAAACGAGGATACTATTGACAAATATGAGGATATTACGGGCACGTATCTCGTAAAGCTTTCGGGACGCAGCCTTACCATTGACGACAGCAAGAGCGTATCCTACCTTCTTCATTCCATAGGAGATTTTGAGCGTATATCCGACCATGCGGTGAATATTCTCGAAACCGCAAAGGAGCTTAACGAAAAAGAGCTTGCATTCTCCAGCGCCGCAAAGCGGGAACTTAACGTGCTGTTCAGCGCGGTGGAGGATATTCTGGATATTACCGTTAAGGCGTTTCAGGAAAGGGATATTGCCCTTGCACGGCGCGTAGAGCCTCTCGAGGAGGTTGTGGACACCCTGCGCGCCGAGATGAAATCGCGCCATATAAAACGTCTGCAGGATAAGGTCTGTACCATTGAGCAGGGTTTTATTTTCACCGACCTGCTCACCGATCTGGAGCGTATCTCCGACCACTGCTCCAACATCGCCGTAAACCTTATACAGATAAACGACAACAATTTCGACAATCATCAATATCTTAACGCTCTCAAAAGCGACGATAACGAGGAATTTGCGCGGCAGTACAAGGAATATTCCTTTAAGTATCTGCTTCCGTCTGCGGAAAAATAACGGGGAGGCGGCTCATAAATGACACCCTCGGAGAAAAAAAAGATCGCCATGCTTGAAAAGGACATTAAAAAAATGCAAAAAGACAGCAAGGAAACATTTGCGGAATTTGACAAAAAAAAGAGCATTTGGACGCGGATATGCGAAAAAATAAAAAAGCGTTCAAAATAATATCATCACAACATTACGGTAAACGGTCCGTCATTGAGCAGCGATACTTTCATATCCGCACCGAAAATACCCCTTTCGGTTTTGACATATTTTGCCAGCTCGCCGCAGAAAAAATCATAAAGAGGCTTTGCCGTTTCGGGACGTGCGGCATTAACAAAGCTCGGACGGTTTCCGTGGGAACAGTCGGCATACAGGGTAAACTGGGAAATACACAGAATACTGCCGCCCACGTCCTTTAATGAAAGATTGATCTTGTCGTTTTCATCGGAAAATATCCTGAGAGAGGCGATTTTTTTTGCCGTTTTCACGCAGTCCTCACGGCTGTCTTGATCCGCAAATCCCACAAGAACAAGAAATCCTCTGCCTATTTCACCTACCGTTTCACCGTCTACCTTTACGCTCGCCTGCGCGACCCTTTGTATAACCGTTCTCATAAAAAACACTCCCTGCTGCGGCAAATTTATCGTATCAGTCCGCAGAACAAATCGTTATCGGCGTTAAAAAGGGGACGTTTTATACGCCCCCTGTCTGATCATACAGATCATTTTATCAGTATTTGCTGTTTACATTCTCAAAATCATCGTCAAGATAGATGTGCGCGGGTTTAGTCTTGGGAGCAGCCGCCTGAGGTATTTCCTTTGTAAAATCAACGGGTACAAACGGTTCATCCTCAGCGGAAGATTTTGCCGCCGCTGACGGTGCAGGCTTTGCCGCAGGTTTTGGAACCGCTGCCGGATTGGGCGCGGGCGTCGGCTTGGATACCGGCGCAGACGGCTTTGCGTCCGGCTTTTTAACGGGAGCGGGAGCAGCCGGTTTAGAAACAGCAGGCTTTGCTTCCGATACCGCGCCGCTTACGGGTTTTGCCTCGGAAACAGGCTTTGCCGGCGGTGCGGACTTTGCCGTTTGGATCGGCTTTGCCGCAGGCTTGGGCGCGCTTTTCGGAACGCTCTTCTTAATTCCCGAAGAAACAGGCTTAGGTGCAGACGTAGTAGGGGTAACGTCGGGTTTACGATAATTTCCCGATGATACCTTTGCATTGTCGATATTATACTGAGAAATGAGATTATTAAGCAGATCGGATTGAGATGTAAGCTCCTCCGAAGCCGCCGCCGACTGTTCGGCGGTTGCCGTGTTGCTGATAACAACGGAGGATATCTGCTCTACGCCCTGCGTAACATGGGTAATGTCCTCCGCCTGCTGTTCGGAAGCCACGCTTATCTTCAATACCTCTTGATTTATACGCTGAGCGTTTGTTACAATAGCCTCAAGAGCCTTAGCGGTTCTTGTGGCGATCTCCGAGCCTTTCTGCACATTGAATACGGAGTTTTCGATGAGAGCGGTGGTCTGATTGGCTGCCTCCGCGCTCTTTGCCGCAAGGTTTCTTACCTCGTCGGCGACCACGGCAAAGCCTTTGCCGGCTGAACCGGCTCTTGCAGCCTCAACCGCTGCGTTGAGGGCAAGGATATTTGTCTGGAAAGCGATATCGTCTATTACCTTGATTATATTGGAGATCTCTTCGCTGCTGTTGTTTATGTCAGCCATAGATGAGAGCATATTGTCCATTTCGGTATTGCACTCTTCTATCCTGTCGCTGGTTTCCTTGACAATGGCGGAGGTTCTCTTTGCCGCCTCGGCATTGTCGTTTACCTGCTTGGATATACCCTCTATCTGAGCGGTGAGCTGCTGTATGGAAGCAGCCTGCTCCGTAGCGCCCATCGAAAGGCTCTGCGCACTGTCCGCCACCTGATGAGAGCCGCTGGTCACCTGATTGGACGCAAGTCCTATATCGTTAAAGGTGCTTCTGAGCTTTGCGGTGATCTCGTTGTATTTTATACTGAGCTTATTGTAATCGCCGTTCCACGCTTCGGGGAGCTTGTAATTGAGATTGCCCTTGGCAAGCTCCTCGAGAGCTGTGTCGACATCGCCGATTATGGCGCTTATCTCCTCAATGGAATCGTCCACCAGATTTTCAAATATATCAAACTCGTTTTTCTCGTCGAGGCGTTTTTCCGAAGCCGTCAGCTTGCCCTCGGAAAGGCAGTCAAGCTTTTTCTCCAGCTTTTGCACGCGGTCGAGGGTCTTCTGGTTGCATATGTAAGCCACAATAAGGAAAAAAATTATCTCGGCAAAGGAAACAAAATACTGTACGGCTGCAATGTCTACATACTTGTTTACCGTTGCGACTATACATATCATAACCGCTACCGTGACCGTATAGATCATGGATATCTTGAAGGTCGTGGTACGTGACCACTTAGGCTTGTTACTCATATTCAAAACGATCCTTTCCGCGGCGCATATACGTGCTGTGCGCGCCAAAACAAGATTTGCCCATGCATAAATAAATATAAGTCATTATACCATATTCCGCAAAAAAATGCAATAGTTTTCCTTATTTGTCATAGGTCGGCTTTGATAATTTTTTATGAATTTTTTGAAAACATTCATTAAATGCCGCCAAAATGAGCAAGCGTTTCGGCGGCGGCTTTCGAACCCTCCAGCATAGCCGCGTGAATATCTCCCCCCGTCAGATGGGAGCAGATGAACGCCCCGTGATAGCTGTCGCCGCAGCCTGTGGTATCAACGACGCGCTCAGCATGGACGGCGGCGGTATCGAAGCGAACCCCCTTATGAAAGGTAACGCTGCCCTTTTCGGCAAGGGTAACGTTGAACACACAGTCATATTTTTCCGACCAAGCCTTGAAAATGCCGAGAATGCTCTCCTCGCCGCTGATAAAGAAGTAATCGGCGGCGGCAGCCGGCTCCTCCATTTCACCGAAATCTCTGCGAACGTCGAAATCCACCGCAAGAGCGAAGCCGTATTCCTTTTTAAGCCGTATTACCTCACTCAGACTGGGGCAATAGGAAGTTATAAACACAAGATCGCTGTTTTTCAGCATCTCCCTGTCGGTATCGGACAGCTTGAAATCGCCGTATACTCCGTTCGTCCATGAATCGGACTTAAAATATCTGTCACCGCGGCTGTCGATATATATCCTGTTGTTCGCGGTAACTCCGCCCTTTACCGTGTGCAGACAGCTTATGTCGATATTCCTTTCACCGGCGGCTCTCAAAGCCGCCTTTCCCGCCTCGTCGTCGCCCACCGCACCCACAATGCCGATCTGTATGCCGCCTCCGTATTTGCTGCACGCGGCGGCAAAATTCAGCGCCTCTCCTCCCGGGAATATTTCCCCCGTTTCGGGAAAAATATCGGCGCATACCGTAGTCATGGCAACTATTTTCTTCATACCCGCACTCTCCTAACGCCTTACCTTGGAATAATCCACAAGACTCATATTAAGATCCACCTCGCCGTTTATGCCGTTGACCCTGCCGTCGGAGGCATACTGCCATATTTCAAATTCATAGGGAAATTCCGGCTCGTCGCGGTACTCCGCAAGCCAGAAATCAAATCCGGCAAGACGGCTCAGATCGAACTTCATAAGAGCCATTCTCTTTACGCTGTATATCATGGGTATGTAGCCGCCTCGTGCTATGGTATTGCAGAAAACGGAAGCGCATTCGTTGAGCGTTTCCGATGTGACGCCGTTTGTCCGCGCGCTTTCCTCTCCCACTATCTCCCAGTCGAATACTACGGGATACATTACGCGGTAATCCTTTATTTCGTTGAGCACCATCTGCGCCTCGTCGGCGGCTTCCTCGGGAGTTACCGCCTGAGAATAGAAGTACACCCCTATCTCCAGTCCTGCGTTCAGCGCGCCCTCGGCGTATTCGTGAAAGCGCTCGTCGATATGAGTTTTTCCCGTTTCATATCCTCTGAAGCCCACTCTTATCATTGCAAAATCGACCCCGTCGTCCTTTACCGCGTTCCAGTCGATCCTGCCCTGATGATAGGAAACGTCTATGCCCGTGATACTCGCCTTTTCCCCGTCCTTGTAATAATTCTTGAAGCCGTTTTCTTTCTTGACGTTTTTATAGTCCATACTGTGCCGCGGAACGCTTTCCAGGGCGGAGAGCCAGATATCGCCGTACGAGGGATCGTCAAGGACTATAACGTCCCTTTCCCCGTAATACTCGTATACTCTCGACGACTGCGCAGACAGATATTCCGCGTCCTTTTTTACTGTGACCGACAGCAGGATCACGGATATTATCAAAACGACTATGACCCCGCCCATAACTATGATCAGAAGATCTTTCAGGGTGAGCTTCCTGCGGGGGGACTTATACTCCTCCGGCAGAGGGGGCAGATCCTTTATCTCTTCCATAACGTGACAGATCCTTTCTGTTATTTTGTGGTAAACAATATTACATAATATGCGGCACGGGTTTTCTGAGTTTTAAGACCGCCGGCTAAAATCTGAAGTACAGAAACGGGTTGAAAGTATCTCCCACCAGCGAAACGGAGGACGCAAAAAGAACAAGACCGAGAAAAACCGTCTTTACGGTGCTCACCGCAATAAATCCTCCCTTGGTGGCCTTTCCCACCCTCTCTCCCCAGCGGGACAGGCTCTTATAAACGGGAGCGCATAGAATCAAAGCGGCAGCTATGAGCCAAAGGCTTCCTTTCAGCTTGGATTCCGTCAGAATATCCGTTCCCGAGATCCCATCGGCGCCTATCATCGCGCCGAAACATCCGGCGATCTTCGTCAGATCCGTAAAATAAAATATCATCCAGCCGAAGATGACCGCCAGAATAAGGTAAATATGACCGAATATTTTGGGAAGATCCTCCAGCAGATCCAAAAGAAACGCTTTCTCGATAACAAGCAGAACGCCGAAATAAAGTCCCCACAGGATAAAATTCACGCTTGCGCCGTGCCACAGACCGGTACAGAACCACACCACGGCAATATTGAATATCCTGTGCCTGCGGTTTCCCCCCAGGGGAATGTAAACATAATCGCGGAAAAACGAACCCAGCGAAATATGCCATCTGCGCCAGAATTCCGTCGCCGATCTTGAAATATAAGGATAATCAAAGTTTTCCGGAAAATGAAAGCCGCACATAAGTCCAAGACCTATCGCCATATCGGAATATCCCGAAAAATCATAGTATATCTGAAGCGAAAAAAGTATCACGCCCGCCCATGCCGCCAAAACCGACATCGGCGCGCTCTCAAAGCCCAGCAACTCGTCCGCGAGCTGGCCTACGGAATTGGCTATAAGCACTTTCTTCCCAAGTCCCGTAATGAGCCGCGAAATGCCGTCGGAGAATTCCGACAGCCGCACCGTACGGCTCTCTATCTCCCTTGCCACCGTGCTGTAGCGGACAATGGGCCCCGCAACAAGCTGAAAGAACATGGACAGATACATCAGATATCTGAAATAAGACCTCTGCGCCTTAGCCTTGCCCCTGTAAACGTCCGCCACATACGTCAGCGACTGGAACGTATAAAAGGATATGCCTATCGGCAGATGAAATTCCGGTACCGCAAGCTGCAAATCCAAAGCCGAGTTTATGCCGCTTACTATCATTCCGCTGTACTTGAACACGCCCAAAACGGAAAGGTTGACGGCGCAGGAAAGGATCACCCCCAGCACCGCAGACTTCCGCCCTCTGCGTTTATCTATAAAGATCCCGTTAAAATAATCAAAAACCGAGGTAAAAATAAGCAGCAGCACCCATACCGGCTCCCCCCAGGCATAAAAAACAAGGGAGAACAGCACAAGCACGATATCTTTAAGAGTACCCAAAGTTCCGAAGCGTCCCGAAATGACCCTTTTGCCGTCAGCCGCAAAGTAACATATCAGAAAACACGGAAGAAATATATAAAGAAACAATATATCCGAAAAAACCAAAGCAAGCTCACAGTCCTTTTACATAACGTTACACATTTTATTATATCACTGTCTGCTTTTTTTTTCAACCAAAAAATCACATTTTTGGTTTTTTGATAAATTATAATGAAAAATATGCATACTGCACTGTTTTAACGCCTTTTTTTTGTTAATTTTTTCAACATTGACAAAATAAGGCTCTTGAAATAAGCGAATTCCTCCCGTCTGCCGAAAACGCATATAAATATTACGTTGGGAAGGACCGCGCAGACAAGCATTTTTATAATAAAGTCCCTCACCCCGCCGCCAAACGATATCAGCGAGCACACATATCCCGTAACGGCGCAGCCCAGCGCCGATACAAGAGTATATACCGCCAGCCGCGCGAAATACCCGCGGCAGCTTGTCTTAAACACATATTTGTACAGCACCAGCGGCTCTATCCATATGCAGGTGGACAAAGTGCTGACGATCGTTCCGATAAAAACCCCCGCCGTTCCGATCAGCTTGGCAAGGATCACGGAAAAAACGATATTTATCAGCGACTCGGCTATAGGCTTGAAGCGGTCGTAATAGAACGCTCCGGTGGCTGTTCTGAAGGTAAGGGCAGCCTCTCTTATGCCTCCCAGATAAAAGTTGATAACTATGACAGCTACGGTCATATCGTCAAATATAAGGCTCTCTTTCAGCCAAAGAGAGATAAAGGGATTGAACAGCGACCACAGACAGCAGCTGCAAAAGCCGTAAATGTAAAAATCAAGAAAAAAGATCCTGTCAAAGGTCTTTATCAGCTTTTGCCTGTCCTTTTCGTCACGGGAGGCATTAAGATTGCCCACGCTTGCGGTGACAGAGTTGAACGCCTGACGGGTTATCTTTTTAAGCGCGTCGGTTATAAGGTAATAATTGGAGTACATTCCCACCGACGTCAGTCCCACAAACTTGGACAGAATAAGGTTATCGGTGGAAAACACCACCATACTGCCTACCTTGTGGATAAGCATGGCGCCGATATTTTTCTTTATATCCCCCGATATCTCCGCAGGCACGGGAAGCACGTCCCTGTCCCTGAGATAAGGATACATACTGTCCGCTTTTGCCGACACACCCGCATTTTCCGCAAAGGTGAATATCACCTGAGCCGCAAGATAAAGCAGATAATTCCCCGTAAGCAGCAAAATGACGATCTGCGCTATGTTCATGGCAAAATAAAAGCCGTAGCGGTAGACAGTGGCTATGTAGCGTTTCTCGTCGCATATGATGAGCGCCCTTTTATAGGAAAAGAAGTAGGACACAGCGGTGTTTGCGGCAAAAAGCCAGTAAATAAGGGTAAGGTGATCTATATCGGGGACTGTATCCATAAAGAGCGTGTAAAAAGGGGTAAAAAGAAAGGATATTACGGCTATGGTGCAGCCGATAAGGATATACGCCTTTTTGTAAAGCCTCATAAGACTTTTTATCAGAGGCGTGTTTTTTTCGGCAAGAGGCTTATACAGGCTGAAATTCATGGCTTCGCCCACGCCAAGCTCCGCCAGGGAGAATATGGTGAGGATATTGGTAAATATCCCGCTGAGTCCAAGATACTCCTCGCTGAGCATACCGATAAAAACACGCCTCGAAAAGAAGCTGACAAGCACGCCCGCTGCCTGTCCGACAAGGGCTGTGTACAGATTTTTCAGTGAGCTTTCCGTTCGGGACATAGGCTTTACTCCGTTTGCAGGTTATTTGATCTTTTTTCTTTCGGATTTTCCGCGTTTATAAGATATTTGATATTTGCGGCAAATGCGTATATCGCAGTACAGTACGGGATATTGTTATAATAATCAAAGGAAGCCGCAAGCAGAAAAGCAAAAAACATAAACGATACAAAGGCTGCGACAGGCTCTGTTTTGTATCGCATAAGCTCTTTTCCGCACAGCACGATCACAGCCGCATAAATAACCCCGCCCGTCACCCCGCTTCTGTATATTACGTCCAAAACAATATTGTGTACATGATTTATCCCGAATTTGAGCATCAAAACATTGGTAGGCTCGTAACCGTAACCGATAAAAGGCGATTTTTTAATATAGGCAAACGCTTTCTCCCATATGATCGTTCTTCCCGAGATAGTCATACCTTTTTTCAGGACAATGTTAAAAAAAGCGGAAAAAAAAGTCTGCGTATTCAGAACGACCACAAAAAGAAAAATCATAAGAAAAACCAGATAATAATTTTTGAAATTAAGAAGCTTGCTTACGTCTTTTTTCAGCAGGATAAGCAAATATATCCAGATAAGCAAAATACATACCATTGCCGCCAGGGATCTTACATGAAAAAAAGCGACCGTGACGATAAGATTGAATATTACGGCGGCTCCGGAAATTTTATTGTATGTTATAAGAGAAAAAAGTATCACAGCGCACTGCACCGCAATAAAAATAAAATACGATTTATTGTCGTGACCCAGAAAATAGAAGTTGACATCTCCTCTTATATCCATATACTGCTTTTGATCCATTCCCTCGGGATAGCAGATCAGCATGGTGCACGCCGCAATAACGCACATAAACATACCGTAGCCCGCAAAAATTTTCAAAAATTTTCGGGGAGAGCTTTTCAGTCCGTTCTCCGCTATAATGCATATTGCCACATTTGAAACGGCGTCTGTCAGCGAGCTTTTTACCGTTCCCGCATAGGACAGGGGGTTAAAAGCGGTGGAGATCACAATGGATAGCTGGAACAGTCCCATTAAGACAATAAATCTGCTCGCCTTTCCGTTTATCAAAAGCATGATAAACGCCGCAGCCGCAGAAACCAATATCCATAGAGAAAAAATCTGATTGACCGCTTCCGGCAGTACATATGCGGCTGGTTTGATAAAAGGTATCAAAAGGAAAAGATAAAATAATTCCGACCTTGAAATATCGTCTGTTGTCGTTTTAGCCAAAATACAATTCCTCCACCTGTTTTGCGGACTGATTTATATCATATCCCGCATTTTTGATTTGTTCGGACATATCCTCTCTCTTATATCCGTTATTGTACGAAAGAATCTTTTCAGCCCACTTTTCGGCGGTATCGGATAAAGACATATATTCAAGCAGATCGGTTATCTGCGCCTCAGCGGGTACGGTATCGGAGCACAGGGTTTTCAGTCCCGCCGCCTGCGCCTCCACCGCCGCAATACCCAGTCCTTCAAAATGCGACGGAAAAACAAAGCAGTCCATAGCCTGATACAATTGATCCGCATTGCTTGCGGCTCCGTAAAAAACAACGGCATTTTCTATCCCCAGATCGTCCGCTTTTTTTCTTATGTCCCGCTCAAACGAACCGGAGCCGACAAGAAACAGTACCGCATTTTTATTCCGGCTGTATATTTCCTTAAATATATCCAATAAAAAGCTGTGGTTTTTGGGGTAGACAAATCTCCCCACATGCCCTATAACAAACTTATTTTCCATACCGAGAGCGGAACGGACGTCATCTCTTGTTTCTCTGCGGAAGATAAACCTCGGTATCTCAATGCCGTTATTTATAACGGTAAAATCGTACTTTAAGGTGTACATCCAGTCCGCCGCAGCTCTTGAACTAGCCAAACGTATAAAATCGCTTTCCGATAAAAGCCGCTTGCACCTGTCGTTTATAAATTTTCTGACCTTTATTTTAAAAGATGATACGTTTTTGCCGCTGCC
>JAMPAO010000052.1:14562-18640 GCA_023667165.1 Ruminococcus sp. | reverse complement strand
CGAAAAATCTGACTGCGCAACACCGCACACAATCTTTGTGCGGTATTGCCTATATGATATTTTGCTAAAACGGATCAAAGGAGTGTACACCGATGTATAATACGGAGCTTTTTACAAAAAAGGCAAACACGGTCATAAACAAGGCTTTTTTGCAGGCGGGGAAGCTGGGGCATACCTACGTGGGGAGCGAGCATATCCTCCTTGCCCTTTCGGCGGAAAGCGGAAGCACCTCGGCAAGTATACTCAAATCCTGCGGCGTGACCGAGGACAAGGTGCTGGGCAGAATAATCCGCCTCATAGGCAGAGGAGAACCGTCGGCGGTGGATACCGATTCCTTTACCCCCGCCGTCACAAGGATAATCGCGGCAGCCTGCCGCATATCCGGAGCTTCTCCGGAAAAGCCTGCGGGTACGGAGCATCTGCTCAGCGCCCTTATCAGAGAGGATAGCTGCACTGCGGTGGGGATAATCAACGATATGGGCATATCCCCCGCCAATATCCTCAGCACCTGCCGCGGTCTGTCGGGACTGGACGTAAAATATTTCCCGCCGATAACCAAAGCGCCCACCCTGCTCAAATACGGCAGGGATCTGACCGTGCTTGCGGCGGAAAACAAATGCGATCCCGTTTTCTGCCGCGAAAAGGAGATCGCCCGCGTTATAAGGATACTTTCGCGGCGCACAAAGAACAATCCCTGCCTTGTGGGCGAGGCGGGAGTGGGAAAGACCGCCGTGGCGGAGGGAGTAGCCATGGCAATGGTATCGGGCAGCGTTCCCGACACCATAAGAGGCAGGCATATATTTTCCCTGAACCTTACCTCCATGCTTGCAGGGGCAAAGTACAGGGGTGATTTTGAGGACAGGATAAAGCAGTGCATAGACGAGGTAATAGACAACGGCAATATAATCCTCTTCATCGACGAGCTGCATACCATAGTGGGCGCCGGGGCGGCTGAGGGAGCCATAGACGCAGCCAATATCCTTAAACCCCAGCTTGCAAGAGGCGAGCTGCGCATAATAGGCGCTACCACCTTTGACGAATACCGCAGGTTTATCGGAAAGGATTCCGCTCTGGAACGGCGTTTCCAGCAGGTAACGGTGAACGAACCCACCGCCGCGGAAAGCATAGAGATACTGAGCGGTCTGCGGAGCTGCTACGAGGATTATCACAAGGTAAGGATATCCGACGAGGCGGTCAGGGCGGCGGTGGAAATGTCGGTGAGATACATTAACGACCGCTGCCTGCCCGACAAAGCCATAGATCTGATAGACGAAGCCGCCTCAAAGGTGCATATCAGAAGCGGCAAAAAAAGCCTTAACGGACTTGCGGAGGAGCTGACCGCCATGATAGACCGCAGTATGTCCTCCGGCGGACGGACGGGCAAAAAAAATCTTGCGGGAGCCATAGGCGCGGGAGAAAATTCAGCCGACGGCGACCGTCCGCAGGTCACGGCGGAGGATATAGCGGAGGTGCTGTCGGTATCGACGGGAATACCCGCCAGCCGCATTACCGCAGACGAGAGCAGGCGGCTGCTGGGACTTGAGGATGAGCTGCACAAGCGGGTGATCGGTCAGAACGAGGCGGTCACAGCCGTGGCGAACGCCGTAAGAAGAAGCAGGGCGGGACTGAGAGAGCCGGGCAGACCCGCAGGTTCCTTTATATTTTCCGGTCCCTCGGGCGTGGGAAAAACGGAGCTTGCGAAAGCGCTTGCGGCGGGACTTTTCGACACGGGAAAGGCTCTTATACGGTTCGATATGTCGGAATATATGGAAAAGCACAGCGTTTCCCGCCTTATCGGCTCGCCTCCGGGATATGTGGGCTACGACGAGGGGGGACAGCTTACGGAACAGGTAAGACGCCGCCCCTACTCGGTAATACTTTTTGACGAAATAGAAAAGGCGCACCCCGATATATCTAATATTCTCCTGCAAATACTGGAGGACGGCGCGCTGACCGACAGTCAGGGAAGAAAAATATCCTTTGCAAACACCGTGGTGATCCTTACATCCAATATAGGCGCAAGGGAGATAGCCGAAAAGAACGCGTTCGGCTTCGGGAATTCGGACGGCAGCACCGATACCGAAAACAAGCGCATAAAGTCGGAGGTGATGCGGGAAATAAAAAAGCACTTCAAACCCGAAATGCTGGGCAGGATAGACGAGGTGATAGTATTCGGACGTCTGGGCAGAGAGGAACTCAAACGCCTTGCCGAAAAGCTGCTGGGAGAGCTGAGAGAGCGCGCTGCCG
This sequence comes from Ruminococcus sp., assembly GCA_023667165.1. Lineage (GTDB taxonomy): Bacteria > Bacillota > Clostridia > Oscillospirales > Ruminococcaceae > Huintestinicola. Next base: position 16,393 of record JAMPAO010000052.1, on the reverse strand, counting down.
CCATGGATATCTCCCTTGAATTCACGCCCGCCGCCGTGGAGCGCCTTACCGCCGATAGCTGCTCGGACGAGGAGGGAGCGCGGAGCCTGCGCCATACCATCACCGAAAAGGTGGAAAATCTTCTCAGCGCCAAGCTCATATCCGGCGAGGTAACGGCGGGCGACAGCGTTATGCTCGACGCCGACGGCGAAGGCTTCACCTTCGGCGCCAAGCAGACGGTATGATACCGATCCGGATCGTCGTTTTTAGGAAAATGCCGCAGAAATCTCCCGAAACATCTCCGCCGGCTGTCCGGAACGCACGGACAGCAAACGGAGCTTTGACTTATGGCAACACCGCACAAAGAACGGCTAACGCCTTTGCGTGCGGTGTTGTCTTAAATTTTACATTTTGTTATATTTTTAACCGAATTGTGATAATTTTTTTCGGCACTGTAATTGACTTTGCCCAAAGCGTGCTGTATAATTAGCTTAAGGCAAGGCTTTTGCCCTTTTACGAAGAGGCGAAAGCCATATAACTATATAAAAAGATATTGCAAAAGAAAACAGGAGGAATAACGATGAAAAAGAGTTTCAAGAAGATCGTTTCCGCTCTGGCATTGTCGGCAGCTCTTACGCTTCAGTTCACGGTAAGCGTTTTCGCGGACAGCTCCGCTGTAACGAAACCGGATTCGTTTGAGCTTCCCGAAGTATTCGAGGGCGATATTGTTCTGCCGGAGTCTGCCGTTTCGGAGCTTCCGCCCGTTACGGACGACGACGGCAATTACAGCAAGATAGCTTTCGCCGATGCTCTTAAAACAGTAAAGGAGCTTGAGGAGGATATCGTTCCTCCGGAGGTGGGCGTTCGCGGATATTATATCTCCGAGGAGAAGATGTCGGCTATAGCCGCAGTCGTTGCCGAGGACAATGCGGTGATCGACGGTATTTCGGAACCGAAAATAAAGCTTGCGTCTTACAAGCACAGCAACGACTATTTCTACAATCAGATGACAAACGCGGAAAGGCTGCTGTACAACAACATTGTAAACGCCTGCAACACCCTGCTTAATTCAAACAGCAACCTTACCAGCAACTATATCAGCACTATCAGCTATGATTCGAGCATTTCCGCATCGAGGCTCGCGCAGGTATACTGGGCGGTATATTACTCCAATCCCCAGTTCTATTTCCTTTCAAGCGCGTTCAGCTACAGCAGCTCATACATCGCCCCTGCGGTCTACAGCGATTTCACAATGGCTTCCGTAAGGCAGAGCACATACAATAATCTTCAGAATATCACCAACACCTGGATGAACGACATAAACAAATACTCCTCCGATATTGATAAGGAAAAGGCTATTTATACAAAGCTTATCAATAATATAACGTATACAAGCACGGGCGGCACCTATCACCAGTCCATCGTGGGCGCTCTCGTTCAGGGTCAGTGCGTATGCAACGGCTATGCTATGGCCATGGTATACCTCTGCAATGCAGCGGGTATCGACTGTATCACGGTAGTAAGCTCCGACCACGCATGGAACAGGGTCAAGCTGGGCGGCGTGTGGTATGAGATCGACGTTACATGGATGGATCAGGGAAGCTACGTTTGGGATATCTGGTGCAACAAGAGCGAAGCTACTTTCCATTCGCAGGATAATACATACGACTCGGGCAGACAGAGCCATACCATTTCCTCACAGGTATTCAATCAGTATTACAGCGGCTGGACTCTCCCCTCCTGCACAAGCGATTATAACGGTTCGTCGGCGGGAAAGCCTGTTATCACAAAGGCAACTCCCGGAAACGGCTGCGTTTCCCTTACATGGACGGCGGTAAGCGGAGCAACACAG
>JAMPAO010000052.1:10475-14462 GCA_023667165.1 Ruminococcus sp. | reverse complement strand
GGTCTTACAAACGGAATAAGGACGGGATTCCTTGTAAAAGCCTACGCAAACGGCGCATGGTCGCCATATTCCGACGCGGACGTTGTTTATGCCACTCCCGCAGGCACTGTTACTAAGCCTGTTATCACAAAAACGGTTCCCGGAAACGGCTGCGTTTCCCTTACATGGACGGCGGTAAGCGGAGCAACACAGTACAGGGTATATACCTACATCAACGGCGTATACAAGGCTATCGCTAACGTTACGGGAACTACTTACACCGTTACCGGTCTTACAAACGGAATAAGGACGGGATTCCTTGTAAAAGCCTACGCAAACGGCGTTTGGTCGCCCTATTCCGACGCGGACGTTGTTTATGCCACTCCCGCAGGCACTGCCGCTAAGCCTGTCATTACAAAGGCAACTCCCGGAAACGGCTGCGTTACGCTTACATGGACGGCGGTAAGCGGTGCAACGCAGTACAGAGTTTACACCTATTTCAACGGCACGTATAAGGCTATCGCTAACGTTACGGGAACTACTTACACCGTAACGGGTCTTACAAACGGAATAAGAACGGGTTTCCTCGTTAAATCCTACGCCAACGGCGTATGGTCGCCCTACTCCACTGCGGATATCGTTTACGCCACTCCCGCAGGCGCTGCCGTCAAACCCGTTATCACAAAGGCAGTCCCCGGAAACGGCAAGGTAACGCTCACATGGACGGCGGTAAGCGGAGCAACACAGTACAGGGTATATACCTACATCAACGGCGTATACAAGGCTATCGCTAACGTTACGGGAACTACTTACACCGTTACCGGTCTTACAAACGGTATAAGAACGGGATTTCTCGTTAAATCCTACGCTAACGGCGCATGGTCGCCCTACTCCACTGCGGATATCGTTTACGCCACTCCCGCAGGCACTGCTGCAAAGCCTGTTATCACAAAGGCGGTTCCCGGAAACGGCTGCGTTTCCCTTACATGGACGGCGGTAAGCGGGGCTACTCAGTACAGGGTATACACATACCTCAATAACACATATAAGGCTATCGCTAACGTTACGGGAACGTCCTACACCGTTACGGGTCTTACAAACGGCGTAAGGACCGGCTTCCTCGTTAAAGCCTACGCAAACGGCGCATGGTCGCCCTATACCACAGCGGATAACGTTTACGCCACTCCCGCAGGCACTGTTGCAAAGCCTGTTATCACAAAGGCAGTTCCCGGAAACGGAACCGTTGCTCTCACATGGACGGCGGTAAGCGGCGCGAGCCAGTATAACGTATATACTTATCTTAACGGCGTATATGCAATGATCGCAAGCGTCAGAGGCACTTCCTACACCGTAACGGGTCTTACAAACGGCGTAAAGACCGGATTCCTTGTAAGAGCCTACTCAAACGGTGCGTGGTCGGATTATTCCGCCTCGGATGTGGTATACGCAACGCCGGTACAGTCCTCCTCAAAACCCAGTGTAACGGCGATCGCGGGGAACAGCCAGGCAACCCTTTCATGGCAGACGGTACCCGGTGCAGTTCAGTATAAAGTATCCGTATACCTCAACGGCGAATGGAGAGATATAGGAGCTACTCAAGGCACTGTAGTTACCATAACAAAGCTGACCAACGGAGTTCAATACTGCTTCGGCGTAAGCGCATATGTGAACGGAGCATGGGGCGAGCGCGGCATAGTCTATGTCACCCCCTCAATGATCATGAACAATTGGGAAAAGCAAAGCGGCTTTGATATTTCCGACGGCATGGAATATATCGAATTCGAGGACTTTTCCGATAACGCGGCATAAAGCCGATCGAGCATAAAGGATCGTTACCGACAGTTTTTCCGTCCCGCTTTTTCACGGCGGGACGGAATTTTTTTACCGCGGAAATCAATTTTTGAAAATCGGTTCGATATCTGCGTAGAATTTGATTATTCATTGTTGGCGGCAGATCGTATCCGTTCATAATACTGTACAGCACAGGAATGAGATCGTCAGATCGGTTTTGTACACATAGCATAATAAAATAGAATTTGATTATTTATTGTTGACTTTTATTTGCATTTGTTATATAATATAGCAGGGGTATCCGGACAAATTTTTCCTATCGGTTTGTGCAGACTGTATGATAAGTAGAATTTAATCATTTATTTGTTGACTTTTGCTTATATTTGTTATATAATATAACAAGGAATTCAGACGAAATTTTTCGGTTTATTTTGTGCAAACTGTATGATAAAATTATGAAACCGCCCAAACCGGCTTTACCGTCTGATACCGCAATATTTAACAGGAGGAAAAAAGATGAAAAAAAGTAAAGGCAAAATCATTTCTTCGATCCTGCTTTCCGCAATGCTCGCCGTGCAGATGAGTGCGGGCGTTTTCGCCGAAAGCGGGATCGGAACGGAAATGCCGTCCGATCCGGAGCTTGGTCAGATAATCGAATTTGACCTCGGAGATGAGGACGTAAGCGGCATTGACCTGCTTGAAGCAACGGAGGAGAACAAGGACAGTCAGATGGATCTTTCCGACGCCCTTGCCATAGTCGAATCCGTAAACGCGCGTATACCGCACCCGGAAGTAGGCGTAGAGGGAATATGCCTTACCGACGAGGAAATGAACGCAATTTCACTTGTCAATGAAGCGGAGCTTGGCGGAGAAAACTTCAATGCAAGCTACAAAGCGTCCGCCTATAACCACAGCAATAATTATTACTACCAGCAGATGAACAGCAGCGAAAAAAAGCTTTACACCGATTTAGTCAGCATATGCAACAGCTTTGCGGCTTCTGCAAAGGACGTATCAAGCCAGGCGTTATCTGCGGCGGCTGTTCCGTCGGGCATGACTTGGGACAATGCTGTTCAGGTATATTATGCAGTATATTACTCCAACCCGCAGTTTTTCTTCCTTATCGGAGGCTACGGTTATAATAACGCAAAAACTCTTATCGCTCCCGCTATAGACGAAGATTTTCAAAAGTATTCCGCAAGAAAAACGATGTCGGATAAGATCGAAGCATTAACAACATCTTGGATGAATACGATCAACACTCTCGGCAGCGATCTTGAAAAGGAAAAATGGATAGCGGATTCTCTCTGCAGCCGCATTACATACGATCTGAACGCTCCTTACAATCAGACTATAGCCGGAGCGCTCGGCAACGATAGCTGCGTGTGCAACGGCTATGCCATGTCTATGGTTTACTTCTGCAGCGCAGTCGGCATCGACTGTATAACGGTCGTAAGCGAGAATCACGCATGGAACAGAGTCAAGCTTTACGGCAACTGGTACTGCGTCGATACCACATGGATGGATCAGACGGATTACGGTTTTGTATGGTACGACTGGTTCAATAAGAGCGAAGCCACGTTCCTCAAAAACGATCCTGATGGCGACCATATTATAGATCAGAGCTACTACACCGGCTGGACGCTTCCTGCCTGTGTAAAGGACGATGTTGCTGAAGCTCCCGCAAAGCCCGTTATCACTAAGGTAACACCGGGCGACGGACAGGCAACCGTTACATGGTCTGCCGTAAGCGGAGCTTCACAGTACAAGGTTTACACCTACATCAACAACACCTACAAGGCAATTGCAAATACCACAAGCACATCCTACACGGTCAAGGGTCTTACCAACGGCGTTAAGACAGGTTTCCTTGTAAGAGCCTGCGTAAACAACGTTTGGTCGGATTATTCCACGGCTGATATAGTATACGCTACTCCCGTTGGAGCTTCCAAACCCGCTAAACCCGTTATTACAAAGGTAACACCGGGCGACAGACAGGCAACCGTTACATGGAGCGCCGTAAGCGGAGCTTCTTACAGGGTATACACCTACATCAACGGCGCATACAAGGCTATCGCAAACACCTCAAGCACCTCCTACACTGTTAAGGGTCTTACCAACGGCGTTAAGACAGGTTTCCTTGTAAGAGCCTGCGTAAACAACGTTTGGTCGGATTATTCCACGGCTGATATAGTATACGCTACTCCCTCGGGATCT